>PEQN01000002.1 GCA_002786225.1 Leptospira sp. | reverse complement strand
AGACAGCGGAACCTCTATCATCGATGCTATCAATGGACAAGCTTCCTGGAATGCTAACTACGGATTCCAAGGAAGTGCAGATCTCTCTTTCAACCCTGAAAGGTTGGGGAATTGGATCCAAGGAAATGGAGCCTATTCCGACGAACAGGTCGCACTAAACCGATTCGAAGAACGGTATGGCGATATGAAACCAACCGACAAGGCATTCCAGAAAGCCGCTATGGGACTTCCTCTATCCGAGGAAGAAAGTTCCTTGATAGAAAAAGCACAAAGAGAGGCTGCTCAAAGAAAAGAAAAAGAAAATGTATTGCAGGGAGGTGGATGGCATGTAACAAGAAAAAATGATAAAAATAAAAAAGAAGCTACTGTATCTATAACTTTAGACAAAGGACAAAAAGCAGAATTTTTAGAGAAAGCAGAGAAATACCTAGTCTCTCAGATAAAAGATTTCCTTAAGAATGAAGGAAAGGATCTTCATGAAGTTAAGAAAGCAGTCGAGCAGTATGAAAAAAATCCCAATGCAGAAACAGCAGCTAGAGTAGCAGAAGCATATGAAAAAACAGCGGTTGCAATAGGTGCTGGATTTACACCTATCGCTGGAGATGTGATCGATGGATTCATTGCACTAAAAGATGTCTATAGAGGCGACTATTTAAGTGCAGGAATATCAACCGCTGCTATGTTTACACCTTTCCTACCAGCAACGGTAGCCAAGAAAATTTCCAAAGCGATATTTGAAACTCCTCTTGGTAAAAAAATAGCTGACAGTTCATTCGGAAAATGGGCTATTGCTAGGTTCGGGAAGAAAGCGGATGATGTTGGGGATGAGGCAGCTAAGGCGGGTGAAGGTGAATTTTCGATAATTGACTGGACTGGTTATCCTGATGATCTTCCTAAACCAAGTGGACCATTTAAAATATTAGATGGAGTAGAATATGACAATGCAAGAAAAGCAGCAAATAATGCAAATGCAAAAATTCATAGAAACAATCCTGATGTAAAGGGAATGGATATTCATGAGATTCAACCAGTAAAATTTAATGGATCTCCAATTGATCCAGAAAATAAAATACCTTTAAAGAGAAGTGAACATTCAAAAGTAACTAGTTGGTGGAATAAATTTCAAAAAAGATTTCTAAGGAATTAGCATTATGAAAAATAACTTTGACAAATTATTATCTAATTTCAATACAAATAGTAGTATCTCGTTAGAAAAACTTAATAATGCAATAAGTATTAATTTACCTAGTGATTATATTCAGTTTATGATACAATATAATGGTGGAGAAGGATTTATTGGATTAGAAAGTTATTTAATTTTATGGAAAATAGATGAAATAATCTCATTAAATGAGGCTTATGAGGTTAGTGAGTATGCTCCAGGCTTGATTTTGTTTGGCTCTAATGGAGGTGGTGAGGCTTTTGCTTTCGATACCAGATTTGATAAATATTCTATTGTTAGTATACCCTTTGTAGGAATGGATAATTCGCTGGCTAAAATAGTTGCCACCAATTTTACAGATTTTTTAAAAGTTTTAAATAAAGGAGATTATAACTTAAAATGAATAACATCATCAAATTTAGAAAGAATAATTCATTTATAGAATCTGATATGGAAATTTTTGAAATAAAACCAGTAATAGTTGGTGGTGATCCAAAGGATCCAAAGAATAAAGTCATTTTAGATAGAAAAAAGCATATAGAAGTTGTTTCTTATTGGAATAAGCTTATTAAAGGACTAAAAGAAAAAAATTAAGTCTATCCAATAATTTTACATATTTCTCAAGCTGTAAGGATATAGCTTCTTCGTAGATTTTTGGTTAACGAAAGATTGAATCCTTAAGTTGAAAGCTTTTACGCTACTTTCTCGTAAGATTCCCAATTAAACAATCTAGTTTATGCTGAGTTTATTTTATGTTATATTAAGATAAATCCCAATCCCTAGAAGGACGGATTGTCCTTCCCACCGCTTGTTGACGGTGCTTCCGAAGAGCTACGAAGAAAAATCTTACAATCTCTATTACCAAAAGGAATGGGAGACAAATTCGCTGGGGGAGTAGCAGAACGTCTGGATGAAGAACTCAATTCTCTCATTCAAGACTATGAAAATATCAAAGAGTTTGCAGACTTCCTAGCTAACTCTACTCCAGAACAAAGACAAGCCTTACTCAACAAATATGGAGATGCTGCCAAAAAACTATTTACAGATTCTGAATATAGAGGCCAAGTTGGTGATGCAATAGTAGAAGCATTTAAAGAAGGAATTACCGATGACATAGAGAAATTCACACGAATCACTTCTGGTGATGAGAAAGATATCGGTTACACAACCACACATGCTGCTTTGATGGCTTATGGCATCTGGAAGCGTTATGGCAAGAAAATAGGTAAAGACGTTGTCAGAGCAGTTGATGATGATGTTGCTAAGAGCACTGTTGATTCTAAGACTCTTAAGAAGGCGAAAGATGGTGGGGTGCAGACGGCGAAGGGGGGTATGCAAATATCGGAGGCTGTTCTTCAAAAAGGAAATAAATTTTTTAATCAATATGCAAAAAGAAATCCATTTGATCAAAATATAAAACAGATAGGAGACTTTACTGAATTTAGCATAAAAGTGCCTGGCCGAGTAGAAGGAAGCTATACGCAATGGGTTAAAGTTCTTAATCAACAAGGAAAAACGATACGTTTATATCATGATACATTTGATAAAACTGGAAAATTTATACATCGGGGCATTAAGGTTCCAGGGATAGAGAGGCATGTGCCATGAAAAATTTAACTATAAATTCTTTAATCAGTATTCTTGAAAAATATATTAATGAAAATATTTCAATTGATGAAGTAAGGCAATTTATTTTTGATTATTATGAGAACGAACAAGAGTTTGTTTTAGATAATTATTTAGAGGAAATTTTTCCAATATTATCTTCATATTTTGAATATGAAGAAGCTTACGGAGATTCTGAGTGTAAAGATAAACTTAATAGGCTATATCAAGTGTTAGAAGGAAAGATATTTTCAATTGAGGCTGTTGTTTTTGCTTTAGAGTTTTCAAAAATTAAAGAATTAACCCTTAAAGTTAATAGTAAACAAATTAATTATAAAATTTATGAAAAGCAAATAGCGAAGCTTTTTCCTTTTGCTTTTAATACAAAAAAAATAATAGCATTGGCCGAGTCTCATATTAATGAAAACAAAATAAGACTAGAAAGGTTTGCATGAAAATGTTATCCTGACTGAGCCTCGCAAAAACTAATTTCTTGTACGGAATGGAAGGTGATTCAGGAAAAACCTTAAGCTACTTTCTGATAGGAATAAGTATGATACAACATCCAAGATGATTACAGCTTCTTCTCATCCTGACGATAGGCTTTAGCCTATTGCAGGATGAAGCTCATAGTAATATTATCAGCTAACAAGTTCCAATCGGTATAATGGAACAAAGTTTCTGAACCAAAGAGTATCCCACTGATGCCACGTGCTTTAGCGTGTGGTGAAGATTCCAAGAACAAGTCCCTGCACCCCAGACCCAGCACCATTTCTAACGCTCAGCTTTGCATTGCTAAATGGTGCTGGGGCGCCCTCGTCGAGGGAGAGCTGGAATAGGTGCCCAAAGAAATAACCTTGAGCAAATCTAAACGTAGTAGATTATTTTATAATTTTGTCTCGGTTTAAATAATTATATAGGGAATTATCATACTTAGGATGGATGTCGCCATCTTTTGTTGTATCAAAATTTGGATTTTCGTATTTGCAGGAAGAATAACAATGATTGTATCTTGGTTCAGTTGGATTTCGTTCTAGACTTGTGTAATCAAAGGATCTATTGCTTCCGGAAATGCCTTTGCCACTAGCAAAGGCTGCTATGGTTCCTAGGAAGCTTGTAACTGATAGTGTGGAATACATTGTATCCGATTTCTGGTAACAAGCTTTCATACACGAATTAAATGCAGCCATGTTTGAAGTTTCATCAGCTATTAGATGAATATTTGCTAAAGAAAAAATCACAATACACACAATCATCTCCCGCATCATAGTTCTATACTGAATGAGCATAAAAAAATTACAAGTTTTTTCGATTCAGATATTTTCTCTTCTTTGCCAGGGTGACTTGGGAAATACCTCCTTAAGGGGGTGGCAGAGGAAGACCAATCCCAAATACCTACATCAAGCACAAAACTAAACTGAGCGAGGCTAGTGAAATTTTGAAATAGTGATCGAGATTGACTCTAGAAATATGGTCAAAAGTAGGAATGGTCGAATCGCGAAAATTAATTTTAGAGAAGATCAAGAACCTCAGCGATGAGCCTGGTTGCTATCTTTGGAAGGATGCCAAGGGAGAGGTCATTTATGTTGGCAAAGCGATACGACTCGCTAATCGAATCAAAAGTTACCTCAATCCAAATGTAGCTGAGGTAAAGACTAGACATCTACAAATTGAAATTGCTGATTTAGATTGGATAGTCACTGAGACAGAAGTAGAAGCACTCATCCTTGAGTCGACCTTAATCAAAAAATACAATCCAAAATACAATGTTCGCCTAAAGGATGATAAACGTTATCCATTTATTTGTGTATCCACATCAGAAGCCTATCCCATGGTTTTTCTAACCAGAAGACCTAGACCAAATGGAGATAGATACTTTGGTCCTTATGCTGACCCTAGAGTCGCAAGAGACGCGCTACAGATAATCCATAAAATATTTCCAATTCGTAAAACTAAATTGAAATTACCCTTAGCTAAGCCGCAAAGACCTTGTATGAATTTTCATATCAAGAGATGCCTTGGTCCCTGCCAAGGGAATGTGTCTGAAGATACCTATAAAGAAATGATAGATCGTGTTATTCAATTTCTAGAAGGGAAGAAAGATGTTTTAATAGACAATCTTAAATCCAGGATGATGGATTATTCTGATAAAATGGATTTTGAATCAGCGGCACATTATCGAGATATTTTATCTAGAGTGGAAAAAGTAAGAGAAAGACAAACTGTTGTCAGTGTAGAAGGTGGGGACGAAGACATAGTTTCTTTTGCAAAAAGAGATAATGAGGGACAAATTGTACTCTTAGAAGTACGTTCAGGTCGACTAGAAGCTAAGAAGACATTTCCATTCACAGGATTAAATGATTCATCTAACCAAGAACTCTTGGAAGCCTTTCTGCGAGATTATTATTTGAACGCAAATTTTGTTCCAAGAACGATTTATCTTCCTGAAGTTGTTAAGGATGGCGTCCAAGCATTGATGGAATATCTGCAAGATCAGTTAGGCTTTATGCCCAAAATTAAAATTCCAGCCCAAGGAAAGAAGAGATCCTTAATCAATATTGGTCAGAAGAACGCGGAACTAGCTTTAACGGAAAGACTTCTTGCAACAAAACTCAGAGACCAATCAACAGCCTTGCAAGAGTTAAAAGATAATTTGAAATTAAAAGAAATTCCTCAAGTAATCGAGTGTTATGATATTTCTCATATCCAAGGTTTTGAACCAGTAGCTTCTGGGGTTATGTTTGTAGATGGAAAACCATATAAGCCAGGTTATAGACATTATAAAATTCGAGGACATGAGGGTATCAATGATCCTGGTATGATGCATGAAGTAATTGGTCGAAGGCTTCAGCGTTTATTAAATGAAGAGGAGACCCTACCTGATTTGATAGTTATTGATGGTGGTCCAACCCAGCTCAATCGAGCCTGCGAAATTGCTCTTGCCTTGGAAATTCCCAATCTTCCTTTTATTGGGCTAGCTAAGAAGCGAGAAGAAATATATTTCCCAGGAGAAAAAGAACCTTATACTTTTCCTATTAACTCTCCTGGTATGCGATTGCTCCGTAATCTTAGGGATGAGGCACATAGGTTTGGGGTGACCTATCATAGACTTAGAAGAATCAAAGCTGAGCTTAAGACTTTGTTAGACGAAATTCCAGATATAGGTGCGGTAAGACGTAGATCCATTCTAAAGTATTTCCAAGGACGTAAGAAAATCCAAGATGCAAAATGGGAAGAACTAGTTAGGATTGATGGAATAGGGGAAGCAACCGCTCATAAAATTATTAACTACATTCAGAACAAAAGAAATAGCTAAATCATTCAACCATAAATGCTATGAGTGAAATGAAATTTACTTTGACCAAAGTTTTAAGGACTATTCAAACATCCGTTTTTTTTATTCATTTCTTATCCTATCTCTAGTAGAATCTTCTTTGCAATTGGAATTTTCTTTTTTTTGGTTTACTTTGATTGATTTTAATAGAAATCAAAATAGTAAATGAAAGGTAATATCCTTAAACTGAATATCTCTCTGCTTTCATGGATCTTAGTGTGTTTTCTATACTAAAATTTTCAACATAGGAATTGTATTTTTTGATTGAAGTGGTGTCTTTATTAATAGTAACTTATTAGAATATTAGAGTTGTCTGCTCTACGAATCTAAGTATCAACCAAGGATTATTTGCCTTAATAGTATCAGAGTCTATGCTTGGTATTTCCCTATATCAAATCAAGTAAAACTTTGCTTTTGGGAATTATCAATGATATTCTAGATTTTTCAAAAATTGAATCAGGTAAAATGGAATTATATCTCGAAACTTTTCGCTGAGAGAATCGATTGACACTGTGATAGGTAATTTTGCGCCAATGATTCATGAGAAAGAAATTCTTTTCGAATCGAAGATTGATGCAAATGTTCCAGAATATATTTCTTCAGATAAAATTAGACTGAATCAAATAATTCTTAATTTGCTAAGCAATGCAGTTAAGTTTACGCCCAAAAAGGAAAAATCGATTTAAAGGCACTTTTAAATTTAAAAGTGGAGGCTAAGTTTCAGCTAGAATTTATCATAAAAGATTCTGTAATTGGAATCGAACCTGAGAAATTAACAGAACTTTTTGACAAAACCATTCGACAAAATAAAATTCATTCAAGTAATAAACAAATTTAAAAATACTTAAATTTTTCGAATTAGAAAAATCAAAATATACTTTTCTAGTATTAATATCAAAAAAAATTTCTTGGACTTCGTATCTTGAGACAAATCTGCCTGAGGGCAAATTATGTTTCAAAGAGCAGATGCCAAATTGGCGAGAAAACTTCATTCAAGCGATCTTTTTTTTAGAAAATTTCTTTGCGATCGCTTGGAACAGAAATTTAACATATTTACTTTGTTATTATTTTTGTTTTTCTGTATTTCTTCCTGTAAGGATAGAGACTCAGAATTTTTTCTAGCTAATTCGAATTCACTTCCCCAGCTTATTCGCTTAGATTATGGATCGGAAGTTTTAGAAGAGGGTGAGAGGAATCAGGAAAGAAGTGTAAATCTTCAACCCAGCTTTGAATTTTCAGAAAGTTCGATTTGTTTTCATTCTCGAAATCGAAGGGAAATCGATTATGGACCACGTCTTAGTTTTTGTTTGGAAAATACTTTATTCAATCAAAGGATCATGAAGGATGTTCAACTTGCCTTTGAAATTCCTTTGGATACTAATTCATTTCCTGATTTTTTAATCCAATCCCACAATCTTGAGCTAAGAATAGATTTTCCAACAGAAAGTTCCATCATTCGAGAATGGAAGAAGGTTCCACCAAATAACTGGTTATTGTTAGATGATAGTTTTCTAGGAAGACTTGACGAGAAAAGAGCAATTCAGCTAGACGGAACAGAATTTTATTTAGGCAAATCTTATTCCTTGCCTTATTGGAATTATATGGAATCAAACTCTTGTTCGTTTTTTATGAGATCATGGAATTTAGATGTTTCTAAGTCATCAAGACGCTTCCTTAGAATTTCTATTCCCTGTGATTATGTTTCGCCTATAATCCGAAAGTTTATTGAATCTAGCAAGATAGTAAATGAAAAAAGTCGGACAAATTGTACAAATAGAGAAATTGTAATCCAAGAAATATTTCAAAGCACAAGTTCGAGAATGAATCGTTTTATAGAATGGAAGAATCCTCATAAAGAAGCGATTTGTTTAGATGAACTAACTCTATTGCAAGCTACAGAAGAAGAATCCAAGAGCAAAGAAGAGCTTTCTAATTCCAAGCAAGTAAGAATTCAATTCTGGGATAATTCTGGTTTAGGTTTTCTCTTTCCGAGTGCACATCTACTCTTTATTCATGAAGATTCCGATTTAGAGGGCAAAATGATTCCCACCTCTTTTCCATGGGCAGATGTAATTAATAAAAAACAAACCTTCTTTCTGGTTACAAAAGAACAAGAGAATGAAATTGAATCTAAGATAGATTCTTTGATTGTAAACTTTAAAGAAGAAGATGAATACTTTTCACAGGATCTAAACTTACCTGCCTGCTCTGATCAGAAATTTCTGTATACATCCTCTGAAAAAGTCTGTGCTAGTCCTGGTTATTCTTTACCTTTGAGTTCGAGTTCCCATTTTTGTAAACCTATTGATCTTCAACTAACAGAAATTCAGGCAAGGGGTGTATTAGATTCTGAGTTGAGAAGCTTTGCCCAGGACAGATTCTTAGAATTTCAAGTTCGCACTAAAGATGGAAGAACTCGCTGTGATATATCGGCTCTCTTTCTGAAAATAGGAACAGATTCCTTTCCACTTAGTGCTTTGAGGAAAATTCTTGCTAACAATGAAGTATTCTTTATTAGTTTGAGTAAAAAACTACCCCAGCAGAATTTTCAGATATCGCGTAGTCTGAGCCGTTTGAACTGGCAGTCAGATATCACTCTCTATGATCTTAAGAGAGAAGAGGTAGAGCGGAATTTTCGAAATTCAAATGAACCTCGCTATGTGGATCATGATTCAAGCGGGAATCTTTATTCCTTGGAGTGGAAGGCAGAAGTTCTTGGCAAAGATATTTTCGTCCATCATATTTCTAGTCCAGGATGGGTTTCAAGTTCCAAATACGAAGGGAATGAGTCTAGGATCTCAGGTGTTTATCCTGATGTTCAACTAACGGAAATACTTTGGTCTGGATCTTTTCAGAACTCTATTTCAATTTTAGATGATCGATTTATAGAATGGAAGAGTGAATCAGGGCAACTAGCTTCGCTCTTGCTTGAGCTTGAATTTCCTGGCTTTCCTTCCAGGAGCCAAACCTATTTAATCCCTAATCAAGAAGGAACCTATACTCTTTCGAGAAGAGAATTAGTCTGCTTTCCCAAAAAAAATTCTTTATTCCATAGAGATTTCACTTTGTTTCAAAGCAATACTAGAATGAGAATTCGAGATCCTATCTCTAACAGCATACTAGATGAGGTTTTCATATCTACTTCCCAGTTCGGAATGAACTCTACTTCCTTGAGAATACGAAGAAGCGCAGTTAAGAATTTAAATACACAAACCTGGCAAAGCTCCGATAGCGAATCTTCTTTTTGCTTAGGACAGACTTTTGCAAGCCCTGGAGAAAATCTATGAAGCAAAGCAATCTTCTAAGCAAGTTTCTCATTTCTTTAATCTCAGGTATGTTCTTTGTAACTTATCCTTTGAATGCAGATGTGGATGTTTTCTTTCAGCCGAATTTTTATTCTTACCAATTTATTGAAAAGGATCTTATCCAAGGCTACCGCAATAGGAATTCTTCCCAGGTCTATAGAATTGGAACAGAGGTAGATGTAGAGAATGAATTTGCAAAAGTAGAAATACAGGCTAGTTTCTTCTCTAATCCAAGACAAGAGAATGGAATCTATTTAGGCAGAGAAGCCTACCTTGCTTTTCCCATCCAAGGCTTTACTTTAAATATTGGAAGAAAAAGTTTCACAAATAAACACCCTCTCTCCAAAACCACCTATACAGAATTAGATGGAACGGAGGGTGTATCCTTGGATGTAGAGGTTTGGGAAAATATCTATTGGCAGATCAGCCTTTGGGATAGTTACCGTGCTTATCCGATTTGGGAATACAACCAAACAGCAGTGTATGATAATTTACTCAAGGAAGAATTTCGAAAAGGGGAAAGGTCTAGACATGGAACAAATTTTCTTTGGACAAGTCAGTATTTAGATTTTACTACTGATTTTTATTATATAAATTTTGGTGATTGGGGAAGGTATGCTTCCGATGATCTGAATTTACAAAGAAAAGAATCTGGTGATGGGGATTTTTACCACCGCACTCGCATTGGATTGGTTGCTAAGTGGGAAGGTTTTCGTTTATCAAGCATGGTACATATTGCACGTGGTTTGGATAAAACATTTGCTGACCCCAAAAGACCTGAGCGCAGTCTTCCCATCAGGGGAGAAGCTGCTCAACTTGAAATAGGATATTTCAAGAAACATGTTTTTACTTTTCTTTCGGGATTTGTCCCTAATACCATGCAGACAGCATCTAGCGATCAAGCAACTACCATTGGTTATGTGGGGATGGGAAATTCGCCATTAGCTGGAGCCTTCCTTACCCGAACTATGAATGTTTATCCGAGTGCCTGGGTAACTGAATTTGGACTAGAATCTATTCAAGAAATCAAAGGGAGAAGGAGTTCCTCTTTTCTTGGTAGGTGGGGAGCTGGTTATGTTTGGGATCCTATACAACTAAGTATTTTAATTGAAACACTTGTTCCTAGAATCGTGCAAAGGGAAGATAGAGGAGAGATCAGCCTTAGAAAGGTGGATTATGCGAAGCAGACTTTTTCAGAGGCAACAGCAAGAATAGAATATATCAGGATTTCAGCAGCAACAGAGTTTCATTTTGGTATGGAATTGAGTTATCTTTGGACGAGTAAGGAAGTAGGTATAGAAGGAACAGGGGTTCGTTTTTATGGAGGAGTATTATTTTGAAATTAGAATATACTAATAAAAATAATTTTCATCAAAAAAGATTAGACCTAAGAAGAATCATAATACTTCTAAGTCTAGTATTTCTTAGTCAATGCAAGCAAGCAAATGACTCTGAGGATCTTACTGCACTCTTGGGTCTTATACCTGAAGATAATTCTTGGAAAGTATTGTTTTCTTATCCTGGCAGAAATACCTCACTTCAGAAAAGGGAAGAGGCAAAGAAAGAAATTATTTCAATCATAAGTGAAACAAAGAGAAGCCTCTTGATTCATGCCTACGGACTCACCGATGAAGATATCATTAAAGAGATAGCAAAGGCCATGGAACGTTCCGTTGAGGTTAAAATTGTGGCAGACTCGGAGAGGAATTATGAACTTTTAAAGAGCTATAAAATTCCTTATGCAATTTGGAGAGGCTCAGGTCTACACCATATCAAAGTTATTCTTAGTGATCATACAAGAATGTTTACTGGAACAGGTAATTTTACAACCCAGGGACTACTAACAGACTACGATGGCTACCTTAGCCTTCGATTTTCTGAATCTATGGGCAGAGAATTTGAATCGCTTATCAATGAAAAATATTCTTATCCCTTGCTTTCGTGGAATGGTTTTTATTTTTATAACTCTCCTGGCAATGGAAGGCAGATACAAAAAAGAATTCTAGATGAAGTTCGAAATGCTAAGCGTAAAATTCAATTCCTTATCTATTCTCACTCGGATCCGCTCTTAAGCTATGAGTTAATTCGAGCAAGTAAGCGAGGTGTATTAGTTGAAGGGATCTATGATAGACCTATCAGCGACCAAGGAAAAATTTTAGCTACCCTTCTTCCCCAAACAGGTTCAAGAATCTATGAAGATGAAAATGAAGATAGAATAGATGATGGTATCTTTGGATTAGGTGGTTTGAATCACCACAAAACAATCATTATAGATGATGAAATCCTTCTTTCTGGATCTTTTAATTTTTCTTTAAATGCAAGAGATTCAAATCGAGAATTATTCTATGAGACTAAAAACGCAAAAATCATAGAAGAATTTACCAAAGAATTTCATAGAGTGAAGAACTCTTCAAGGATCTATCCGCCTTCTTTCCTTGAAATGGATGAGTTGACTAGCAAATCCAGATTTGTTTTTGAAAATGGTTTTGGAATATTCCGCAGTTTGGGGATACGAGCTGATTCTAATTTTGGTAATTTTCATCCAATTTCCTCAGGTCTATTTGCTGGTAGTCGCAATACAGAAAACCTCCACTGGCTTACATCAAGTCAAATCGATTCCAGCCTCCATCCTTTTCGGAACTATAGTAGTCCAAACCTTGGTGTTGAGGCAAAGCTATTGTTAGCCTTGCCCACTCTGTCCTTAAGATCCTTGGATGCGAATCATTCTTTAGGATCAATTTTGGTATTTGAAAGACAGGTAGAATTGAAAAGGGCTCATGTTTGGACTTGGAACAGAGGATGGTCCATTTCCGAGCTTGTGAAACTAAGCAAGCAAGAATATCTATTGATGGGTGATGTTCTTAAGGGAGCAAACCCTACAGCCTGGCTCGTTTTGGAAGGTAGGGAAGGGGAAGAAAATTTTGCAAGCTGCTTCTACCCCAAGGGAAGATCATTTCCTTCTGAGTTAGAATATTTGGCTGAGGAAAATCAAATCCAAAATATGATTCAATTTGGTAGAAGAGTTGGTTCGTGCTCAGAAATCTAAAACAAAAGTATAGAGACTACTTCCATTCTGGATAAAAACTTGTTTCTAAGCCTTGTTGTGCTGGGTCTTTGTGAATTGGGAGGCTGAATTTCACCCCCAAGGTGGAAATAAATAATTGTGTAAAAATAAAACTGGCGCGGACAGGATTCGAACCTGTGGCCTTTGGGTTATGAGCCCAACGAGCTACCAGCTGCTCCACCGCGCGGTGTTAAAACCATAGTTTATTTTGCCATTTTTTTGGCAATGCAAATAATTTTCTTGTCCTTTAAATTCTAAGAAGCAGGATGGTGCTTTGATACTGGTATTAGGTGGTAATCGCTTTTGAGTCAATCTGCTAATGAATTCGTAATTGAACATTATGAGAAGAAGATCTACGATCAGAAACAACTTTTAGAAATCTCCAAGGCTCTCAACTCGACCCTGGATTACCGGTATTTGATTGATGCAATTTTGAATATTTGCCTAGCCCAGCTTCAAACCTTGAATGCTGCCATGTATTTAGAGACGGAAGTAGATTCTCAACTTTTCCGAATGGAGCAAAGCTTCAAGGGCTTTGATATTGGTCCCAAAGAACTAGAATACGAAATTCCTATGGATTCTCCTTTGATCCATTTTTTAGCCGAAAAGCCCAAGGCAACCCTACTCAGTTATGTACTTTCTATACCAGACCTGAAAGATGATCCAGTTGTTCTTTTTCTCAAGCACTTAGGTGCCGAGATTCTTGTTCCTCTCAATGCAAAAGGAAGGGTCAATGGATTATTGATTCTCGGAGAGAAAATGATCCTGAGCGAGTATTTAGAGGAAGAAAAAGAATTTATGACCACTCTTGCTTCCCTTGCTGGGATAGCTGTTGAAAATGCACGATTGTATGAGCTTGCCACGGTTGATATGATGACCAGCCTCAAAGTTCACCATTACTTTCAGACCAAGCTTAAGGAAGAGATGGATCGTTGTCGTAAGAAGGCAACCAATTGTACCTTACTTTTTACAGATGTGGATAAGTTTAAAGTTTTCAATGATACGTATGGGCACCAAGCGGGAGACGTTGTGTTAATTGAAGTTGCTAAACAATTGATCAATCACGCTGGTCGCCATGATATTGCAGCACGTTATGGTGGGGAAGAATTCTGTTTAGTTATGCCAGGTGCAGACGAGAACACTGGTTTTCAAATGGGTGAGAGGATACGCAAGGCCGTAGAGGCAATGGCTGTTAAGAATCCAAACACAGGGGAAGACATGAAAGTTACGCTTTCTGTTGGGATATCAAGCTTTAAGATCAGTGATAGAAGCAATAAAGACTTAATTGAAAGAGCAGATAAGGCACTTTACCAAGCTAAGCATTCTGGAAGAAATAGAACAATTTGTTATAAGCAAGAATCTTAATCCAACCGACATTTATCCTAGATAGGAGACATGTCAATGTTGGATGCAAAAGTCAAAGTCTATGATGAAAAAGAAGAATCTCTTTCCGAAAAGATTCGTAACCGAGCATTGAGTCAACATCAATTTGACTTCTCGCCATATTCTTGTTATATTGAGTATAAGCCATCAGACAAGGATACTAGAATTGAATTCCGAGATTGCGTTATCGATTATTCTCGCTGCAAGAATTCAAGATGTATCAAAAAGCTTACTTAATTCTTAGTATATTTATTCTGGCAAGCCATTGCCTAAATTTTCCATCTGCCAAAAGTTCTCAGGCTGAATTTCCCGTTTCGAAATACATCTATAAAATTGCTCACAACCAAGTTTTTCTAAAAGTCTATGTTCAATCACTAGGAAGCAGCCAAGTTCAAGAACGTTGGGCCTTGCTCGATTCAGGTTCTACCGTTAACTTAATGTTAGATAACAATCTTGAAAAGGAAATTAAGCAAATTGCATGGCTACCTAATTCTGTAGATTTTTCCAAAATGGAATTTCATAATCTTGGCTCAGCCTTGCCCAAGGATTATGATCTAGTTTTAGGTGCTCCTTTTTTTCTGGCACATTGTCTTATTTTCGAAAATGCAGTTCCCATAAGCATAGAGCAAAATCATAAGAAAAAATGTTTCACAAGCTTGAGGCATGAATCATCTAAAGAAAACTTCCCAAGCCAAAGAATAACTATAGATCTTATTGCTAAAGAAGGATTAGTTCATGCAACCGTACAAATTGGTACTAAACAAGAATTAATGGCTATTGATACAGGCTCAGGTTTAAGTTCACTGCCATATTCTAAATTCCAGGAAGAATTGGTTTCATTGAATCAATCTATTTATGTCATGGATATCTATGGGAAAAAAAATTCAAGAAAGCTCTATTCTTTGGCAAGACCCATCCACTTAAAGGAACTTGCTTTTGATCCTGCCAAAATCTTGGATAGTGATGAAGTTTGGGATCGTAAGGAAGGATATTCCAGCACTCTTGGAGTGGATTTTCTAAAAACATTTCGCGTTTACATTGACTTTGGGTCTAAAATATTGGGAATAGATAGCAATGAAAGCAAGCAAGGGCAAGATCATAGTCGCAATGAGTGGGGGAGTCGATAGCGCTGTAGCCGCAGGGCTTCTCATGGAAGAAGGCTATGAGGTTATAGGAGTCAATTTAAGAACTTGGGAATACGAAGCCCCCGCCTGTGATACTACCAAAAAGTCTTGTTGTTCTCCTGAAGACATTCGAGATGCTCGTGATGTTGGGCTTTCTCTTAAGATTCCATTTTATGTTGTAAAAATGGAGAAAATTTTTGGAGAACGAGTGATTGATCGTTTTATAGATGATTACAAATCAGGAAGAACTCCTAACCCTTGTGTTGAATGCAACACCTTTGTGAAGTTTGGTGCTTTGTTTGATAAGGCCAAAACTCTAGGTATAGAGAAGATAGCAACTGGACATTATGCACAGACCCATTATGAAAATGGTAGATGGTCTATTGCAAATGGAGCTGATAATACTAAAAACCAAGCTTATTATTTGTATGGTTTGTCCCAAGAAAATATTTCCAACACAGTATTCCCTTTAGGTGGAATGCAAAAGTCGGAAGTTCGTGAAATTGCCAGAAGAATGGGATTACCTGTTGCGGATAAACCTGAAAGCCAAGAGATTTGTTTTATTCCTGAAAATGATTATAGAAAATTTTTAGAAAAGAAATCTGTAGAGTTCACTCCTGGCTTTTTTAAAATGGGTGATGGCAGAATTCTCGGTAAGCACAGTGGCAAAGAAAAATTCACAATAGGGCAAAGAAAGGGATTAGGAATTTCTTGGAAAAATCCTCTCTATGTTCTTGCCATTGAAGATGATGGAACAGTTATTCTGGGAGAAGAGAACGAAACGTATTGTTCGCAATTTGTTGTTGAAGATGTAACTCTCCAAGGTTGGAATCCTTTTTCTGAAGGCGAATCTCGAGAAGCAAGGATACAAGTTCGTTACAGACATTCACCTATTTCTTGTATGGTGCAATATAAAAATGCGAAATACATAATTCGTCCATTAGAAGATGTCCGTGGTGTAACACCTGGTCAGTCGGCAGTTTTTTACCCTAGCAAAGGAACTTATCTCTTGGGTGGTGGAATCGTCGAAAAGGGCAGTATAGAACTATCTATACGAACAGCACAGAATGTTGCTGAAACTGTAGAGGTCTAAGAATTTTGAAGAGCAATTCTACTCTTCTTATTATCGGAGGGGGCTTGCTGCAAGTTCCTATCATCCAAACAGCTAAAACCATGAAACTCAAAACAGTAGTTGCAGATATGAATCCAGATTCTATTGGTTTTCGCATTGCTGATGATAAAATACTCATGTCAACCAAAGATGTGGAAGGTATGGTTCGAGAAGCCAAGCGCTATGCAAAGGATAAACCTATTCATGGAGTAATTACTGCTGGAACGGATGCTTCTATGACTGTAGCTGCTGTTGCTAACTCCCTAGATCTTCCTGGGATTCGATTTATTGATGCAGAAGCTTGCTCTAACAAAGTGAAGATGAGAAAGCGACTCAAGGAATATAAAGTTCCTATTCCAAATTTTGCAGAAGTGTGGAATATACAAGATGCCAGAGATGCTTTGGAGTTCTTGAAATTTCCTTTGGTCATGAAACCTGCTGATAATATGGGAGCTAGGGGTGTGATCAAGTTAGAGAGCAGGGAGGACATTCAAAATGCTTTTAAGCATGCGAAGAAGTTCTGTCCAACTGGGGAACTCATACTAGAAGAATACATGGTTGGACCAGAGGTCTCTGTTGATGCCTTATCCTTTGGTGGACGTTTCAAGATTACAGGTATTGCGGATCGCATTATAGAACGAGAGCCATATTTCATAGAGGTTGGTCATAATATGCCTTCTGCCTTGAATATGGACACATTGAACGAGATTGAACGTGTTATGATCCAAGGAATGAAAGCACTTGGTATCACACTTGGTGCAGGTAAGGGTGATATCAAGATAACTCCTGATGGAGTAAAGGTCGGTGAAATCGCCGCACGCTTGTCAGGTGGTTTTATGTCTGCATTTACCTATCCTTTGTCCTCAGGAGTCAACTTAAACCGTGCAGCTATTCTTATTGCTATGGGAGAAGAGCCTGATAATCTTGAACCTGTTCTGAACAGAGTGTCTATAGAACGATCTCTACTCGCTAAACCAGGAAAGCTTTTAAGTATTAGTGGGTTAGATGAGGCTAAGAAAATAGAGGGAGTAAATGAGATATTTATCCAATCTAATATTGGCGACATTATAAAAGAACCTACGAATAATATTGAAAAAACAGGACATGTAATTATAACTTCTAATTCCTTGGATGATTCTGAAAAGATTTTCGAAAAAGTAAAATCCACACTTCAATTCGAAGTAGATGAAGTCTACGGTGTTACTGAAAAGGAAATGAACCAGAACGCTCGCAATAGATTCGGTAGAGATATATGCTGGGTTTGCAAAATCTGTGATGGAACGGATTGCGCAAGTGGTGTTCCAGGGATGGGTGGAGTTGGAACTATGAGTAGCTTCCAGGATAATTCCAAGGCTCTATCAGAATACCAAATTC
Organism: Leptospira sp.; assembly: GCA_002786225.1. Classification (GTDB taxonomy): domain Bacteria; phylum Spirochaetota; class Leptospiria; order Leptospirales; family Leptospiraceae. The sequence goes on along the minus strand of PEQN01000002.1, from coordinate 195,802 downwards.
TGCCCCAATACATTCGTTCTCATGTGGCTTCCAATATTGCAACGGATTTCCTTGGAAAAAAAATATCATCACCCATTATGGGAGCGCCAATGACAGGTGCTGTGACCAATATGAATGGGACTATGACGGATACTGAATATGCAAGCATAGTTCTTAAGGGATTTAATGAAGCTGGTTCCATAGCATGGTTAGGTGATGGAGCTACTCCAGATAAATATAAGGCACTGTTACCAGAAATTTCTACATACAAAGGACAATCAATTTTAATTTGTAAACCTAGAGAAGATGAGGGTTTATTAAGAGAAAGAATGCAGGAAGCAGAAATTCAAGGAGTTTTTGCAATCGGAATAGATATAGATGCTGTAAATTTCAAGACTATGTCATTGAAGAATTTAGCAAGTATTAGTCGTTCTATTAAAGAATTAGAGAATATTCGAAAATTTACCAAGCTACCCTTCATACTCAAAGGTATTATGAATCCAGAAGATGCAATGCTCGCTGTAGAAGGAGGTTTTGATGCAATAGTTGTATCTAACCATGGTGGACGTGTTCTTGATGGAATGCCAGGAACAGCTCGAGTTCTACCGAAGATAGCAGAAAAAGTAAAAGGTAAGATTCATCTTTGTGTAGATGGCGGAATTCGCTCTGGTATGGATGTTTTTAAAATGCTAGCCCTAGGAGCTGATACTACATTGATAGGTCGCCCTATAGCTATTGCAGCAGTGGGTGCTGACTCAGCAGGTGTCAAATTTATTATTCAAAAATTCAACGAGGAGCTTAGGCAATCCATGAGCATTACTGGTTGTGTGAAACTAGACTCTATTTCTAGTAAAATGCTTTTCCGAAAATTTGATAATTAATCTAATGATGATATGGACAAATTAGTAACTGATTTTTCATCTATAATCAAAGTTATTAATTTACTTTTTGGAAGATTACCAGTTCTCCTTAATCAAGATGGGCAAGAGTTCCCTATCAAAATTATTGCCATGAAAGAGAAGGGTCTTATCATTCTAAATACTAAAAACTCGCAAGGCATAGAGAGAAATTTATCTGTAATTCATAATGGAACCAAAATTCAAGTAACTTTTAAAAAATTAGGTGGTGATGATAAAGGAATAGAGATACTATCACCAATAAAAATGACCATAACGGAGGCTAAGCGAGAATCGAATCGAGTTATCCTGCAAGAAAATAATCCAAAATTATCTGTTACTAATCTTATTAATCAAAATGATATCCAAAAAGCAATAGGTTTTGTTGATAAGAAAGTAGATACAATCATTAAAGAATATTCGCAAAGGCTGAATTCAAAGTTTAGGAATGTAAATATATATATTTCTGCAAGATTGGATGGTCGAATGAGATTAATGCAGAATTATGATAAGCCCATCTATATTCCTGATCGAAAAGCTGAAAATTTTAATCATCCTAGCTTTCTACCCTTCCATGAATACATTCGTTTGGTTTCTATTGCCAAATTAAATGAAGATTTTCTTTCAGAAATCACAGTTCCTCTTAAATATAAAGGCTATTCTTCTTTGGGTTATGTTCAAGTAAATTCAGAGAATGTATTACCATTCGAATCCTATGACATTATATCCAAAATTTCTCAAGCACTTACATCTGATTTAATTCAGACGGGAGTGTTCCAAGAATCCAAAGAAATTTGTGATGTAAATGATTTAAGTGCAACAGGCTTATCCTTTCTTCATCCTCAATCAAGGTTATTTTCTAGATCTATGACTATGGGAGAGACTATAGTTTTTGATTTGAATCTTCCAGACAAGAAGAAAGTTGTCTGCAGGGGTATCATTAAAAATATAAAGAATACAGAAGTCATGTTTCGAGTAGGGATACAGTTTTATAATAACGTCAGTAATACGAACGAAGAAATTGAAAAATTCCTTAATAAATCGCAAGATTAATTTTTATAATGAATCTCAGAGACTATGATTCACTTGATTTCATAAAACATAAAACCATATGCAAGCATAAGACTTTTTTATTAAAATATCTTAGTGAAAGATTTTCTTATTTTAGCCTGGAAGAATGGGTAGGCATGCTTGCCTTAAATAGAATATTTTTAAATGGGAATTTGATTCAAGAAGATAGGCAAATTTTTCCTAATGATGAAATAATCTGCTACCTTGAAAGATTCGAAGCAGAAGAGCCATCTGTAGATACGAATTACTCCGTATTATATGAGGATGAGTATTTATTGATTGTTAATAAACCTGGGGATATACCTGTTCATCCAGCGGGAAGGTATAGAAAAAATAATCTACTGAGTATTCTGGAAGTTGATTTTTCCTGCAAATTGTACCCTTGCCACAGACTAGACCGCGAGACTTCAGGTGTTTGTTTATTTGCAAAAGATGCTCAATCCAGCCAAAAGATAGCTTTTATGTTTCAACAAAGAAAGATACATAAGGAGTATAGGGTTTTTGTATATGGTGATTTCCCAGAACAAATTGTCCTTGAAGGATGGATAGAAGCAGATATGTATTCTTCCATTCGAAAGAAAAAAGTCCTCAACCAAAAGAATTTGCCAAAGGATAATACGAATTTATTGGAATTAAAAAAAGCAGATTCCATGGGTTATGCAATCACAAGGTTTGATAAATTAAATTTCAGAGCTGGAATAAGTATGCTTGCAGCTTTTCCTCTTACAGGTAGAATTCACCAAATACGTGCTAGTCTATTCTCTTATGGATTCCCACTTCTAGGGGACAAAATCTATGGTAGAGATGAGGGTGTATTTTTGAAATTTATTGAATCTGGCTGGAAGGATGAATTTGCTGAAATACTAGGGCATAATCGTCAAGCACTCCATGCCTATCAATTAGAGTTCTCTCATCCGATTTCTATGGAAAAAATGAAAATAATTTCTCCCATTCCTCCTGACCTTCACTTTTAGATTTCCTTATGTCTCATATAATCTTTATTAGTTGTGAAGTAAATTCACACTTCCAACCGACCATAGACTTATACTATGGAAGATTTAATTCTCAAAAAAGAAATTTTGGATCGTCGTTTATTTGGAGAATTTTGGACAGCTAGGCAGAGACAATCGCATTCACTACATTATGCGGTAAGTTATAGGGCTTCTTTTAAGCCAGAATTGCCCTCATTTTTCTTTTCTGAATTTTTAACGAAAAAAGCTTCTGTTGTAATGGATCCATTTGGTGGAAGGGGAACAACGGCAATACAAGCTAATTTGGAGGGTCATTATGCCATTCACAATGATGTAAATCCGCTTTCAATTTTTTTGGCAAAATCGCGCTCTCAAATTCCTAGTAAAGATTCTTTAATTAAAACACTTAAGAAAGTAGACTTAAGTTCTAAGCCCAAGGAAGAAGAATTGGATGAAGCCTTACTTGCTTTCTATCATAAAGATACACTTCGAGAAATAAAAAATTTCAGAAATTTTTGCAATGAAAATCCATCACCTGAGACTAACTTTCTTAAGTTGGTAACTCTTTCAAGGTTGCATGGTCACAGTCCAGGATTTTTTTCTGTTTATAGTTTTCCACAGGTTTCAATTCCAGCCATACAACAAAGAAAAAACAATACGAAAAAAGGAATTCTACCAGAATACAGGTCTATCTTACCTAGAATAGAGTCGAAGTTGAAACGTGATTTAGCAGATAGCCTTCCTCCTTTTTACCATGAATTTTCAGGAAAGAACCAATACTATCTCTCAAGTACGGAGAATATGGATCAAATTCCTTCTGAATCAGCTGACCTTCTTGTTACCTCACCACCTTTTTTAGATAAGGTGGACTATAAAAATGATAATTGGATTCGTCATTGGTTTCTAGGAATACCTGACGAACAAACTGATAAGATTTCTATGTTTTCTTCAATAGATGAGTGGACCAATTTTATGGCGAACACTTTGAAATCATCAGCTCGTATTCTTAAGAGAAATTCCTATTTGGTTATTGAAGTAGGGGAAGTGAAGAAAGGAAAAAATGTCATCTCTTTAGATGACTATGTGGTTGAGGCAGGAATGCGATCAGGGCTTGCATGGAGTAGAACGTATATCAACACACAGAAATTCACTAAGCTTTCGAATTGCTGGAAAGTAGATAATAATGAAAAGGGAACAAATTCTAATCGATGTGTTGTTCTCCAAAAAATCTAATCATTGAGAATGAAAAGAATAAGTATACCTTTAAGCTTTAGGTGATTCAACTTTTTTCATTTTGATTTTCACTTGAATACCTTATGATTTCAATTACTTGACTGCATTCAGAATCCCTTCATTATGGAAATATGAAGTCTATCTTTCTACCATTTCTTTTTTTGATTGCACTAACTTTTTGTGGAGATAAAGCAAGTTCTAATATAGGAACTAATTCCTCTGAAGATGCCTTACCTATAGAAATCCAAAAGTTACAAGACGGAAATAAGATTCTTTTGCAAGTAAATGCACATTCAGGATTTGGAATTCAAATAGATGTTCCTAATGTAATCAGTGCAAGCGCTAAAGACGGCTTAATCATTGAATCCCAGAATTTGGTTTTTGCAGGTTCCCCAAATCCCAAGAAACCAGAATACTATTTAAATTTGAAACCCATGGAATTGACCTTTCAAGGAAAAGGAAAGCTCATACTCCAAGGCAAAATATTTTATTGCGACTTCAGCAAGAACATCTGCCTACCTGGAAAGATTTATAGAGAATTGAATATTTAATTCATTAAAATCAAAAAGTATAAATTGCACATAACATAAATTAGAGTAAATAAATGAAACTTAATAAATACAGTAGTAAACTTACCCAGGACGAAACTCTCCCTGCTTCTCAGGCAATGATTATAGGATCAGGAATTCCCTTTGAAGATTTGAATAAGGCCTTTGTCGGAATAGGAAGTACTGGTTTCGAGGGCAATCCTTGCAATATGCACCTAACGGATCTTGCTGCCTTGCAGAAAAAATCAGTCCAAGCTACTAATGAGATTGTAGGACTTTTGTTTAATACCATAGGCGTAAGCGATGGAATTACGAACGGAAATGATGGGATGCGATACTCTCTTCCATCCAGGGAGATTATAGCGGATTCCATAGAGTCCATTGCGGGTGCTCATTTTTATGATGGGGTAATATTTACCGCAGGTTGCGATAAGAATATGCCAGGTGCTATCATGGCTATGGCTAGACTGAATCGACCTTCTATTATGGTTTATGGTGGAACAATTAATGGGGGCCATTATAAGGGTGAAAAGTTGAACATAGTGTCCGCTTTCGAGGCTTATGGAAAGAAGTTGCAAGGCAAAATATCGGATGAGGACTATAAAGAAATAATCAAGAATTCTTGCCCAGGACCAGGTGCTTGTGGGGGAATGTATACAGCAAATACTATGGCAACTGCTATCGAGGCTATGGGAATGAGCCTGCCATACAGTTCATCTTGTCCAGCAAGAAGCGAAGAGAAGAAGAAAGAGTGCCATACTGTAGGTCAGTATATTCTCAATCTTTTAGAAAAAGATATCAAGCCATCAGATATTATAACAGAAAAATCAATCAAAAACGCACTTAAAATCATTACAGTCCTAGGTGGATCTACCAATGCCGTTCTGCATATGATAGCCATAGCAAGAACTATGGGAATCGAATTAACTCTCACTGATATCCAAAATATCACAGATACCACTCCACTTCTAGCTGACATGAAGCCTAGCGGCAAGTATCTAATGGAGGATCTCTTTAAGATTGGAGGTGTTCCTGCCATTCTCAAGTTCATGTTGAAGGAAGGTATGATAGATGGTTCCTGCATGACAGTTACAGGTAAGACGATAGAGGAAAATCTAAAAGACCTTCCTGGTCTTCCAGAAGGCCAAGATCTTTTGAGGCCACTTTCTAATCCAGTTAAGCCTGAAGGGCATATACAAGTTCTTTATGGCAATATAGCCAAGTTAGGTGCTGTTGCAAAGATTACTGGTCATGAGGGTGAAATCTTTGAAGGTAAAGCCATCTGTTTTGATAATGAGGCAGACCTCAATGCTGGAATCCATGAAGGTAAGGTTCAAGCTGGTCATGTTGTTGTTATACGCTATGTGGGACCCAAAGGTGGACCTGGTATGCCTGAAATGTTAAAGCCAACCTCTGCAATTATTGGTGCAGGCCTAGGGGATAAGGTTGCTCTTATAACAGATGGAAGATTTTCTGGTGGAACTCATGGCTTCGTGGTAGGTCATGTTACTCCCGAAGCTATGGAAGGCGGCGAGATAGCCTTGGTGGAGGATGGAGATATTATACTTATCGACTCTATTCATAATACCATAGAAGCTAAAGTAAGCGAAGAGGAATTTAATGCACGTCGTGCAAAATGGAAGAAGCCAGATTACAAAGTGAAATCTGGCTATCTTTGGAAGTATATTAAGAATGTAGAGAACGCGAGTGGTGGCTGTTTGACTGATAGATAAAATTCTATTTTGAAAAAATAGAATTTGTCTTCAGTTTATCTAGATTCGAAATTTATCCATAGGAAAGGATTTTGTAATTTCAGCAACACTTGCTTTGACAGATTTTGCTTTGGCTTCATCACCCAAATGATCGAGAAGGTCGCAGATCAAATTTCCCACTTTTTTTATTTCATCTTCCTTGAGCCCACGAGTTGTAAGAGCTGGTGTTCCAAGACGGATTCCTGATGTAATGGCTGGTGGGTTCTTATCAAAAGGGATACCATTCTTATTAACAGTAAAGCCTACATGGTCCATAGCATCGGCTGCATCCTTACCAGTCATACCTTTAACGCTAACATCCACTAGAACTAAATGATTATCGGTTCCCCCAGAAATTACTCTGTATCCACGAGAAAGGAATACTTCCGCTAGAACTTTTGCATTTTTCACAACTTGTTCTATGTAGGTTTTGAATTCAGGTTGCAAGGCTTCACCAAAGGCAACTGCTTTTGCAGCAATCACATGCATGAGAGGACCACCTTGGATTCCAGGGAAGACTCTAGAGTTTAGTATTTTTTCATTGGCTTCTTGGGAGAGGATGAGTCCACCTCTAGGTCCCCTAAGTGTTTTATGAGTTGTAGTAGTAACATAATCACAGATTCCTACCGGACTAGGGTGGGCACCTGTTGCCACCAAACCAGAGATATGTGCCATGTCTGCCATGAGCTTTGCACCAACTGAGTCAGCAATTTCTTTGAATCTTGGAAAATCTAAGGTTCGTGGATAGGCTGAGGCACCTACAATGATAAGTTTAGGTTTGGATTCTTTGGCAATTTTTGCAACCTCGTCCATATCAATTCTATGATCTGACTCACGAACTCCGTATGCTACAGGTTTGAAATATCTACCACTAATATTCACCGCCGAACCATGAGTTAGGTGTCCTCCATGTGCTAGGTTCATTCCAAGAAAGGTATCACCAGGTTCCAGGCAGGCAAGAAAAACAGCCATGTTTGCTTGTGCACCAGAATGAGGTTGAACATTCGCATATTCTGCTTTAAAAATTTTCTTAGCACGGTCGATTGCAAGTTGCTCTACCGTGTCAGCATTTTCGCAACCGTTATAGTATCTTTTGCCTGGGTATCCTTCCGCATATTTATTTGTAAGTGTAGAATGATAGGCTTCAAGAACAGCTTGGGATACAAAATTTTCTGAGGCTATAAGTTCTAGGGAATTCTCTTGTCTCTCATCTTCTTTTTGGATAGCGGAAAAAACTTCTGGATCTGCTTTGGATAGGATACTCATAGATCCAGATTGGATGATGTCTCTTTAGGGAAAATTTCTTTTTTCCATGATTTAGAATTTTTCAGAAAAATGCTTTGGAATTCAGCATTCTCCAAATTCAGAAAATCATTGCCAAAAACCCAAGTTCTGAATTATGTAAGCTATGGTCCAAGACTTAAAGAAAACCATTCCCCAACAAATTGAATACGACGAGAATGATCTAAGGATTCTTTGGAAGGATGGTTTTCAATCTACATACAATTTGCTTAGCCTTAGAAAATTATGCCCTTGCGCAACTTGTAGAGGTGGGCACGGCGGAAAAGTCGGTCAAGCTACGGGTCATATCACTAAGGCAGCTATTATTTCCTGGAATAAAGTTGGCAGATATGCAATCAATATCCTTTGGAATGACTACCATAATACTGGAATTTTTTCTTACGATAATCTAAGGGCTTATAGCGAAGGCAGAATGGATGCCTTCGATGAATAATTTTCATTTTTTTCTATCCTATATAAAAAAACAGATGACAAAATCAAGGTTATTATGTCTCATTACCCTTAGTTAAGATTATGATCCGTATTGGAGCTGTAAATGGGTGAAGGTTCCCTATCACAAGACGAAATAGACGCCCTTTTACAAGGTGCGGAAGACAGTCCATTCGACATGGGCGGGGGTTCTGCCTCCTCCTCTGGATCTATGGCTGATTCCTTATCACCTATAGATAGAGACATCATATCGGACATGTTAGGCCAAGCTTTCCAGACTGCTGGAAATGTTCTTGGAACCATACTCGCCAAAAATACTCGTTTCAACAATCCATCCACAGAATCTCGAAGTTCATCGGAAATTAGCCAAGAATTGGGCAGCAAATCGGTTTGTTTGTATTCCCAGGTGCAAGGAATCTTTAGTGGTAGAATCTCCATCATCATAGCCCAAGAGAATGCTGCAAAGATCGCAGGACTCATGATGGGCGGATCTGGGCCAGCTGGTGCCATGGATATGGCACAATTGCAGACTTTGAAAGATTGCCTTTCTCCCATGATGGGAACGGTCACTGCCCAGATAGGAATGAAGCTGGGTGGATCTCTCTCTGGTTCCCCACCTGATATTGTTTTGGTGAATGCTCCCAATGATTTGCGTTTGCCGGATGGGCAGACCCTTGTCAAAACCCAATTTACGCTTAACATCGATTCCATAGGATCATTTAAAGTAAGCTATATAATTTCTAGCGATAATGCCCAGTCTATTTTGGATATCTCCAAAAACGGAGCTAGCATGCAATCCAGCGGTGGCATGAATGTGCCTATGCAAGGTGGAGGCATGAATATGGGTGGTTTTGCAAGCAATCAACCACAGGTGGGAATCAAGGGAATTGGCTTTCCCTCTCTTTCCACTGCAGGTGCTGCTTCAGGAAATACAAATCTCAATCTTTTGATGGACGTTCAGATGGCTCTTACTGTGGAGCTAGGAAGAACGAAAATGTATATTAAGGATATTCTTGGACTTGGGGAAGGTTCCATTATCGAGTTGGATAAACTAGCCGGTGAACCCGTAGATTTACTTGTGAATGGAAAGTTGATAGCCAAAGGGGAAGTTGTGGTAATTGATGAGAACTTTGGAGTTCGGGTTACGGATATCGTTAGTCCTCAGGATAGAATTAAATCGGATAAAGGATAATGAAAGCGGGAATTATTCCTATTGTAATCCTTGCGCTTACATGGGGATCCTTGTATTCTCAGGAAAAGCCACAAGATTTGGATTCTCTGCTCCAAGAGGAGTTAGGTCTTACACAAACTAACAATCCCACCAAAAATAGTGCCAGTAAAGATTCATCTAAAACTATCCCCAATAAAGATACACCAGCAGGTGCTAGTGGCAGTGACGCTAATTCTGATTTGATACAAGATAGATACGCTGATTCAGAGGATTCTTCTTCTACTGCATGGCTTCTCATTAAAGTTATTTTAGTTTTTGGTGGTTTAACGGCTGTAATGATGTTTATCTTGCGTGTTATGACCCGAACTAGGGATTCTAGATTTCCTGTAAAAGGCGTCATGTCTGTGCTTTCCAGTCTTCCTATTGCTCCCAATAAACAAATTCAAATTGTCGATGTTGCAGGCAAGCTTCTTGTTTTGGGAGTGGCAGATTCTGGAGTGAATTATATAACAGAGATTACTTCCTTGGAGGATAAAAATCGAATTCTTAAATTGAAGCAAGAATTTGAACCCAGCCAAGATAATTTTATGGTTACTCTTTTAGAGTCCTTAAAGGATCTTTCGCCTAAATCACTTACCAATCGCTTAGATGGCAGTCAGGATGAATCCAAATACATAGATGATACAGAGATAGAAGCCTTAGAACAGAAGCACAAACTTTCCTTAGAAAAGCTCAAGGATAGCAACAAGGATCTTGGTTTAGACCCAGGTTTTTCTGGAGGCAAGCTATGAGTGCAATACGAAATTTTTATCACCGCAAGGACACAAGCTTAGCACTTGTAAGTAAATTTGTTTTCTTTTTTTTAAGAAAAATAATGGGACATAATTCCGTTATGTTGAGCATTAACTTGCAAGCAAGATTGAAAGAACTGAGTTTCCCATTACCCAATTTACGAAAGAAGTTCTACCTTTTTTTGCTTTTGATCTTCTTGAGCCCTGTTCTAGGAGCGCTTTTAGAAGGCTGCAACTTGGATCTTGGAATGAATCTTCACGCTCAATCTACATCCAACACAAGGATACCTATACCCAATCTCAATTTTAATGTTAACGAGGCTAAGACACCAAGAGAGACCTCTCTTTCCTTGATGGTTCTATTCTTAGTTACCATACTTTCTTTAGCTCCTGCCATAATAATGTCTGTTACTTCATTCACAAAAATTGTTATTGTCTTGGACTTTGTCAGAAGGGCACTTTCTCTTCAGAATCTTCCACCTAACCAGGTCATGATGGGACTTGCTCTTTTTATGACATTTTTTATCATGGCACCAACCCTTGGTGAGATCAATCAAACAAGCCTTCAACCGTTTATGGAAGGAAAAATTGATACGAATACATTTTTTGACAAAACCATGGTTCCTCTGCGCGGTTTTATGATACGTCAAATTGGTGCAGCTGGAACCAAGGATGTTGCTTTGTTTTTGAAATTAGGCAAGGTAAAAAATGTTAAGTCCTATGATGATGTACCTTCTTATGTGATTGTTCCTGCCTTTATGCTAAGTGAAATCAAGAAAGCATTTATAATAGGTATTTATATTTTTATTCCATTTATTGTAATCGACTTAGTGGTTGCTGCTTCCCTTCTTTCCATGGGATTGATGATGCTTCCGCCTGTGATGGTTAGCTTACCTTTTAAGATTATTTTGTTTATCCTGATAGATGGATGGAATCTGCTCGTCTACGAATTGGTTAGGAGTTATAAATGACCGAAGTTGATGTTATAACCTTGATTCGAGATGCCTTGATCATAACGATAAAAATTTCTTCCCCAATTTTAGTAACTGCTCTAGTGGTAGGATTGTTTATTGGAATTTTGCAGACAACAACATCTATCCAAGAACAAACAATAGCCTTTGTGCCTAAGCTTTTTGCAATTTTTGTAGTGATCATAGTGTTCGCATCTTGGATGGTTAGAACTATGCTAGATTATACTAGAAATATTTTTTTTATGATAGAGAAATTTTGAGAATTAAATGGAATACTTTGTAAATAACTTTCAAGTCTTTATGCTAATGTTCGCTAGGCTATTAGGTTTATTTATGATAACTCCGGTTTTCTCATCGGAATCCATACCCGTGACTCTTAGGATGATACTTTCTTTTTTAATAACCATTATACTTTTTCCAGTTTCTTCTGTCTTTCTTCCTAAGGTTCCACCTGATATGGTAACTTATGGACTCTTGGTTCTATCAGAAATGATGATAGGTCTTTTGATAGGTTTTATGGTTACTATATTTTTTGCAGCCTTTCAAATGGCAGGAGACTTTTTTAATGTTCAGTTAGGTTTTGCTTATACAGAAGTTTTGGATCCTATGACTCAAGTATCCCTGCCTGTAATTTCTTCTTTGAAGAACCTCATGGCTATTTTAGTATTTCTATCTATGGGCGCTCACAGAATGATGATCAAAAGTCTTGCATTCTCTTTTGAAAAAATTCGTATATTAAGTTTTACTCCAGAAACTAACCAAGGAATTTATAAGGCTATAGAAGGTGCAATTGGTGCAATGTTTGTAGTTGCATTTAAGATTAGTTTGCCCGTACTTGGAATCTTATTTCTTGTTACAATAGCCGAGGCTTTAATGGGAAAGGCTGCACCGCAATTGAATATACTTCAGTTAAGCTTTCCTATCAAAGTTTTGATCGGACTAATTGTACTCATTTCGATAACATCTTTCATAGTTGCTCAGATGGAATCTGCATTTATGGTTTCCTTTGATAAAATAGATGAATTGTACAAAGGATGGCCGAATTGACTTCCCTGATTACTCAAGACTGGATCTATCTTGGAAGTAAGGAATGGTCACTCATTGATGACTTTCGAATTAATCTCCAGTTGTTCGCAGCAGAAGATGAGGGTCGAACAGAACCACCTTCAGAACGAAAGAGAAGAGACGAAAGAGAAAAAGGAAATGTTCCCAAATCACCTGAGCTTAGTTCGGCGGTTGTATTATTATCAGCTACTGTACTTCTATATCTCATGGGTGAATTCTTTATACGCAAATCAGCTTTATTTATGCGAAAGTATCTTCATTTTGCAAGAGATCCAGGAGAATTTAATTCTGAAAGTTTTAGTCTTCTACTTAAGGATGCTTCCTGGGATATTTTTACTTTACTTGCTCCCTTATTAGGTGTTACTTTTGTGTTTGCTGTATTAGGAAATATTTTGCAAGTTGGTTTGCTTTTTGCACCAAGAGCTATGGAGTTTCGTTTCGAAAGACTGGTTCCTAATTTCAAAAAAGTACTACCAACAAGACAAACCTTGTTTAATCTCGGTAAATCTCTAATGAAGGTTGTTCTTATAGGATGGGTTAGTTATATTATTGTTTCTCAGGATTTTCTGAGAATTATGCTTACGGGTGATATGGGTATTCTGCAAGCATTGGAGTTAGTTTCTTTCTCTGGATTTAAGATTTTTATTATAGTTGGTATAATTCTCTTAGCTATAGCTATTGCTGACTTTTATTACCAGAAATTTGAATTCGAAGAAAGTCTCAAGCAAACGCCCAGTGAAGCTAAGCGTGAGATCAAAGAGCAAGTAGGGGATGGTGCCTTAATTGCTAGAAGAAGACAAATCATGAGGGATATTGTTAGCTCAAATATGCTACAAAATGTACCTAAGGCAGATGTAGTGATTACGAATCCTATCCATTTTGCAGTAGCACTTGCTTTTAACTCATCAGTGGACGCAGCTCCCAAGGTTATAGCCAAAGGTGAGGATCAACTTGCTTTGACTATAAAGGAAATTGCTAAGAAAAATAATGTTCCTATGGTTGAAGATAGACTACTTGCCCAACAGTTGTATAAACTAGTTGAGGTAAACCAAGAAATTCCATTCAATCTTTACCAAGCTGTATCTATCGTTTTCGTTAATCTTCGAAAATACCAAACAATGGGAGGTAGAAGATAATTATGGAAAAAAAACCTTGGTATACTAATTCAGATATTATCATTGGTGTTGGTGCTTTGGCAATTCTCATGATGTTAATTGTTCCTCTTCCTGGTTTTATATTGGATCTTTTACTGATTGTAAGTATTGGAGTTGGAATAATTATTTTACTAACATCCCTTAGTGTTGCTGAGGCTATGGATTTTTCGATATTTCCTACCTTATTATTGATTACTACTCTTTATAGACTTGCACTCAACGTATCTACAACTAGACAAATTCTCAGTAAGGGAGCAGCTGTAAACTCGCAAGTCATAGAAGCTTTTGGAACCTTTGTGGTCGGTGGTGAAGGTGGACTAGGTAAGTATGTCGTCGGATTTATTATCTTCATAATACTCATCATCGTTCAGATTGTAGTTATCACCAAAGGAGCAACCAGGATATCGGAAGTTGCAGCAAGGTTTGCTTTGGACGGTTTACCTCAGAAGCAAATGGGAATAGACATGGAGCAAAATTCAGGTGCCATCACTGAACAGCAAGCCATGACTAAGCGGAAAAGATTAGAGCAAGAAGTAAATTTTTACGGAACAATGGATGGAGCGAGTAAATTCGTACAAGGAGATGTTAGAGCAGGACTTATTATAACAGCGATTAATCTTATTGGAGGCGTTATCATTGGAGTTTCTATTCGTGGTGAATCTTTTGCATCGGCTATAGAGACTTATGGTAAATTTACTATAGGTGATGGGCTTGTCTCACAAATTCCAGCTCTCTTAATCACTACTGCGACTGGTCTTATAGTAACCCGTTCGAGTTCCATTCAGTCCTTTACGGGAGAGTTTAAGAAACAGTTATTTACCAATTCCAAAATTCTCTATATAGTCGCTGCTGCCTTGGGACTTGCAGCACTTATTCCTGGTCTACCATTCTTTTCCTTGGTAGTATTGGGTGGATTTTTTGGATATCTTGGGTATTATATGGAAAAGGCAGCAAAGTTACAAGTTGAACTCATTGAAAAAGGTGAAGAAGCTAAGACTACGGAAAAGAAACCAGAAGACTACCTTGAAGAAATACGAACAGAATCTATAGTTGTTTCATTGGGTTTAAATTTATTGCCTCTTGCAGAAGTTAAGGATAGAGGCTTGCTTCTTTCTCAAATAGCGAATACACGTAAGAAATTTGCATCTGATTATGGTTTGGTGATTCCTCCGGTTCGTATTATGGATAATTTAGAAATCCCTCAAGATAATTATACTATTAAGATCAATGGTGTTGTTGTTGGAGAATCAGCGATCAAACCAGATAAATTAATGGCCTTGGATAATTTAAGGCAAGTAGAAGATCCTATACCAGGTGAAAAGTTTACTGAACCAACTTTTGGAATGCAGGCTCTTTGGATAGATCCTGATTTAAAGAGTGAAGCCGAAACAAAAGGATACACAGTTGTAGATCCTTCAACAGTAATTATTACTCATTTGAAAGAATTGATACTAACTCATTCTTCTTCCCTATTGGGTAGAGAGGAAACACAAAGTCTACTAGAGCATGTTCGTAAGTCCAAACCAACTCTTATCCAAGAACTTGGTTATGAAAAAGAAGGTAGACTTGGAATTATACAACAGGTTTTGCAGAATATGCTAAGAGAAGGTCTTCCCATTCGAGGTTTGCCAGTAATCTTAGAATCAATTGCAAATAATATATCCAAATCAACAGATCCAAACTATCTTTCTGAATTAGCAAGACAGGCAATCTCTAGACAAATTGTAAATGAATATGTCCAAGCTGATGGTAAACTTTATGTGATTGGCGTTGATCCAAGGTTAACGGATCGCTTGTCTAAGAACCTTGTTGAAGATCCCTTAGAAGGAAAAGTTATAGCTATAGGTGCTGATTTAAGGCGTAAGATGATTGAATCTATACAAGCGGAATACAAGAAAGCTTTAGAAAATAATCGTTTTCCAATATTCATAATTGATAGATACATTCGTATGCCCTTGTTTGGTTTCATTTCAAGAGAATTGCCACCAAGGAATTTTGCAGTTTTAGCCATACAAGAAATACAAACATTCACGAATATAGAGCTGGTGAGCCAACTAAGCATTAGCCAAGCAGAAAAACAACAGGAGGAAGGCGCTGGAGTAGGCGCTTAGTAAATTTATGGATTATGTAAAGATCAAAGGAAGAGACATTCAAGATTGTTTGATGCAAATGAAAATGAAATACGGTCCCGAAGCTCATGTATACGAACATAGAGTATTAACAGAAGGTGGATTGTTTGGAACAGGTCTTCTTGCGAACAAAATGTACGAAATTGATGTAGCTATTCCTGAAAAAGCATCCTCTAAAGAACGGGTTGAAAAGAAATTGAATGATTTAAGAGAGCTACTCAAAAAAAAATCACAAACGCCTTCTGCACCAAGTTCTGTTAGAAAAAGTTTAGATAATTTACCTCAGTTTCAATCTCACAAACTTGTAACTGCAGAACCCTTACAGTCTGTAAGAAATAGAGCCCATGCAAATGTAGATTTTAATTATGAAGAAGACCAAGAAGTTCAAGAATTACTTTCTTCTACTTTGGAAGATATTTCTGATATAGCTCAAGAAGAAATACTTTTTGAAGAAATTAAAAAATCAGATCAACCTTCAAATAAGCCACAACAATCAAAAGATATTTCTCATGAAATAGGTCTTTCCTTCCAAAAGGAAATGATCCATAGAGTTCCTGAAAGTAAAGATTTACTTTCCCCAGCCTTGGATAAGTTGAAAAATAAATTTATCAATGAAGGAATGAGCCAAAGTTATGCGACAGAACTCATGGAAGAAGTAGCTCAACATCTTTCTCCAATGGAAAAAGGACGAATAGCATCTGTTTGGGAAAAAGCAGCTCATCTTCTAGAAGATCGTATTAAGGTGGATTCTGATTTGCTTAGTGGGACAAAGAAGGGAAAGAGAAAAGTTGTTTTTATCATTGGGCCAACTGGAAGCGGCAAAACCACTACAGTAGCCAAGCTTGCTGCAAAATATTTCCTTCACATGGGAAAATCAGTTTCCTTATATACAACTGATAATTATCGAATTGCTGCTGTTGAACAATTGAAAAGATATGCTGACACTATGGATTTACCCTTTTATTCCGTAAAAGATGTCCGCAAATTCCGCGAGGCATTGCTTAGAGATGGATCTGAGCTAGTTTTGGTTGATACAGCAGGTTATAGCCATAAAGATAGAGAAACCTTGTATAAGATGAAGGAGTTCTATTCAGCTCTTGGTGAAAAGGATCAGCTTGAAAATATTTTGGTGATTTCATCTACAGTTTCTAGACAAAATGCCTTCGAGGTATCGAAGGCTTATGAAGAATTAATTTACAATCGCATTATTTTATCAAAAATTGATGAAACAGATTATTTAGGTTCTTTCCTAGAACTTGCCGATACTAACCATAAGGAATTTGCATATTTTAGTGTTGGACAAGATGTTCCTTTCGATATAATTGCATCGAATAAAAAACTTCTTGCGGAATGTGTAGTATATCCTGAAAAAATGAAAGGGATGACGGGGGAAGAGTTTACCGCCAAAAACTGATCCTGTTCCCGAATACAAAGGAAGATAAATCATGGATCAAGCCGCGAATCTTAGGAAACTGACGGAAGGTACAACAAATCTCAAATTAGTTCCGAATCAGGCACGACCTATGACAAAAATTATTGCAATTGCATCAGGAAAAGGAGGAGTTGGGAAATCAACTCTCTCAGTCAATCTTGCCATAGCTATTGCTAAAGCTGGACATAAGGTTTTGATTTTTGATGGGGACTTGGGTCTAGCCAATATCAATGTTTTACTTGGTATCATACCAAAATACAATCTCTACCATGTAGTTAAGGGTCATAAGAGTCTTAAGGACATTATCATTCAGACCCAAGACGGAGTGGATATTATTGCTGGTGCTAGTGGTTATTCCCAATTAGCCAATCTAAATGATACGCAAAGAAATAATCTAATCAAAGGTTTTGCAGATCTAGACAACTACGACTATATGATAATAGACACAGGAGCTGGAATTTCTAGTAACGTAATTGGTCTTGTAATGCCTGCTGATGAAGTCATTGTTGTGACCACTCCAGAACCAACAGCCATCACTGATTCCTATGGATTGATTAAGTCTATTGTAAGCCAGACCAAGGATAAAAATCTCAAGATACTGGTGAATCGTGTAAGATCAGCTATCGAAGGGAAAAAGGTCGCAGACAGAGTAATAGATATCTCAGGCCAATTCTTAGAAGTTCAGGTTGAGAATCTTGGTTTTATTTTCCAAGATGAAGAAGTTGAGAAAAGCATCCGTGAGCAAAAGCCTTATATTACAAATAGCCCAAGATCTAAGGCAGCAGCTTGTTTAACAAGAATCACTCATACACTTTTGCAGACAGAAAATACCGATTCAGACACAGAAGGTCTTGCTGGATTTATCAAGAAATTTTTCAGCTTTGTTGATTACCGTGAAAAAGAACTAGAAGATAGAATGAATGAAGATGAAGATAGTCCTACTGATAAAGGTTAAATCTTGAGCTTACAAATCCTTTTCATAGCTGGCTTTGCCACACTCGCTTTTTTAATCAGTACAACGGCTGGTTTTATGGTTGGGAACCGGGTTTCTTATATAATATTTATTTCCTTTTCTTCCGTTGTAACATTTGCCATCTTTGGTTTCGGAGTTCATAAGATTTTGGAATTAAAAGTTCCCGAATTTCTCGCTTTTTTAGGTGGGATCTCCCTAAGTGGGGGCTTTGATGAGGATGGCTCAGGAGCTGATTCCCAAGGAATCAATCCCAATGAATTCCGGGAAGGCGCTGACGGAGGTTTTTCATCGGACTCTGGGAATTCAAATAATTCCGATATTGAAAGGCTACAACAAGCTGCTAAATCTGGAAAATTCGGAGATCATCTCGTAGTAGATAAGATTCCAATTAAAAATGAGCCTAAGTTAATGGCGGAAGCCATCCGAACCATGATGGCTCGAGATGATGAGTAAATCATTTTTTTAAGACATAAATAAAAAAATACTATCCTAATTTCTCTTTTCGTTCGATTTTTACAGAGGAAAGATAAATAAAGTAGCTTCACATTATGTCTAGAATCATGGAAAAATTTAACAGTCGGGATGAGCTTGAGCTTTGGAAAGAGTATCGAGTGGATAAAAATCCTGAAATCCGAAGCTATATTGTCGAAAAATATTCTCCCCTAGTTAAGCATGTTGCAGGTCGAATTGCAATCGGTATGCCTCAAAATGTTGAGTTTGATGATCTCGTAAGTTACGGCGTCTTCGGTCTGTTAGATGCTATTGAGAAGTTTGATCCATCCAGAGAAATTAAATTCAAAACCTATGCCATGACTCGAATAAGAGGGTCCATTTTTGATGAACTAAGATCGGTAGACTGGATTCCTAGATCCATCCGCCAGAAAGCCAAGCAACTGGAACAGATTATTGGTATGCTTGAGAACAAAGAAGGTAAGAAAGTAGAGGATGAGGAGATAGCCAAGGAACTTGGAATCTCTATGGAAGAATACAATTCTCTACTTAGTAAAATTTCAGGCACATCCCTGGTTTCTCTGAATGATATTTGGTTTCTTGGTGATGAGAACGATGAAGTTTCTTTTATGGAGACTCTTGAATCACCCATGAATATGAATCCTGATAACATAATTGAGAAAGAAGAAATCAAAAATGTTATCGTGGAAGCGATTAAGACTCTTCCTGACAAAGAGAAAAAAGTTATTGTATTATACTATTATGAAGATTTAACTCTAAAAGAAATTGGTGAAGTCTTGGAAGTTACCGAATCCAGAATTTCACAATTGCATACCAAGGCTGTCTCCCGGCTTAGATCAAAACTTGGCAAGGTGAAGAACGCTATCCAGAAAAGGTAGCTTGCTATGTCAGTTACAGAACTTCTTTCCGATGAGCTTAAAGAACTAGACAGAAAGGAAACAGAAGAAGTTGAAGTGATAGGCGAATCTATTGAAGCCTGTCTAAGACTTGCCTCAGAATATTTCAATCGCAAAATTCATGAACTAGACTATAGGGTTATCAAACGTGGTAAGAAGAAATTATTTTTTTCTGAGCCTTTTCATATCCGTGTATCCATTATCCCTGAAGATGATATTTTAAATGAGTTAGAATCTCTAGATGAAGCTTTAACGGGTGGTTCTGGTAAATTAACAAGCAAAGAACTAAGAGATATTATTGAACCAAAAGATAAAGATGGTTATGCAACAGTAAAAATCTATAAACAAGGCGTCTTCCTTACGGTTGTTGCGCCTGTAGGAAATGGTAAGAAAGTAAAATTAGATGATGTTGCGAAAAAATTATCTTACCGTGGTATATCCCAAGTAGAGCAATCTAGAATTAAATCAATTGTTGAGAAAGCTAGTGGAAGCTCAGAATTAATTTCTAATCAAAAACCTAGACCTAATATGGAAGCAAGTATGCTAACTGATGTTAGTGCGGATCATATGAGAGCAAATGTAACCTTGATACCAGCCAAGCCTGGTGGAAGAGATCTAGAGGTTCAGGATGTTGCAAATGCATTAAAGTCTATAGGCGTTGTTTATGGAATCAAAGAAGACCTTATAAAAAAATATCTTGATGAAGAAAAGTTTAATGTTCCTTTTGCAGCAGCAGAAGGAGATCCTCCAGTGAACGGTAAGGCGGCTGAGATTCGCTATCATGTACGTACAGAGAAATCTTTGAATTTCCGGGAAGATGCTACAGGTAGAGTGGATTATAAAGACCTTGATCTAATTGAAAACGTAGTTGTAGGACAATTGCTTGCTGAAAAGATTCCGGCTCAACCAGGAAAGTTTGGAAGAAATCTCTATGGAATGATGCTTCCTGCCAATGATGGAAGGGATATAGAGTTGAAGCAAGGTAAGGGTACAATTCTCTCCGAGGATAGAACTCGACTAACAGCTGAAGTGAATGGTCAAGTTCTTTATACATTGGGCAGATTGTCCGTTGAGACAGTTTATCGTATCAATGGAGATGTCGGTATCAAGACAGGAAATGTTACCTTCCTTGGATCTATCATCATTACAGGAAATGTGGAAGACAATTTTCATGTTAAGGCAGCTGGGAATATTGAAATCTTTGGAACGGTTCAGAAATCTGTAGTAGAAGCGGATGGGGATATCATCGTTAGGCAAGGGATCACTGGTCGGGAAGAAGCCCGCATTGAATCTACAGGTGGAAATATAGTTGCAAAATTCATACAGAATGCAACCTGCATTACAGATAAGGACATTTTGGTACAAGAAGGAATCATGCATTCGAATCTCATGGCAGGTGGTCGGGTGCTATGCAAAGGAAAACGAGCTCAGATAGTAGGTGGTACTATCCAGGCTACCAAATTGATTGCTGCAAAAATAATAGGTTCTCCAGCTAATCCCCAAACGGATCTTATAGTAGGGAACAATCCTAAGATCCAAAAGCAGATTAAGGAATACGAGGATAAGAAATCTGAAAACCAAGCTAAGAAAGACCAATTAATCAAAACTCTTAAGACTCTTAAGGCAAGAAAAGAAACAGACCCAGCATCTTTTACACAGGAGAATGAACAACATTTACAGAAATTAAGTGCAGCTGATAAGAAGCTAGAAAAACGAATTGAAGAATACAATCAAGAAATCAATACCTTAATTGCTTATATGGAAGAACAATCCGCACATGGCAGAGTTTCAGTTGAGAAAACACTTTTTGGTGGGGTTACCATTAAGATTAAAAATGCGGAGTTTAAGGTTAAGAATGAGGTAAAATTCAAAACCTTCTTAGAAGAAAATGGTCAAATTCGTCAGCTCCCTTATGAAGATCCTGATGGTGGAAAAAAGGACTGGAGAAAAAAACGTAACCGCGGTAGAGTATCCTAAAAGAATCATTTTCAGCCCAGGCTGATACTCCGAGAAAAGGAATGTTGTTGGTAGACTTCTGAATTCGGAGGCAAGTATGGAAATCCTTGCATTAATCTCTATTAACATGGCATTCGCCTTTGGAATGTATTTATTTTTTTCTGCTAAGATGACCCGAACTCTAAAAGAGAGTCAGGGTGCTCAACTAGAAAAGAAGATACGATCCTTTTATGCTCAGTTTATTCATCAATCAGACCAATCTATAACTCTACTTGATTCGAAATTAGGTGGTCTCAGGGATTTAATCCAAAGAGCCGAGAATCTTAGGGCAAACCTCAGAGAAGACTCTGATATTGGCTCAGGTATCAGCCTTCAACTTCAGAATCTCATCAATCATTCAAAGCATATTTTAAATGAATCCCAAGCCGAAAATGATAATAATAAAGAATTGGTTAAACCTATTCCTATTCCTTATCCATATATGGAGCAAGCGCCCAATAAATTTGCCTTAGGTGTTGCAAATGTATATACTCAAAATGAGCCTATATCTAATTCAAAACTTTCTTCTCAATTTAAAAATCCTTATCCCAGTTCTACTAGCTCTACAAATGTTATAAGTAAATCATCAGTAATTTCTAATAAACCAAGTGGAATCAATAAACCTCGATTGCAAGATGATGACGAACAAATAGCAAAAAAAATAGATACCTCTGATATATTTGCTAGCATAGGCAAAAGAGTGAAAAATATTGTTATCGGCTCAACCTTTGATGAAAAGGAAAGTATATTTGAAAATCGTCCTATTTCAAATATGAAGTCTAATTCAAATACCAATTCAGTTGCTTATTTGATAGATGGAGATCCATTTGCTGACCAAGAAAGTGCTGGAATCCGTAATTTGGATGAAGAAAAAATTAAAGAAGAAGGAAGTTTCCTCTCTACCTTATCTCAGATAGAAGAAATTAAAAATCCTAAACCTAAAGATAGAATTGATATTTCTCCTGAATCAGTATTAAAAGAATTACCCGATAGTGCGACTAAGATAGATAAGGTTGTCTTCCTTCTTACTAAGGGTTACTCGCACGAAGAAGTGGCTGATGTCATGAATTTAGGCTACAGAGAAGTTCTACTGATTGAAACTGTTAAAATGGATAAAAGCCGTCGAAAATAAATTGAATGGAAGATTACTTTGCTTTAAATATAGGATTTTCAAATATTATTTTATTGCCTAAGATTGTGGGCATCATGTCTTCGGATTCTGCAGGAGCAAGGAGACTTCGCTCCGAAGCTAAAACGAATAGTATGTTAGCTGATGCGACTATGGGCAGAAAAACTAGGTCTATAATTCTCACTACATCAGGGCATATCTTTTTATCTGCGATTCGACCAGAAAGTTTAGGAAAAAGATTAGAGAAAAAAGATAATTTGATTGCTAAAGAAGAAGAACTCGAGGATATTAAATCATCAGAATTAGATTGATTTAGAGGTTCTCGATTTGACTGAAGTTCCTATCAAAAGTAGTAATGCCAATTTATTTATCATATCCTCTGTAGCAGGAGGAGGGAAATCGACCTTAATAGGTAAGTTACTTACTGAGTTTCCTTTTTTGAAATTTTCTATCTCATCTACTACCCGTAAACCAAGGAAGGGAGATATTCCGGGAATTTCTTATAATTTTCTTTCGGTAGAAGAATTTGAAAAAGGTATTTCAAATAATCAATTCTTGGAGTGGGCCAAAGTCCATGGTAATTATTATGGAACCCCAAGAAACTACATAGAATCTGCGATTCGAAACAATGAAAATATTATTCTTGATATCGATGTACAGGGTGCACGCTTAGTAAAAGAGCAACTTCCCAATTCAAAATCTATTTTTATTTTACCACCATCTGAAGAAATTTGGATACAAAGATTGATCGGTCGAGGTTCTGATGATGAAGAAAGCATTCAAAGAAGAATTGAAAATGGTAGAAAAGAACTTTTAGAAAAAGATCAATTTGATTACCAGATCGTAAATGATGATCTAGAAACTGCTTTGCAAGAACTTATTTCCATTATAAGACCAAATATCGCATAAATTAAGATTAAATTTTCTTATATTATGATATATTTTTATTCTATGTAGTCTTGGGAACTAATTCTAGATAAAATCATACAGATAGGGTGATTAAGAAATTACAGTGAGATATTTAGGAATTCGCTAAATTGGTAGCACTTTCATAAAGAGGAGCGTTGATTTCAGGATCAACTAAATAGATGATTCTAGTGGAATCTACAGTTTTTTCTAAATCAAACCTCGCTTTACGCTTATCAACTTTAATTGTTTCCCTATTAAAGTCTGTGATTCTATATCTTTTTTCTTTTTTAATAATGGGCTGAATTGTTCCAAGCCTTTCTAGCAGGGGTCTCGTTTGGAATCGTGCAACTTTTATTACTCGGCAGATATCAAAATGAACAGACCGTTCTGAATCTACAGAAGCCGTAATCACAAAATCAAACGGATTAATTATAGAAACATTATTCGTAAGACTTGAACCTACATAATCTACAAGATGTCGTATGCTTCTGCTACTATAAGAAAAGAAAGAATCATTTAGAATAATTTTAAGAGCCTTGTCTGGTGTCATAGCACCACGCCAGGATTGCTCAGAAGTAAGTGAAGAAAATTCACTAGCCAAAGATAAAATAGCAATATCTTCTTCTAAGGTAGCTGAGGTTACATCATTAGCGATCAAACCAATCTGATCTTGAATATCACTTATAATTCTTTCCTTTCCTGTTTCTTTGGTATACTTGTCTCGAATCGTCATGAGTTTATTAAAGATTGTTCTTTGGTCAGGAAAATTATTATTCACTCCTGTTCCTCGGTAAGGTCTGTGGTGATTTAAGATCATAGTGCGAATAGAGGTTGAAACTTCGGGAGCAGTAAGGGACATCAAATAACTAATGATAGGATGTTGTTGAATCGTAGCGTATTCTTCCGGAGTAAGTTTCGGATTTTCATGAAGCTTTAATCTGGAATAACCAATATCTAGAAGGTAGCTCGCCATCATTAAATTGAGATGGTCTTTTTTGTCACCTGTGTCCTCTCCTTTTCCTAAGATCTTGCGATTTCTTACCTTCATACCCATAGCAACAATCGTACGTTTTGTCATAAGTTCGGATTCTAGAGAGACACCAGCAATCCCTAGAATTTCGAGAATATTGATTAATCCAGATTCATATTCTGGATTGGAGACAAAATCTGATAGTAAATCATTGATCGAACTATGGATGAAGTTGGCATGGTTGGAGGATAGAGATGATTTCTTTAGGTCGTCGATCAAGGCTGAAGTTTGTTTCGCAAATTGTATGGTCTTCTCCTGGTTGAGTACCGATTGTTTTGCTATCTTGATTTCCGTTGGTTTACCAAAGGCGAGCAGCTTCTTAAGATCATCTTTGAGATAAAAGATCCCTTGAAATTCAAATTTAAGTAATTTCCCAAAATCTTCTGCATTTGCATTATCTTGTTTGTTAATTAAAACTTGCCCTTCTTTGTTAAAGAAATCGACGGGGATTTGTGCTGCTTTTCGAAAGCCATCAATGATTTCTTGGGTAAATTCAAATTTGACTAATCGATCTCGAGATACGTTTTTTGAAGCAGCCATAGTGTTGTATTTATTCTATTTTTTTTAAAATAATTTCCTATGTATACGAATTTTTTGGGAAAAAATAAATTTCAGCTGTGTGATACAAAAAATTCTATCATCTGTTTGAAGTAAAAAATACAAATTAAACTAGAAGTCTTGTTTTTTTTTAAATAATTTATTTATTGAAAATTCAGTAATTCGGTAAAAAAATCAAAGGTCATTCCTATTCTCGCTTTCCAACCATTTGTTGGTTATAACTGACCTGCGTTCGGCTGGAAAAAGTGTAAGTAAATAGGTTGTGATAGTTTGGCGACCATCTTCTTCTGCATCCTTGTCCATTTGTTCTAAAACATCGATTATATCGTAATCAGGCCAATTAATCAACATATCTCTTGCTGAAGCAGGTGGCATGTTTGCAACCTTTTCAGCTAGGACTTTAATTTTTTCCTTTCTAGCTTCTTCTAGCCTTTTTTTTTCTTTGATTTCTTCTTCTTTTTTGAGAACACCTTTCTTTAATTCTTCTAATCTATCTCTTTCTTGAGTAAGTTCTTCTTGTGTTTTGTCAAGCTGCTCTTTAATCTTGGCTAATTCTTCCCTATCTTCTACTATTTTTTCTTGAGCTCTGAGTATTTCCAATTTTTCCAATTCAGTAGGAGACTCGTTATCTTGGATAACTTGGTCAGGAGATTTTGCTAAGAAAGGAAAGTAATCTTCCGCATCTATAATTCTAAAGTAATCAAAAACAAAAAATCCCACAATAATGAGAAATCCTATTAAAAGTAGTAAATAAATTGCTCTTGTTTTATCTGTTAAGCTTGCCATTTTGCTATCCTATATTTTTGAAAATTTATCATAAATTGCTTTGAGATTCTTATATTCCTCAGGCAAATTCTCATTTAAATTATCTTCTTTAGATATAATTTTAAATATACGACCTGATTTTTTATTGGAAAGATCATGTGAATCCTCATCATTAAATTCAGAGTTCTTATTGAACTCTAAAGTAGTTAAATATTCCTCTAATTCAACTTTCTCAACCTTTCTTAGTTTTTTCTTATATTCGGATAAACTATTCTCGCGCAGAATTTCAAGAATCTTCTTTTCTTTACGAGCAAGGTCAACTCGCATTCTTGCCATATCAAGATCTGGTTTTTTAGCATTTATTTCTTGCTCTATGGAATTAATCTTGAGACCAAGTGTGCGGTTAATATCAGAATATTCATAATAATCTTGAATCGAAATTCCTTTTTTAATATTCTTAGATATATTTTCCGATATGGATTGGATTTCTTGTTCTAAGGAATTCTTTTCTGAATTTAGCTTATTTACTTCAGAAACGATTACGGACAAATTTCTAATTTCTTCATCCTCCTTTCTCTTGCGAATAACTATTAAAGGATCTAATCTAAATTGAAACTTTTTCATTACTCTTTAATTTAATTACAACTCTTCTTCTATTTCCTGAGAAAGTAAAATATCTTTTAATCCAGATACTGCTTCTTTAAATACGACTTTTTCTTCAATTCTCTGTTTGAGGTATTTATCTATAGAAGGCTTCTTATCAATGGACATGTCTACCTTAGGATCCGTACCTCTTGAATAGGCATTCAGTAGTATAAGTTCTTCGCTATTTTTGTATTTGGAAATAAGCTCTCTGACTATAGTTGAATGCATATAGTGATCTTCGTGGGCAATCTTTACCATAAGTCTAGAAAGAGAAGAGGCTATGTCAATAGCTGGGAAATGAGATTCTTTGGCTAATTTTCTAGAAAGTACGATGTGTCCATCTATATAACCCCTTACAGCATCAGCAATTGGATCATCCATATCTTCGTCGGCATCGGTTAATACTGTATAAAAACCTGTTATGCTACCAGTTTCTCCAACTCTTCCAGCTCGTTCTACCAGTTTAGATAATCTTGAAAAAACAGATGCTCCAAAACCTTTGGTAATTGGAATTTCACCAACAGAAGTTTCTCTCAGAGCATGGGCAAATCTCGTTAATGAATCCATAAGTAAAAGTACATCTTTACCTTGGTCACGAAAGTATTCTGCAACAGAACAAGCTAACTGGGCGCAGGTAACCTGCTCCATTTTGGGCGAATCGGATGTTGATAAAAGTATAATAGATTTTGCGAGAGCTTCTTTACCAAGATCATCTTCTAGGAATTCGTTCACCTCTCGGCCACGTTCACCAACTAAGGCGATCACATTAACATCGGCTGTAGTATTTCGTGCAATCATTCCGAGAAGGGTAGATTTACCAACACCAGAACCAGAGAAAATTCCTATTCTTTGCCCTTTGCCAACAGTTAGAAGTCCGTCAATTGCTCTAACGCCCGTTGGAAGGATTTCTCGTATGGCTGGTCTTGAAAGTGGGTTGGGAGAAATACTATCTGTATACCTTTCTTCTTTGGATTCTATATAACCTTTGTTATCGATTGGTCTACCAATTCCATTGAAAATTCTTCCAAGTATCTCTTGTCCAACAGGAATTGAAATTCTTTTGCGAGAAGAAAATACAAAAGCATTGGGGAAAATTCCTTCTATCTCACCTAGCGGCATTAAGGTGTAATTATGATCTTTGAAGCCTACTAAAACACAGGAGAGATATCCTCGTTTTTCTCCTTTTTCTACTTCCATAATCTCACCAATACGTGAATCGGGTGGACCATTGGAGTAAATTACATTTCCAACTACGCGGATTACAAAGCCTGATCTGCGGATGGGTTCCGTTTGGTCCAAAACATTGAGATATTTGGACATAACGTCAACTTTTTCTGTAAATTTCTTTTCAATCATCTTTGCTTTTAGGTAAAAATACTCATCTTAGATAATAATGATTATGTCACATTAGATGCAAGCCTTATTTTAGATAAGAAAAACTTGCAATTTTCAAATCAGCTAAAGATCTAAGCTATCAAAATGAGTAAGCCTATCTTTATAGAGATAGACTTACGACCTATGGGCTTCACTTGAGCCCAGAAGCTGTCCAAGTTAAAGTTTTGGAACCGAGACTTACAATTAATCTTTCCGATTTCCACTGAAGCTTGTAATCAGGAGAATCCAACCAATTTGGTAAATCATAGAGAGTGGGTGCTGCTTGCAAAATATTCCATACAGCTAATTGGGGTTGTTGGATTACTAAATCATCTCCATATTTTGAAGTTATAAATGCTATGGTGTCAGCATTGTCAGATAATGTAAGATTCCAAATCTGTTGATTGGGTTCGTAGAATATTGCATTCTTTAATCCTTGGCTAGATACGGACTTAGCGTATCCAAGTTTTCTCAAATAAGTTCCGTACTCATCATTCATACCTTGAACCCAAACCAATACATCTTTATTTGAGTTATAGGAAACGAGTCCTGGTAAAGTCCATGAATTGAGATTTGCTAATTTTTTCCCATCATCCGATTTGCCATTTGGGTAGAGGACTAGTTCTGTTTGGTAGGATTTTTTAATAGTAGTGCCATTTAAGAGATTCCAAGAATCTCTCTCTAAATATACGACAGTATACTCAAGAATACTTTTATGAGATGAAACAGTCTCAGGTTCTAATTTACCAATTCTCCAAAAAAGACTAGAGCAAGCGTTCAAAGCTAGTATTCCAAATAAAATAACTGTAAATTTTTTCATGATGTCCCTCTTTCATTACACAAATCATTTAATGCTCTTTGATAGAATCTGTAAAGGTATAAAAAAAGCCCAGCTTTTCAGCCAGGCTTTCTTTGCTCACATAAGGAGGGCTAATAAGAAAAGTATTCTTATCTCCATCCATCATTCGTTAATTCGCTGTGGTTTTCATACAAACCAGCAGAACCAACGGAAGATGCTCTAAAATGTCCTGAATACTGTGTATACGTTACGTTAGAGTTGAAAGGCCAGATTCCTTCACTTTGTGTGAGGGAAGATTGGCATTTGCTAACACCACCAACTCGACTGTATCCACAAGCTGAATGGTAGGCTACAGCATAGTCATCTTCACCAGGAAGAATCGCTGATGCTCCTACTAATCCTTTGTAACCAGGCACATGAAAGATGCTTACGCCACCTGTATTGTTGTGATTAAAGGCTGCTCTTGCAGTAGATACGATCAAAGCCTTATCCATTGCATTTCCTGCGAAACCAAAAGTTGCTCCGTTAAGTGCGGATGCTAATTCAGAACCACCAGAAGCCGCTGCAAGTGCAGTTACTCTAGTAAGATTGAATCCTTTGCTTGACGCAGTTGAGCCTAAATTCGACAACCAAAACTCGATCGCATAACAACCAGCACTGTGGCAAACGATCTTGCAAGAATTGGATCCTTTGCAGTAATTAGTTAAGCCAGTAGAGATGTTTGTTTGCGCTCTTGCAGACCCATAAGTTCTTGGATCAGTAGTTCCATCGTATCCGATGAAAATCTTGGAACCAGAAACTGTACTAGGTGAGCTACCCCAATAATTGTTAACATCAGTTGTTCCTACTCCGTTGTGGTTGGACCCAGACTTTCCATGAATGAAAATCGTGTGAGTTTGAGAGCTGATTCCAGCTGTTAGAAACAATGTTGTTAGAAATCCTACTATAAAAATTCGCATTTTGAGTTCTCCTTTTGCTTAATTGAGAATGTGACAAATTTATCAAAAAAATGCAATAAAATTTTGATTAAGTCAGGAAATTTATTTCTGACTTTTTTTTGCCATATTCCTTTGGAAAATCAAAAGAAATTCGTCTATGGGTTTCCTGATTTCGTTGATTTTTTGGCTTTCTCGGTATACTGTATGGCTGTAGCTCTTGCATGCCATTTTGCCTCATTGTAGACTATGAGAAAAATACTGTAGCCTTCCACTTCAAATACATGATTGATTATTTCATCTCCACCCATTGCTTTAGCTTTCGCATATAGTTCTTCGTAACCTTTTCCTCCTAAGCCAACAAATGGGCCATAGGCCTTGTAGATACCTTCAGCTTCCACTGTGCCGAGAACTTTATAATCTTCAGTTGTCAAAAGGTATTGGGTTTGGTTGTTAACAGGTCCTGGTGCTTTCACGCTGGTATAGATACAGCCAACTAAACTGGAAACCAAGGCAAGTAAAACTATCTTATTTAGAAAAATCCTTATCATAATGTGCTCCTATTCATTTTTTAAGGCAAAGAATGAAATTTGTCAATTTAGATTTTTCGAGAGAGTCTAGACATGGGTCGCCTCTAACTCAAGGCAAATCAGTTGTTAGTTGCTATATGTTGAATCATATAGTGGAAGTTATGCTGAGTTGCTAGCTGCCAAAAAAAATGATGACGACGAAAATGTTTTCTTAGTTGCTGCTTTACTTTTGGTGTCTGGTGCATGTAACTTTAATGTATTCGTTGGATCGACAAGTTTAAGCCTACCATTTTTCACAGCTTATAATACTGTGCAAAATGTATCTTTTATTACTGCAATAACGAACCCTGCTTCATTTGCTAAAACTAGTATCACATTAGCAGAAGATGTATTTATAGTTACTTTTACTTTTTAGAAACAATAGAACTTTCTTATTTAAATTGAATTCTGTGTTTGGGTAGTTTTCTTCTTAAAGGCAGAATTTTCTGCATAAAAATAATTTTCGATTTAGAAATTCTGGGTGAGGAACTGGTATTAAACTGACACCTCCTTAAGGGGATGGATATTTGTAGTTCAATGGATTAACCTCCAGGCAATCCACGAAAATCATTGTCCTGTATCAAGAGGAATGACTTTTGCAGTTTACATAAGAGCAAAAAATTCAGAGCAAGGTTTGAAGCTTTTTCTGAACCTTTAAAATATTCTAAGCATGCCTAAGAGTCCACTGTATGCAAATGCGATCTTCCTCTCTTTCAATCTTTTTATTTAAATCAGGAATTCAGGGGAAAGACATTCTAAATTCACATCTATGTCTTTCCGATAAAGTTACAGCAGTATCTAAATAAATGCAATCTTATTTGACTAAAACTCTTTATCCCATCGCCCACTTAACACGGGAAAGCGAAAACTCGACTTTGGATCTAGTCCATATTCATCCAAATGAAAAGAAACCGCGAATCTCTCTCTCTTCCATTGAGAGATGCGAAACAAGTGGAAATAGCGATCTATCATGTTTTTTAATTCATTTTGAGAATAAGTATCCCATTTTTGGGCTAATTCTCCAAGGATTTGATTCTTGCTGTAACCTTTGTTAACAAATGAAAACTCTATATCTTGCAATATAGCATAAGGCATTAGATCTTTCTCATCTTCTTGTTCATCTTCTAAGGGTTTAAGTTCTGCAGAAGGTTTTGTATGCAATAATTCAGCTAAACTCTTATAAGCGGGGATTCTTGGATCGCCTTCTTGGCTGATAAAATGGAGCCAGTCTAATAAGAACCTTTTACTAATACCCGCTATAGGGCAGATGGATCCAGAACTATCCCCGTCCATAGTTGTATATCCAACAGAGGCCTCAGAACGATTTCCTGTGGAAAGTAATAAATGATTTTTGGTATTCGCAAGTAGCCATACCAAAGGAGATCTTCCCCTCGCTTGTATATTTTGTAAGGCTAGCCCATCTTGTTGCCAATCTAGCTTGCGATCTATTGTCTGAGAGATTAAATCTACCATAGTTCCAACAACTTCATCGATGATGATACTGTGGTGCTCTGCTCCTAGTTCCTTGGCAAGATTTTCAGCAATCTCTTGGGTTATTGAAGAATTATTTGCCGTCTTTTGGTAGATGGTTGTAAGTAAGGTATCATCCAAGCCAAGCTCTGCTAGGGATGAATTGCCTCTTGCTTTTCTTACTTCGGATACCATAGCTGCAACCAAGATGGCAATAGCTGAACTATCTGCACCACCTGACAGGGATAAAGTGTAACCTTTCATGCCAGACTTTCGTAAATAATCAAATAGTCCAAGTATGAGTGCTGAAGTAAAAGCATGAAATGGATTCTCGT
The DNA here is from genome assembly GCA_002786225.1 of Leptospira sp. GTDB lineage: Bacteria > Spirochaetota > Leptospiria > Leptospirales > Leptospiraceae. The sequence goes on along the minus strand of PEQN01000002.1, from coordinate 164,056 downwards.
TTGGAAGTTTGTTGTATGCAATAGAAGCAGATGATTTTCCAAATGGGGAGTCTGGAATAGGAACAAGTCGTTTATGAAATTGTTTGTTTGTACTTCGTCGAAAGAACTTTGATCTATCATGATTTATAGTCTCTTTTAGAATGGTAGCAGTTGATATAGATGTATTCTCCAAGGGTAGAATTTTCCCTATACTTAAGACCTTACCTGATTGAAGGATTAAATTTCCACCATCATAAATTGCTCTTCCCGATTCATTGCCAATTAGATTGGCAAAGGCAAAAACATTCCCTTGGGTTCTAGAACTTTCTTGGAAAATTCTTGACCTGGTCTCATATTTTCCAAAGGCAAAATGGGATGCTCCAGGACATAAAATAATATCAGCACCTAACTCTGAATATTCCTGAGAAGGTCTATGCATGACCCAGGAGTCCTCACAAATTTCAAGTGCGATTTTGCAAGAATCCCAATCCAAGATAATATCACCTAGATAAATATCAGAATCTGTATAAGATTCAGGAAATAAATGATTTACTCGAACAGGCTCACCCAACCATTCTGTGAACCAACGCTTTTCATAATGAATTCCTGTATTAGCTAAGTTCCTCTTGGCAACAAGCCCACGAACCTTGCCATGAGAGAGGATGGCACATGTATTGTACAAATATGGCGAGAAGAAAAATGGAAGTCCAACAATCACCAAACGGTTCTTAGTAAGAGGGAGCAAGTTTCCTATATTAGTGATACACTTCTGCCAAACCCAAGGAAAGTAAAATGCATCCTCGCATCCATACCCAGAAAGAGAAAGCTCAGGAAATAAGATGATCTTTGATTGGTCTAAATCTTTCTTTTCTAGAACTTCTTTGTGGAGCGCAAAATTTCCTTCAAAATCAAGGGCTATCGTATTGATTGAAACAGTGGAGAGTGTTATACTTTTGGATGCTTCCATATCTCTTCGTAGATTCTCTGAGAGGCTCCTGTATTTGCTAGCACAAAGTTTTTGTTCCTTAAACGAATTTCACTAAAATCAAATTGGTTTACAATTTTTAGCTCTAAATCAAGAAGAAGTTCCATCATGCTTAGATAACGAAAGAGTCCATGAAGTGATTCTAATACCAATGCTTCTGAGGAATTTTCTATCTTCCTTCCAGTAAAGATAGGATTTCCAAAATACGCTGGTTCAATCACATTATGAATCCTGTGTTGGAAGCCACCTCCCACATAGACAAGATTTGCATGCTGGTAGGCATAGGCAAGTAAGCCTAGCTCATCCATTAGTTGGATTTCTGATTCTGGCTTGTTTTCAGAAAATTTACTTAGACTCCACGCACTAGATTGCACTCTTTCTTGGATAGTATCCAATCGCTCTTTTTTGATTTTATGAGGAAAAATCCAAAGTGAAATTCTACCCTTGAGTCTAGTAGTGCTTAACCATTCTATAATCCCTAGCTCTGAATTAGGGTAGGTAGATGCAAACACTAGATTCAATTTTCCCTCATGGAACTTTCTATTTTTCGTAGCCCAATCTTGGAAGTGAAGATTGGGTTTTGTGTTTTGAATTCTTTGAACTACTGCATCGAATCGAGTGTCACCTAAGGTTTTCATTAGGCTCTTTTGCTTTGAACTTAGAATGGATAAGAAATCTTTCTCTAGGATGCTATGAGCTGGATATACACCATCTAACCAAGAGAAGATGAGTTTGGTAAAATAGGAAAGCACTCCTTTATTGCGACTCGATGTATCTCCGAGAGTAGCACAAACAAGGTAAACTTGGCAATTGGATGATTTTGCAGAACGAATCAACCAAGCCCAGGTGTCCCAAGCAAAGAGTATTAATTTTTTAGGACGAAATGTTCTTAAAATCAAGTTATAAGAAAAGGGTCCATCCAAAGGAAGAGGGTAGTGGTAATCGCAGGGAGAATCTATTAAGTTACGTTCTGTAACAGAATCAGAAACCCAAGTCAATAATAATAAGCAATTCTTTTCTCTTCGTTTGATTTCTCTAGCCAAGGCTTTTGCTTGGTCCAATTCCCCTACACTTGCTCCATGCAACCAATACAAATTATTGTTAGGCACTTCGAGAGTTTTAATTTCTATATCAGCTCTAAGGCGTAATTCATGGAATCTTCTAGCTCTAGGCGAAAGAAAGATGGCAAGATAGAATAAGAATTGTATGAAGGGTGCAATGATTGTATAAAGTATAAATAACAAAAATCCAAAAACTTTCATGAACTTTGCCTCTAGCTCCTTAATACTTTCATTTTGTTTTCAGGATTAATACTTTTGTTTCATATGAGCTATGATTTCTTTTTCTAATCTTTCATCCGCAATTTGAATTGGATAAGAACCTAGGATTCTATAATCAGGTGTTGTAAGAAAATACCATGTATTATGATCTATTGTATAATTTAAGAGAGAATTCGAAAGATTTGAAACTTGGAAATGAACTCCGTATGCCTTAGTTAGAAAGATTAAATCATTTTCTCTTGGGAAAAGAACTTCTACATTCTTGGCGCTTGGGCTGAATAGTTTTTGTAATTTTGCTTTTGTATCTCTTGTGGGGTCTAGGGATATGAAAATAAGACTCAGTTGTTTGGGAAAATTTTGCAAAGCCAATCTCTGCATCTTTAGAACTGCCTCCCAGTCCAAGTCAGAGGCTGAAAGTTGACCGAAGTAAATTAATTTATAATCTTCGTTCATGCTTCCTAAGGTGATGGATTCTGCTTTGAGATTTTGTACCCTTAGCTTGAGTAATTCGGGCATGGGATGGACTTCTTCTTCTACCATCACTACAGTAGAAGCATCCTTTTGAACCTTGCCTGTGTAGAAGTATGCACTAAGACATGCAATAAGAAAAACGGAGAGAGGAAGTATGATTCTATTCTTACCCATATTACTCGGGTAAGGTGAGAATTTCGTAGCCTTTGTCAGTAACTAGTATAGTATGCTCAAATTGGGCGGACCATTTTGCATCCTTAGTCGTCACAGTCCATTTATCTTCTTTGGAAAAATTTACTTCATAGGTACCCAGATTTACCATGGGTTCTATGGTAAAGGTCATACCTGGTTCCAACTTGGCAAGTTTACGATTCATTTTGAAATGGGGGACTTGGGGATCTTCATGGAAGGTTCGCCCAATCCCATGACCCATAAGATCTCTAACTATTCCATAGCCTAAGGGAGTTAGATAATCATCGATAGCATTCGAAATATCATTGATGCGATTGCCAGGTTTCACTTGCTCTATACCCAACCACATGGATTTTTCTGTATCTTCCACGAGCTTCTTATGGATGGGATCAATATTCTTTCCAACAAAAAAAGTCTTGGATGTATCTCCATGGTAGCCGTCTACAATTGGGGTAACATCTATGTTGATAATATCACCGTCTTTCAGTATATCTGTGGCTTTTGGAATTCCGTGGCATACCACGTGGTTTATAGATGTGCAGATTGACTTGGGAAACCCCCTGTATCCCAAGGGGGCTGATTTATTACCGTGTTTTTTTGTGAAATCTTCGCAAAGGTTGTTTAGATCTAGAGTCGAAACTCCAGGTTTCACAAAATCAGAAATGTAAAGCAGTAGCTTGCTAGCGAATTTGCCAGCCTTGCGCATCTTGTCGATTTCGGAACGGTTTTTTATGTAAATCAAGTTTCTCTTAGAAATCGTAGGAACGAACGGTAGTTCTTTTATTGCTTTGTGTTCTTTCTATTGCTTCGTCTAGCATCTTGTAAATTCTTTCATTTAAGCCGTCTACAGCATCTGAAGAAGTCATACAGCCCTTTGATTTGATGTATGCTTTTACTTTGCTTGCGACTATTAAAGACTCACGACCTGTAGTTTCTGTTGACTCATTTGTTTCTTCTGACATAAATACTCCTTTTTTATCTTACTTTGCGAGAGGCTAAAATGGTGTCTACCAAGGATTTCTCTATCCCTAGTTTATCTGAGATGGAATCGGGTGACCAATGGTGCTTCTCATAAAGGCTCAAAATTGTATTTTTCTTCCTTTCAAGAATGGGATCTGCCCCGCTGACCTTAGAAGTCTTAGAATTTGGCATGTTTTGCATGCTATTTTGGACAACATCTAAAAAGGATGACAATTTTTCGAATTTTTCATCTGCCTCAGCAAGTAAACTCTCCAATTCATCCTTGGAAACTTGGGTATCACTTCGCATTTCTTCAATTCTTTTCTGCAAAGTAAGTGCTTGTTTATGGCGTTCGCTTAAATCCCCAATAAGATTTTCGATTTTGTCAAAACGTGATTCTACTGTGAGGATGTCCTTTTCTCTATCCATCAAATGTTTGGCTCTATCATCTGCTTTTCGTATGGTTTCACTCAGTTCTCGCTCTCTAGCTTCGATTACAGAGATTTCCCTGTCCAAATTTGATATGCGGTTTTGGATTTCTTCGGAAGTCTCAAGTTCGGTATCGAGATCTTTCTTCATCTCTCGTAGAACTTCAACCGAATTGAGATAGTTTTCTAAGAGTTCTTGATTTGCTTCCGTACTAACAAGAGTTGATTTGAGTTCTTCTAAGACTCTCTCAGATCTTTCCACAGTTTCTTTGGATTCATCCAAGAAGCGCATTTCTTGTTTGGCTAGATCTATATGATTGGTAAGATCGCTGACCTCTTCTCTCACTGTTGCTAGACTTCCTGAAACCGAACCAAGAATTTCTTCTTTGAGTTGAAGTGCTTCTTCGATTCCCTTATCAATATCTTTTTTGAAGCTTTCGAATTCTTCTTTGTTGTCTCGGAAGGATTCTTCTAGATCTTTCTTGAGGCTTGCAATATGCTTATGAACTTTTTCTTCGATTTGACCTATGTGGAGGTTTCCTTTATCAACTAGCTTTGCAAGTTGTTTGCTAATTTTAGCATCTATGGTTTCATTGATCTTTTCAACTTTCAATTCTTGTCTACTAAAGAAATCATCGGCAGACTTTTTCAAGTGCAAGAATTTATCGGTTAATTCTTTCTGGGCATGTTTGCTTTCTTCGGCTAGGCTTCCTTCTTGGGCTTGCAGATAATTTTCAAGTCTTCGGCGGGAATCTTCGTATTCTTCTTTAAACTTACCAAGTAAATCTGCACCTTGTATATGGATGCCTTGCAATCTTTCGTTTAGAGAGTCTATGCTTTGTAATGCGGTTGTCTTATTTTTGGATATTTCTTCTTCCCAGAAATGCAACATAGATTCTATTTTGGATTCGGTTTTAGCAACCTCTGCCTGAAAGACAGATTCAAAACCATTGGATTTTTTTTCAGCTTCTTCAAGGATTTCTCTAGCTGTTTCGGTCAGAGCATCTTTAAGATCTCCGACATAATGATCTACTCCACCCAATTTTTCTTGAATGATGGATTCAAGATTTTTCACCTTGTCTTCAATGATGGAAAAATCTATCTTCAATTTGTCCTCAAGATCTTTCCTTAGATGTGTTATGGATTCCTTTGCTTCTTTTTCACTTATAATTCTAGTGGATTCCAAATCTTTATTAAAATTTTTCAATTCACCAAGGGCTTCTTTTCGTATGCTCTCAGCCTCTAATTTTAATTCAGTGGAGATGGATTTAAAATCTTCTGCAAATCCGTCCATTTGTCGCATAAGTTCTGATTTGCGGGTATCTGCTTGCTTAAGTAATTTGTTCTCAGCTTCTAGGTATTTTTCTTGGAAATCAGTAATGGTTCCATTCAAGGTCTCTGCCTGTCTTCTAGTTTCATTGAGAATCTCATCTCTTCGTGTCATAGTTTCTAGAGAGAGTCCTTCAATTTCACGTTTGATGCCATCGACTTCCATACGTATGCTTTCTAAGAAAGATTCTTTGGACTGAGATGCTTGTTCTATCACTCTATCATAGCGCTCGGAGAGCTTTTTCTCTAATTGGTTGAGCTTTTCTTCAACCTTGGTTTGAGCCTTAGATGTCTTATCTTCCAGTCTTTCATCAAAGCGATCCACTTTCTCTGAGAGTATTGCTGTAGTATCTTCGAATTTACTAATTTTCAAATCAAGAATACTTTCTGCCTCTGAAATTCTTCCCATCACATCATCAATTTCTTTGCGAGCGATTTCAACTCTTCCAACTGTTTCTTGGACAAGCATCTCAGATTGAGATTGCAATTTTGCTTTTGCAGAATTTGCAATCTCATCTAAAGTGAGATCAAGAGAGTCGGATTTTTTTTCCATCAAGCCTTCTAGCTCTATGAGTTTGGTTGCGAGGGATCTAAGGATTTCATCCGATCTAAGATCTAATTTTTCTTGGAAACGGTCGATTATAGAAGAAGACTCTTCTTTTAAGGAATCCAAATCTTCCCTTAGAATTCCAACTTCCTGGCGTTGGTTTTCCACAATAACAAGTTCGTTTTGAAGAATTTCAGCCTCGGATCTAGCATCATGGGCAAGTTCTGAGATAGAATTCATTTCCTGGCTTAAGGAAGTTAAGTAGTCACGACTGGATTTAATTTGTTCGAAAAGAGTTTGGGATTCTCTTGAAAGCGATTGGATATCTTCGCTGGTTTTCTTGGCATGTTTCAAATGTAGGTCTATATCTATGCCTGCATCTTTTACAGATTGGATTTTGAGTAATGCTGTTTGGTGGATCTCTTCGGAGAGTTTCCCAGCGTATCTCTTGATCTGACTTAGCTTTGTGTTCGACTTGTCTAAGCGACGTAGTCCAATGGTTACAGCAATGCTTGCAAGAAAAGGTATAAGTATTTCAAGGCCCATAAGATATTATGTCACATTAGTCTGAAGGCTGGAAAAACTTGCAAGAAGAAAAACTAAGAGATTGAATTTTTCCCTATGAAACAGCTGGAACCCTATTCCTTATTTGCCGAAATCTATGACCACTCTATGAGGTATGTACCTTATAAGGATTGGTCCGACTACATACTGAAGAGAAGCATGCATTATACCAAGGAATTTCCTGAAGCAGTTCTGGATCTGGGTTGTGGGACGGGTAGGCTTTTGTATTTTATGGAAAAAAATAGAAAACAAGCTGGTAAAACCAAAAAAGCCTGGTTGGGAGTGGATCTTTCTGAGGCAATGATAGAGGAAGCTAAGAAAAATTCCTCCAAAATCCAATGGATACAAGCAAATATATCCGAATTCAATTCAAATGAAGCCTTTGATTTAGTAATTTCCACTCATACTACTATCAATTATTTCGAAAATCCCGAAACTCTCATCGCCAAGGCAGCAAGGCATCTACTTAAAAATGGAATTTTTTTCTTTGATTTTACTTCAGAGATGAATTTGATTCGAAATTTTGATCGAAAAAAAATCCAAGAAACCAAGCAAAATCTTCTTCTTGAATGGGAGAGTTCTTTCGATCCTAAATCCAAATTGATCCAGGTGCATTTGAATTTTTTTCACTCCAAAACCAAGCAGCCCATAGGTCGAGAAGCCCATCCCCAGTTTTTTCATACGCCTAAGTCTCTGGAAAAAATCTTAAAAGATAATGGTTTTCGAATTTTGGAAAAAGGGGGAGACTACGATCTTTTCACAAAATTTGAGGAAGCAGATATGTGTCATATGCTCTGCCAGAAAGTGAAATAGGAAAGGATAAATCTATGATTCAGGTTAAGAATCTAAGAAAACATTTTGGTGAAAAAGTAGCAGTCGATGGTATAAGTTTTAACATCGAAAAAGGCAAGATCACAGGCTTACTTGGCCCTAATGGGGCAGGCAAGACAACTACCATGAGGATTATGGCTGGGTATTTCAGTGATACATTTGGTTCTGTAAGCTATGATGGTTTGGACATGAATTCTCATGCTATTAGCATTAAACGAAGATTAGGTTATTTATCAGAGCAAGCACCACTTTATACAGATATGAATGTAAGAGAATTCTTGCATTTTTGTGCTGATGCGAGAGGCATTCCAGAAAGGCAAAAAGGAATTGCAATACAAAAAGTTCTAGAACTCTGTGAACTTAAGACGGTAATTTATATACCTATCCACCATCTTTCTAAAGGATTTAAACAAAGAGTAGCACTTGCTGGAACTTTGGTGCATGATCCAGAATATATAATTTTAGATGAACCCTCAAGCGGACTGGATCCTAACCAAATATTGATGATACGAAATCTGATCCGCGATTTGGGAAAAGATAAAACCATTCTTATTTCTACTCATATTTTACAAGAAGTGACTGAAATTTGTGACCAAGTTATCATCTTATCCGAGGGGAAAATTGTTATGAATGCGAGTGTAAATGAACTTGGTGTTACAAATCGTATCTTTTTTCGTTCGGAAGTTCCCATTCAGAAAGTGAAAGAGATATTTTTTGGGACAGGAATGAAGGATATTGAGATCTTGCAATCCAATGAGGATGGAACTTTCAATTATTCTATAGATAGTCTTGGGCAAGGTGGACAATCTGTATTTAAAGTATTGGCAAAAAATTCCTATTCTGCTCATGAAATAAGACCTTTTATACGGTCTATAGATGATATTTTTTCTGATCTAACAAGGAATCATTGAATGCAGAAGATATTTCCATTCCACAAAATCGTAAATAATTTGATTCAAGGTATTCAAACTTTCCTTTCAAAATTAAATGAATTGCGTAAGCATCTTAAGATACTTGTCAAAAAAGAACTTTTTGCATTTATTAACACGCCAATAGGTTATATATTTACTGCGTTTTTTGTATTACTATTGAATTTTTTATTTTTCTTTGGTCTGGGTGATAATTCATTTTGGGATTTAAAAACCGCGAGTATGGAACATTTTTTTCTTTGGATTCCTATTCTATTTACCATTTTTATCCCCGCAATAACCATGCGCTTGTGGTCTGAAGAAGAACGCAATGGAACTCTTGAAATTCTTTTAACATTGCCTTTTGAGAATTATGAATTAGTACTTGCTAAATTTATAGCTGCTTTTTTATTTATAAGCTTAGCACTTCTTGCTACATTTCTTACTCCGCTAACGGTAATTATATTGGGAAGTCCTGATATGGGCTTGATTCTTTCAGGATATATGGGCAGTCTACTACTTGCAGCCTCATACATTTCCATCGGTCTAGTGATTTCAGCCTTAAGTCGGGATCAGATCACGGCATATATACTTACCTTACTTGCTTGTATACTTCTATATTTGATGGGTTACCAACCAATCCTACAATTCTTTGGTTATGATCTAGGAGAAATCGTATCATATCTATCTCTCTCCAGTCACTTTGAATCATTTCGAATCGGTGTCTGGACTCTTAGGGATTTTGCATATTTAATTAGTTTTGTAGTTTTGTTCCTGATTTTAAATGTGATGATTCTAAGGACTCAAAAATCATGATTGCCTATTTGTTTCAAAAAATTCAAAAATTATGTATTCATCTGAATCAAAAAATAAATTCTTCCAACCGATTTTTAATTTTTCAAATTTTATTGCTTTTTGTTTCAATCAATTATTTTGTTTCTGCCTTGCATTGTAGGTTAGATGTGTCTTCTTCCCAGAGATTTTCCTTAACAAAATCTACAGTGTATTATTTGAAAAATCTTGAAGAAACTATTTATATAAATGCTTACTATTCTTCTAAGATTCCTGCTGAAAATAAAGCTCGGATTCTCATGGCTAAGGAAATGTTAAAGCAAATTCAATCTATCAACCCAGATAAAATAAAACTTCGATTCTTTGATCCTGATGAATCAGAAGATTTAGTTCAACAAGCTTATAATGATGGTATCCAACCACAAAGATTTGAAAAAATAGATGTTGGTTCAGCCCAAATTAAGAATGCATTTTTAGGTATTGCTCTTCATCACGAAAAGCAGCATGAAGTGATTCCTACTGCATTTTATGTAGAAGAGATGGAAGTACAAATAGTATCTTCTATCAGGAAATTGATTCGTAAAAAATTGCAATTATCATCCAAGTTAGCAGTTTTGATTGATCCAGGTCTTTCATTGCCCATACCACCGGGTTCTCAATCGGGCAAGGATACCTATGGTATTTTTATTCATAAATTATTTTCAGATGAATTTGGTAGTGCTCAAGAAATTTCAGCCAACCTCAACGCCATCCCTGATAATATTCAGATTCTGATTGCAGTTGGGCTTCCTGAATGGACAGAAATTGGTAAATTTCATATAGATCAATTTCTTATGAGAGGAGGAAAGTTTATACTGCTACCCAAGACTATGGATTTTAAAATGAACCCAGAAGAGAATTACAATGGTTTGGCGATAGGGATGAATGGTTTAGCTCAGACCATACAAGGAATTACTGAATTGAATGATTTTCTCGCTCATTACGGCGTAAGTGTTGGATCCGATCTTGTCTTCAATCCTTCTATGGGTATGCCTATGGGAAGTGTTCTTGAGACAGAACAAGGATTTGCGGGTAAATCCTTTTATCCTTTGTGGTTAATCTTGTCTAAGGATTCTCAAAATTTTTCTACAAGCAATCATCTTACTAAGGACTTAGATTATCTTTTACTTCCTTGGTCACATAGTCTTAGTTATAATAAGGACAAGCAACCTAATGCAAATTATGAAGTGATTATGCAGACTTCTTCTAAATCAAGCTTATTAACTGACTATGTCTTTGTTGGTGAGAAGCAAATTGCTAATTTAAATCCTAAAATGAGTTCTGATAAAATTCCACTAGCACTTGATATAAAAGGCAATTTTATTTCCTACTTCAAAATACATAAACAAGATTCTCAGATAGAAGCAAAGGATCTTATTGAAACAACAATTATTGGTAAAGAGTCAGAGCTAATTGTGATTGGTTCTCCTTATTTAATTTCCGATCTTTTGGTTCTTCCAGAATTTCGGGAACTTTACCAAGCTGCCAATGTTCCGTTTCTGGTAAATGCCTATGAAATTTTAAATGGGAACCAAGAGTTAGTTGAAGCAAGATATAAAAAATCTTTATTCGAACCCTTGCAACCATTCACTGATTCGGAGAAAATATTATATAATATAATTCATATTATACTCTTGCCAATGGGAATTATCCTTTTTGCTTTTTTTCGAATGAAGTCACGAAATTCAGGGATGACACTTGAATGATGTCTAAGGATAACAAATCAAATTCTGTTTCGAAGAAATTAATATTTATCAATATCTTTTTTCTTAGCCTTGGATGGGTTTTGCATGATCCTTTTTCTATATTTGTAAATAGTTATAGCTCAGCTCAAGCCTTTCTTAGCAGAGAACAATCTATAGATTCCATTCAAATCCAACTGGTAGGTTCTGAACAAAGGGTAATACATGAGGAAATATTAGAAATAAATCCAAGTGCTAAGAAGGATTGGAATTTAAAAGTGAATGAAATTATTTTTGATTCTGATCTTCTTAAAGTATCTACCTTGTTAGATACTATTTATGAGTTAAGAAATTATACAGAAATAGGATCCAACAAAGATGGATTTGGTTTCCAAGACGAGACTATTCATCTGAAACTTTCTTATCAGGATAAAGAAGTTTTGAATTTTAGTATTAGCCAAGAAATACCTTCGGGTGGTGGTTCCTATATATTAATGAATTCAAAAGTTTATCTTGTTCCATTTCAAATCAGAGATTTAATTTCAGTCTCAGATCCATATTCCTTTGCCTTGAAATCAATTGCAAATTTGGATTTTTTGCAAAATGTTAATTCTATTATAATTGAAAAGGAAAAATTTATCTTAGATCAACAGCCTGAAATTTTTAATTATGATTTGAACCAAGGCTTTTGGTCCTTGAATACTCTTAGACTAAACGATGAAAATTTATCACAATTAGAACAAATGATTCAGTCGCTTCAAGTTTGGAAGGCAAACGAGTTCTTTACGAAACAGGCAGTTGATTGGAAGCAAATTCCCAAAATAAGCATTCTAATCGCTAATGATAAAAAGCAAATCAAACCAATTCAATTGGACTGCAAGTTTATAAATGTGAAGTCAAATTATTTATGTTTAAAAAACAATTCATTTTGGATGGAAATTGATCGTTATAGTATAGAAGCTTTTCTGAAATTACTGCCGACTAAATCATAAAATTATAATTTAAAACTAAGATATTGATTCTTGATAAAGAATACGTCAATATGCTTAAATCTGCTTCATTGCCAAGTACTTGATTTCAATCCTTCCCAGGAAATCTCAACACTTGCTATCGTTGAATCTTCATGATTTCGAATTTGAAAGTTTTCTAATCGGCTATTCATAGATTTGAGCAGTAAGACAACCAATGCAATTCCAATTCCTTCCCCTTCAGAATCATCAGCTCGTTCTAAATAGTATTCCATTATATCATTGTAATTCTGAGAATGTAGTATAGATGAACGGATTTTATTCATCTCGTTATTAACCATTGTTTGGTTATTTTTAACGGATATAAAAATTCCAACATCATTGTCATATAGATTGATCTCGACATAGAAATTTTTTTGAATTGCTGCTTCTTTATAATCTGGAAGTCTTCCATGCAAAACTTTGCTCTTATACATCCGCACACCTAATTCATAATCAGAAGGATGTGATATATCTGCCTTGATTTCTTGAAAGAACAGTCTTTTCAAATTTGCTTTAATTCCATTCAGCAACAAATCTTTAGATAGAGTAAAGATAGTAGAAGTAAATGATTCTAATTTTTTTTGTTTTAGAATAGAATGGATTGCATCATATATTTCATTATTCTCTTCGGGATCCCATAAGTGATAACGAAATGTGTAATTCATTAAAATCTATAATCTGAACTAAAAATTTCCTTGGCTAGAGATTTTTCTTCATTCAATAGATTTTCTAATTTATTTCTTAAGTTCTGTGTTGTATCTTGAACTAGTTTCTTTTTATCCTTTTTATAACTATCATAAAGAGCATTCATTAAAATAGGAGTGCTGATTCGAATTTTTGCGAGGTGAGGTCTCATTTTCGTTTCTCCAAGAATTTCTTGTTCATATCGATACAACCACTCGTAAAGTCTCTCTGGTGAAGGAAGTTCTTTGATGTAGTCAATTTGCATAGTGATAAAATCATATGCTTTTTGAGCGGCTTTGCGAGCCCATTTGGCAACTTCTTTACTAGGTACTTTTTCTTTTACATTCTCTATATCCAAGGTTGCAAGTTCAAGAAATGAAAGCACTTTTCTGAGCTTTACAATTGCATTCTCTGTCGGATCATATTTGGGTAGTTCAATTTTTTTTGCAATGTTATCAAGAATGGTATGGCGGATTTTTCCCATTCGATAATTAAAATCTTCTGGATTTTCAATATCAATTCCATATTCTCTTTCTTCTTTTTCTAGCAGTCTTCGCCCTATAGAAAGAAATCTTTCGACTATGGTCTTACCCGTTTTGGAAATTCCCATCTTGTTTTCCAAAATTGTAAGGGAGGCATCTAAATCTTTTTTCATGATATCTTCCTTAGCGTTCATTTTGTATTTTATAAACACTGGAAGAATATACACTTGGGCGTTTGGATCTTTCTTAATGGAATCTTCAAGTCCCCAGAATCCTAATTGCGCGACTCCAGGTTGAAATGGTAGCAAGGTATCATTCAAACCTGAGGTTGGTTCCCCTTCAGGAAAAAGAACCAGTTTTCCTTCTGGAGCAGAAATAATTTCTCGGGTTGCTTTTAGGGACTCTTTGTCGTTTGTCCCAGCAATAACAGAATAGGCACCTATAGCTTGTATGAAGTCTCCAACAAATCCACTTCCCCAATCAAAAACTTCACGAGATGCCATGTAGTGAAAACGGGAAGACATAATATTGGCAAGAGAATAAACAACAGGAGGCTCCTGAGTTGTTGGATGATTGGATACTATGATAACTCTATGCTTCCTCAGTGATTTGATCGTCTTCTTATCATCCTCAGAAATTTCAACTCCATCAATATTGTGCACTGCTTTAAGGAGAAAAGGTAGAGAAAAATCTGTGAGCCAGAGCAAAGGGTAGTTGAATTTAGGAGGGATGAATGATTTAGTTGACATAGGTGGAATTTATTTTCGCAAAGCTTATGAATCAAGGAAATTTTTAAAATAATATGGCATTAATCGAAGAATTTGACAAACAAGGAAACTTTCTCTTTCGATGGAGAACCTATGTTCCTGGAGTAATATTAATTAGCTCTCTGTTCCTGTTGCCGAAGGTTCACTATTGGGGTGAAAGCTATTCTACCAATTTGATCTATACTGCAATTTGTCTTTTGATAAGCTTAGCTGGGCTTGCTGTTCGTTGCATAACAATTGGATACACTCCAGCTAGAACCTCAGGTAGGAATACGAAAGAACAGGTAGCAGATGTAGTCAACCAAACTGGAATCTATTCCACAGTCCGCCATCCTTTGTATTTAGGAAATTTCCTGATGTATCTAGGTGTGGTTGCTCTTCTCAAATCTCTGTTATTTGCTGCTATCTTTATTTTATTTTTTTATTTATACTACGAGAGAATCATGTTTGCAGAAGAATTCTTTCTTAGAGGCAAATTCAAAGATGCCTATTTAAAGTGGGCGAATGTTACTCCAGCCTTTATCCCAAGTTTCAAAAATTACAAACCAGCTAATTTGAATTTCTCCTTCAAAAATATTCTAAAAAGAGAATATCCTGGATTGTATGGTATCATCGTAATTTTTACAATTTTTGATATTGCAATTCTATATTTCAATGAGCAAGGTAGATTTGCATTAGGTTTTCTTGAAGCCTTAAGACTTGAACAGATTGTATTCTTTGGAGCTGGTTCACTGTTCTATATTTTGATTAGAATTATAGTGAAAACCACAAAGATTCTTCATGTCGAAGGAAGATGAGCGACTTGTTCTAAAATTTATCCAAGACCTGAAATGGGTCTTGGAATCACCCAGCCTTCTTTCGAATTCTTTTTTCCCTTCAGACACAATAAATCTTAATCTTCATTCTGAACTATTTGTTCGACTAAGAAATTATTTTTTGCCTAAGTGTGAAACCTTAGATTTTTCCTTCAACGAAATCCTAAGCTTTATTTTAGATCGTTCCACCAATCGATTGGGGAAATACTATGAATTTCTCTTAGAGTTTTTATTTATAAAATTTCCTGAAATTGATCTAATTCAGAAAGGACTTCCTCTCAGAGAGGACCATTCCAAAACGATAGGTGAATTTGATTTCATTTTATTTGATAGAATGCAAAATAAAATACTTCACCTTGAAGTAGCTGTCAAATTTTATCTTAAGCTTTATAAAGAAAATTTACCTAAATCCTACATAGGACCAAGTTTCAATGATAGATTAGACAAAAAAATGTCCAAGCTCTTGAAACAAACAAGGCTTTCTGAATTAGAGCCAGCGAAAACACTCCTAAAGTCAGTGGTATTAGAATGGCATTTGAATAATAGTAAGCACTTGATCAAGAAAGTTGAACAGACTTCTACATCGCATAAAGATATTCAAAATAATAAGATTCAACTAGGTCATAATTTCCAAGCTCAACTACTGGAAGAACTTTCTATCCAAAAAGTAGCTCTCATCCAAGGAAGACTTTTTTATCCTTATTTAGAAGACAAAATGTATCCTGAAAGCTTAAACCCTGAGCATAATAAATCTTTTTTTATTACTTTCAATCAACTATCCACTCAAAGGAAATTCCTTAGAAAGTTTCTTATCTTGCCAAGGCTAGATTGGCTTTCTCTACCATCTTCTTTGCTGTGGTCTCAAGCTTACAACTTTCGGTCTCTTGAAAAACTATTATCCCAACAAATGCAGAAATTCAATACATCCATCTACGTTCTTAGCAAAGATTTTAATTCTAAGGTCCAATGCTTTTTTGTTCTCCCGGATTCCATACCCCCACTTCTGTAATGATTTTGGTTATATATTTAGCGGGAGTTATATCGAAAGACGGATTCAAAGCCTTAGCATCCTTGGGAGCTATGATTCCTTCACCGAGAAAACTCTTTCCTTCAGCATCTTTTAGAAAACTTAAATTTGTAACTTCTTTGGGATCTCGCATTTCAATATGAATTTCTGATCCTGATTTAATATTAAAATCAAAACTATCCTTAGTTCCTGCAACATAGAATGGCACATTTGCATCCTTTGCTATGATGGCAAGTCCTCGAGTTCCTATCTTATTAGCAGTATCACCGTTAGACGCAATTCTGTCACAACCTACAATTACTGCATCAATTTTCCTATCATTCATAAGCCATGCAGACATCCCATCAGTAATGATATAACATTCAATTCCTTCTTCTTGCATCTCGAAAGCTGTTAGACGAGACCCTTGTAAGTAAGGTCTTGTTTCATCTGCATAGACAGTCAACTCGAAGCCAGCATCTCTTAGGCTTCGGATTATCCCTAATGCTGTTCCATGACCTGCTGTTGCGAGAGAGCCAGTGTTACAATGAGTGAGAATATTTAGTTTCAATTGAGATTTGGCAAATAGGGATAGTGCATTCTGTCCTATTTTTTCATTGGCAAGTCTATCTCTTTCTTGTTCTCCAATGGCAAAATTTTCACAGGCTAAAAGAAACTTTGGATAATCCATTTTATTCAAAATAAATTCTTGGATCTTATTCTTGAAATCAAGTATCATACGTGATAAATTCACTGCAGTGGGTCGAGATGCTAATAATTTAGCGAACATTTCGTCCAGTATCTCTTGCTTCGGAATCAAGTTCAATTTCCCTATCTCCATCACAATTCCAAAGGCTCCTGAAATTGCTATGGCTGGGGCACCTCGAACGACCATTTCACGAATTGCATAAATGGTAGAATCCAAATCATCTGCAATGAAATACGTTTTTTGAGAAGGAATCAATCTTTGGTCAAGAAGAAGGCATTTATTTTCCTTCCATTGTATGGGTTCGAGTTTAGAGGACATAATACTGAGTGTAAATCTGCTAAGGAAAAGTATAAAAAAAAACTATATTTAAATAAAAAAAGACGTGCAAGGTTTCTTGAGGCAGTTAAACTAAGGTCATATTTGTGCGTTGCACAAAAGACGAAAAAGGAGTAAAAAAATGGAAAAAGAAATTAAAGACGGTTTGAATTTTGTATTAGGTGCTGTTTCTAAAGTGAAAGAAGAATTTGATGGCGGTTTCCAAGGAATCCAATCAAACTTCCAAAGCTTAATTGAAAAAGGTGCACAAGACACAAGTGAGTTGTCTGTAAACATCAGAAAATATGCTCAAGAAGGCATTAACTACATTCAAACAATTCTACCAAAAGAATCTAAGTAATTAGATTTTCTAACCAATTGAGGCTAGGTGAGTTCTTCTTAAGGAACTTGCTTAGCTTTTTTATTAAACTTTCTAGAGTCTCCGTTTCCAAAGATACTATTTCAAAGGAAGTTCTCTGGTCTGCTATTCCTCGAAATTTAAGATATTCATTGAGAAAGCCAAGAACAAACTCTCTGTATTTTCCAAATAGCCAAGCCTTAGGATATTTACATTTTGAAAATAAAAGTTCTAAGCAAAGTGTGATTTCATGATTTGCGGAGAGTTGTGAGTAATCTAAAGAATTTGAGGATATTTCTTGGAAGATACTTTTCCATTGTGCCGAATCTGGATTTTCTCTGTTGCGACATTGGTAGCCTAGACAGATAGAGCTTCCGTAGAATGAGTAATTTTGGCTTAGAGGATTTCCTGTCCTACTTGGATGAATCATACAACCCATCTTATAGCCTCCATCTAAGTAACCAAGAAAGGGGCAATTGTAGGTGCTTTCATCTTTTTTGGAAATTTTCTTTTCCTTTGCCTCTCTGGATTGTCTGTATGCTGGAAGGGAATGAGAAATTTTGAAATCAACTGTATTCTGGAATTCTTCTGTCCTTTGAAAGAGAAGTAAGGTAATCTCTTTTCTTGTTAGGTTCAGATTAAAAACTCCGCAGCAAGAACCGCAAGAAACTGATCCATTATCTGGGTAGCATAAACTCATAATTGTGAAATCTAAGTCGTTGTTTTATTTTTGTAATCAATAATCTGATAACCTGGAAAAGAAAGAGCAAGTTCTCCTTTCTCTTGGTTGTCTATGATATTTGCATGGTAGGGAATCATGATTTTTTTCTTTTCATTGTAAACCACAAGATTGCCTCGGAATTTTTCAATTTGTTCTCCTACATAATCTTGTTTAACAAGGGGAGCTGTAATCAAAGAAGATTGAGGCTTCATCCCTCGGAAGAAATAATGGTAGTTCGAGTTTTCTGATACAAGAAAAATATTGATTTTCTCAAATTCTTCTAATTCAACTAACAGATTTTCATAAAAATATTGGTAAGTGATAAGATAGGAATCACGAGAACTCTCATCAATCTTTCCTTCTTTGTACATCAAAGTCCAATTTAATAATTTACGTATAACATCGTGGTTGGAATTTAAAATATCAATGATAGATTCAACATGGGGGGTTATTTTTAATTTCTTGAAATCCCAAAGGCAGGCATGAATCAATTCCCACCACTTAGATATAGGAATGGAATCGTCTTGGTTCTCTGGAAATTTCTTTCCAAGAGTATGGTATTTATGATCACTGAATACTATAGATCCAAGCACCTTGGAAAATTCCTCAAAGCACTGTATCAATTTCTCCATTTGTTGTTCCGTTGGCTGATTTTCCTTTTGAGAATTAAGGAAATTAACATAGGAAAGTGCTATTGGTGTAGGATAAAAATTCATCACAAATGATGGATTGATAATTTTTTGAGCTGCTGGATCATTTTCTGGATCCAGTAAGATTGTAAAATCTGGATTACCATAAAGTGAGTAGTTAGCCCATGTTAAATCATTTGGGTCATAATTTCGTCTAGCATATTCACGTGTCATAAACAAAGACTCTCCAACTGTCTTATCGCTGAAGAGATAAGAATAGAAACGAATCGTAAAATCAATCGTATTTTGGTTGTCTAAGATTTCCCAATTGGTACCTATGAATGTTTTGATTCCTGACATGAGAAAAGAACCAGCAAAATTATTCATAATATTGGTATTTATACTCTTGCTAACTTGTGTTGATGAAAGGCATGAATTGCTAAAGACGATATCTGTAGAAATACCTGAATTCTTAATCTCACGCGCCTTTAGAATTTTGCCATCAGCAAGAAGCCAGCCATTTTCTAAAGGATCATCAGAGAAGTAAAGATGACCCGAGTAATGGATAATATTTTTATCTTTGATTAAAGATAAAAGTTTAAGCTTTGTTATATGCTTTCCGCCAATGAACTCCATTTCTAATCTTGAAGAGGATACTTTCTCAGAGAGAATTTTAAAAAGTTCTTCTCCTTCCCTCTGAGCCCATACCAAATCCTCTGTTGGATCTGCTATAATCAGCATCTTTAGTTTTTCTTTACCGTGGTTAGGCTTCACATGGAAGCCTCCCCTTATTGTTTTACCTATATGGAATTTATCTGCAAGAAAGCAATTGCCATCATGTAAAACCTCCCAAGGAATTAAGGCAAGTCTTGGATCTATATTGAAATGTATACTTTTGTCTGTTGCCAATCTTAGCCTTTCAACAATTTCAGAGGGAAAAAATTGATGAAAGAATGTCTGGCCTAAAGTCTTGAGCTCACTAAGAATATCAGTATTTAGTATGGTTGTTTTATTGGTTGAATTCTGAACAATGTTTGAAACTCTAACTAAGTTCTCAATTTCAGAAATGTATTCTAAAAGAAGATCATCATCAATGGTAGATTGTAAGTGAGATTCCCCACTAGGCGTGTTTCCATCTAGGACGTTAAAGATGTTAACATTGCCGACTCTATCAATGATCAGGCTGATCATTGATAAAAATTAATCTACTATTAGATACAAGTCAACTAATTTATTTGAAGCGGAACCTAGAAATTCAACTGTATATTCCCCTTCCTTTAAGCCAGAGAAATTTACAATGCCATCAGAATTCAATCGATTGGACAAAATGAACCTATTTTCTTTGCGAAGAATGACTTGTTTGTATGTTTCAAATGAATCATTTTGATCAATTTTAATACTCAGGAATACTTCTTCTGGAGTTTCTCTAACCATTTGGTAGAAGAATTTCTGCCCATTTTGGATGGTTTCTTCGAATACCACATGGCTTGCTGAATTTTCTGTAACAGGATTCAGAGTGCCTAGTGAGGATCGGATGTCTGGAGAGAGTGAAAGTCTTGGTGTTAGAGTTAATTCATCTTTTAGGGATTCAAAAACCTGAATTCCCATTTGAGAAAGTCTTACCAAAAGGGTTTGTTTTCTTTGAGGCTTATCTAAATTCTTTTCTGTATATCGAAGTAGAAAATCAGGAACCTTGGCTTTATTGCCAGCTTGCAATTGTAATTCGGCTTTTGCTACATCTAGATCGGCTTGGAATTCCTCTAGCTCTTTGGAGGATAAATTGAGGGAGGGAGAGATAGAATTCATTTTAGAAAGTGTTAAAATTACTTCAACCTTAGAAATTGTATGGAAAATAGAATCATTGTCTAAAGCATCATCAAAGATTTGCTGATCGTTTTCCAAATACCTTTCAATTGCGTCATCCGGAGTTAATGGGTTGGTATCGTTCTTCTTTGATGGCATATCCTAGCTCCTCGCTCTTTGAAAATCTGACGACAAGTTATCTAAGAAAACTCATCGAATTTAATATTTTTTTGCAATTTTTCGACCACGCGAATCAAAGTCACACTCACTCCACCTTCCGAAATACCTAAAAGTTGAGCTACCTCCTTATAAGGAGTCCTGGAAAGAAAATGACCTTTTTGCTTTCTTTCGATTAATTTACGTCTTTGTTCGTATTTTTTATGAAGAGAGGCTCCGATTTTATCAACGAATGGTAGGTTGGATTTAGAAGCCTCAACTGGTTCTGCTTTCTGTTGCTCTTTAAGATCTAAGATACTTAAGTATATTGCGGTTATCTTATCTTCTAATTTGTTAATGTCTTCTTCCTTATTTGAGAGAGAAGTTCGTATATCTAAGATCCATTTCTTAAGATCGGGAAGGCTGATTTTAGCTTTCTCTAAAATATACTCAACCTCATCTTTTTCTAACTGAAGGTAAAATATATAAGACAATTTGAATATAACACGACTTTCGATTTTTATTTCTTGTAGATTAAGGAGAAATTGTTCTGAGATTTCAACTGCCTTTTCCTTTTCAGAAATTAGAGGATCTGCTTCATCTTCTATGGTATTGTATTCTTTACCTTCTGCATTAGTCCTTGTTATAGATTGAATCTTCACTTCTTTAATGGTTCTCTTCCAGTCAATGAGTAAGTTTCTCAGAACAGAATAGAACCAAGTCTTGAAACTAGACTTACCTCCAAAACTTTGCAATCTTCTTCCAGATTTAAGTCTTTCGAAAGCATAGATATAGAAATCACTGGCATCATCTTCTGAAAGATGGAAGACTCGAATTGGGAAATTATAAATATCTTCAGAATAAATTTCAAAGAATTTTTTTAGAGCGCTAGGATCCCCATTTCCTCCATCGGAAACGAGCTGATTGACCTCTTGTGGACTTAGTAGTTTTTGCATTGCAGATGATAGAATGAATTGTGAGATGGTATCATTTAAGAATCTATGAAATCCTTTACTTTGTTATATTTGCTAGTCTTCCTCATCCATTGCAAGGAATTTTTTCCATCCATTCAATCACAAGATAAAAAACATTGGAATTTTACATGGCCAGTTCACACGGACCAGATTTCAGATAGAGTATCATCTGTTTTTGGTGAATCAAGATGGGATCATTTCCATAATGGAGTTGATATCTCTTCTTATTTAGAAAAAGTCCATTCTATAGGAGAAGGTAAGCTTTTGTATACTCGGTATGCATCGGATGATCCTTTTCGTGAAGAATGGGGTTCTGGGGATACAGTTTGGATAGATCATGGTAAGGGTGCTTATTCAGCATATTATCACCTTCATCCATCCCATGGTAACTTGGAGAGAAGTATTCAGAATGGTCAAGAAATTGGAATTACTGGAAATACTGGTCACTCCAGTGGAGGGCATTTGCATTTTGTACTAAGTCTAGAATATGGAAGGAAAATCGTTAATCCTCTAATTTATCTACCGTCCATAGTGGATGAAACAGCGCCTCTTATTGGTGGGCTTTTCGTACATGTGGGTGAGAGTTACACCAATATTAATTCCGGAGATAGTATTTCTTTGTCTGATACTTTTCCATTTACCGTTTTAATTCAAGACAGTGGTGTGAGAAAGAGCCAACGATTTGGTGTTCAAAATGTCCAATTTAACTTAAATGGGAAACCTGTTCAAAAGAGTAATTTCACCTCTATCCAATTTGAACAGGAAGATTGGCTCAATGAAAATGGATTAAAATTTAATGATCTATTTTTGAGAGATAGGTATTTAGTTGGAAATCTTGCTCTTCCCTCAGGTGAACATACTATAGAAGTCGTAGCTACAGATTTTCATGGGAACATGGCTGTGAAGAGTTTTACTTTCTATGTTACCAGGACTAAATGATTCTTGCCTCGGCTCAATGAAGAGCCTTGGTTTTATGAGCAAAAATAAAATTTAAAAATTCTTCACTTCAATCAGAGGGAAATTTATTTCTATAATCCTTAGAGGAACTGAGCTAGGGCTTCCATATTTATATAAATGGAGGTTTGGTGGAAGGAAAGGACTTCGGTGATGGAAATGGGAAAGGTGGTTTTGGATTTGTAAATAAGAAAAATGGTGGAGCCTATCGGGATCGAACCGATGACCTTCTGAATGCAAATCAGATGCTCTCCCAGCTGAGCTAAGACCCCATTTTTTCTAAATACCAACCGTAGGTTAAAATGTTCTTAAGAAACCTTTGGTCTGGAAACCTGTTTCAAAAGTTCAAACACGGTATGGGCCTGATGTGACTCGAACACATGACCCCACGCTTATCAAGCGTGTGCTCTAACCAACTGAGCTACAGGCCCGTGATGACCATGATTTAAAGAATGAATTTGGAATCAAACTTTTTTATAAATTTAGTTATCAAATAGTCCAGGATCTTTATCCACCTCCTCTGTCATTGCTTGGATTAACTGAGATCCATAAGCACTAGAGTGATTCACTTCTTTAGAAACTTGGTGGCTTTTCCAAACATTTGACTTACTGATGTCAGTTATTTTTTGGATTTCTCTTGAGCTCAAGCTAGGATCCAGCCAGGACTCATAATGCTCCTTTGGTATAACAAGAGGCATGCGATCGTGGATATAGAAGACAGATTTATTGGCTTGTGTAGTGATTAAGGCTAGGGTATATTCTTCGCTACCATCTTTTCCCATCCATATATCATAGATTCCTCCTAAAGCAAAAGAAGCTAGGTCGGATGTATAGATGTAATAAGGATATTTTATTTTATTTTTGGTCATCCATTCATAATAACCCTCTGCTTGGATGAGGCAGCGTCTTCGAAGATAAGGGCCACGAAATGATGGTTTTTCTTCAATGCCTTCGAGTCTTGCATTGGAATATCTTTTTTGCAAAGCATCCTTAGACCAGGCAGGTAGAAGGCCCCAAAGTACAAAATCACTTAGGTATTTCCCTGAGTCTTTTCTTAGAATTTCAACAGGGCTTCCAGGCGCGATATTGTATCTGGGTGCAAAATGTTCTTCAGTTAAGAAGGGACTTCCATCCCGCAGAATCAAATCTGCAAAAATACTTTCTTTGGCAAACCGTACAAATCTTCCACACATACTAAGATTTCTGAAGAGTTGAATTCTCTTCTAAGGCTCGAGTAAGTTCTAAAATATAGCTATCCAAATACAATACAGCATGAGATTTCCATTGGAATATGCCATTCTCATAATATGCTAATTTCCTATTGGACCATGATTTGAGTTTCTGATCGATAATGCTTTTAACTTGTTCAGCTTGGTTCAATAGGAAACTTTCAATTTGTATGGGTGCAAAAATTCGAAATAAAGATAAAAATAGCTCCGTAGTATAATCAGCTGCTTCTTGTTTGGTGATTGCAGGATCTTTTGTATAAGCTTCTAGATTACGTGCATTTCCATAGCGAGAATATCCATCATAGCCGTGAGCACCTGGTCCCAAACCTAGATAGGGTTCCATCATCCAATAACGAAGATTATGCCTAGATCTATGTCCAGGAAGGCAGTAATTCGATACCTCATACCATTCATAAGCTTTGGAATTCATGATGGTTGGAAGCGATTCTAATATTTTGATTTGTAAGTCTTCTTCGGGTTGAATTTTCTTTCCTTCTCGAACCTGTCTTGAATATTCTGTTCCTTTTTCTAAAGTAAGAGAATACATGCTGATGTGAGTTGGTCTGAAGCTTAGTAGAAAATCAAGATCAGAATAAAATTCTTCTTCTTTTTGACCAGGGAATCCATAAATCAGATCATAACCCGTTTCGCTTATTCCTGATGAGGCAAGAATCTTAGGAGCATTTTTATACTGATCGGGATCATAGTATCTTCCTACATATTGCAAGTACTTAGGGTTTCTAGATTGGTATCCCATGTTGATTCTAGTAAATCCGAGTTTTTGCCAAGCTTTAACATTATCTTCTGTTACATCTTCAGGATTAGCTTCTAAGCTCATTTCCAAATCATGACTAAGTTTTAAATTTGCTTTGAGAAAATAAATGAAGTCCTCTAAGCATGAGAGATCCATACGAGAAGGAGTTCCACCGCCAAAGAAAATTGTATCATAGGTATAAGACTGCCATAATTGATTTTCTGCTAAGCGAGTTTGTAATTCTAGTTTGTATGTTTGGAAAATATTTTTTTCTACTAGGGAAGGCTTTATACCAGATCCTATGGAGTAAAAATCGCAATAGGAGCATTTTTGTATACAGAATGGAAAATGAACATAAACCCCAGAATACCCATTTCTTTTTTGGATGATTTTTGTTTGTTCTAAGAAAACCTGGGAATTGGATGAATACATATCTTGCATGAGAGCTTTTCTTTTGATTCTATTATCATATTTGATTCTGTCAATGAGTCTTCTTGGGAATCCATCTTATAAATCTAATGTGGATAGAGGGATTCGTAAGTTGGAAAATTTTTCCTTCTTAGGCTGTGACTTTCAGATTCCTGAGGATGCCTATTTAAATTATGGAGAAGGACAGAAGAAAAATCTACGGGTCTATCCAAAATTTGAAGATCGTTTTTTTTTGGTCTTT
This sequence comes from Leptospira sp., assembly GCA_002786225.1. Lineage (GTDB taxonomy): Bacteria > Spirochaetota > Leptospiria > Leptospirales > Leptospiraceae. The sequence goes on along the minus strand of PEQN01000002.1, from coordinate 139,033 downwards.
CGCGAGCTTTCTCGGGTTTTGGAAGTAGAGGAAATCCAGGAAATTTTGCCAAAAGAACCTAAGCCTATCCAAATCGAGAAAATTTTCCTCCAAAAAAAAGATTATCATACAGATAGAAATGATCTAGTTCAAATCAGCCTTCTACTCAATGAATCCAAAATTTTCATTACACTCTTTGTGCGTAAGGAAGAAGAATCATTAATTGCAAGCTTTCTTAACTTACAATGGATTTCTACTTGTCGATAGTGGTAGAAAAAAAAAACTGGAGTCTCGGGGCCTATAGCTCAGTTGGTTAGAGCAGCAGACTCATAATCTGCGGGTCGAAGGTTCGAGCCCTTCTGGGCCCACGAAATTTCTTAAGAGAGTCTAAACATTGTGGATTATCTAGAGGTCAGTATATCGGATATATCTCTCACGAATGTTGGTTTCGCTGTTTTTCTGAAAGCAAAAGAATCCAAGGAAGAGAGAGTTGTGCCTATTTTTATTGGTCCTTTAGAAACTCACTCAATCACATCTGTGATTGATGGAACCAAACCACCAAGACCTATGTCTCATGACCTTATGCTTTATATGGTTACAGCCTTAGGCGCAGCAGTGATAAAAGTCGCCATTGAAGAAATCCTAGATAATACTTTTTATGCAAAGGTTTCTCTAAGAAAAGATGAAGAAATTATTGTATTAGATGCAAGACCATCTGATTCTATTGCTCTTGCTTTACGTGCCAATGCTCCTATTTATGTTGCCCAGGCTGTATTCCAAGAAGCTGGCATTCTTATGAACTCTGAAGAGATCCAAGGGCAATCTGTTACAGCTGACAAGAAACCTGCCTCTCTACCTAAGACCCAATTGCAAATTTTAGAGGATACACTAGAAAGCGCATTAAGAACAGAAGATTACGAGACCGCTGCCAAAATTCGAGATCAAATTAAGAAATTAATTGAAAACGGCTAAGAATTTCCTCTTTCCTTTAGAAACGAGTTGCTAAAATTATTTCATTCTTAAATAATAGTAATACTAATTTTTAGAGGAATGTTATGGAAATGGAAAAAATCTTAATGGATTTAGTGAATGCAAGCATTGCTGTATTCAAATCTGGCGAAGGCAAGTTGAAATCAGCTGTAACTGATTTAGAAAAACTTTACGAAGAATTAAAATTGAAAGGTGCATCTGAAACTTCAGAAGATGCGCAAAAGCTACGTGACCTGCTGAACAAGACCGTTGCTGATTCAAAATCTGCAATCAACCAAGCAAACGCTAGCTATGAAGAAGTTTTGACAAAAGTTAAAGACAACTATACAAATCTTTCTGCTCAAATAGAAACTATGGTTCCTGCTCAAGTGAAGGAAACTGTTCAGAAAGGAATCGATGAACTAAACAAACTTATTAAAAAAGGTTAATTGATTTAAAAATCCTTCCCTTAGATCGATAAGGGGAGGATTTTTTATGTACATTCAACTTTTGGTTTTGCCTCCTATCCTAATTTCAATCAGTATGCATATATAGAGTTATTTATGACTAGAAATACTTTGATTTTATTCTTAATTGTATTTGGTGACATGATGGGCTTCTCTGTCATCTTTCCTCTTTTTCCAGAAACAATACGCCATTACATACAATTAGGCAATGATCCAATTTTTACAGGTATCTATCAATTAGCAGAGTTTTTAGCAGAAGATAAGGGTAATGTATTTTTAATAGTTTTGTTTGGTGGGATTCTTGGTTCGATTTATTCTATCTTACAATTTATTTTTTCTCCCATTTGGGGAAGACTTTCTGATAATATTGGAAGGAAACCAATCCTACTTTTTACGAGCTTTGGAAATCTAATGGGTTATGTGATTTGGCTTTTTTCAGCAAGCTTTACTGGATTTGTTCTTTCTCGTCTTATAACAGGTGCTATGGGAGGAAATATATCTGTCGCAAGTGCTTCCATGGCAGATTCTACATCTATCAAAGACAGAGCAAAAGGTATGGGAATGATAGGTGCGGGAATCGGTCTTGGTTTTGTATTTGGTCCCTTTCTTGGTGGACTTTTAAGTGGTTCAGAATTGCCTCAAATTTTTCCAAGTCTCAGTAAGATTTCATTTACTATTTTTTCCACGTCTGCTTGCATATCGCTTCTGATTGCTCTTTTCACTTTGATTCTAATTTTTGGATTTTATAAAGAAACCTTACCGAAACTCAATGGCAAGCTTACAGATAGTGACCAAGCGAGTGAGGTAAATGAAAAATCTATTCATCCTATCTTTGATATGTTCTCTACAAGATTTAGAACATTATTTTCAATTTCTTTTATATATCTTTTGTTTATATTTTCATTTTCTGGATTTGAATTTTGCTTAAACTTCTTCCTTAATACTGAATTTGCATTCACGCCCAAACAAATCGGTCTTACTTTTTTGTATATTGGAAGTATAATTATCCTTATACAAGGTGGAGTTGTAAGAAGACTATCGGGTAAGGTCGCAGAAGTAAAGATTGCTATAGCTGGGACTGTATTTCTAATTTTTGGATATTTAGGTTTGGATATTTTTTCTTTAAATACTGTTTTACTTTTTATCTTTCTCGGTCTTTTGGCTGTGGGCTCGGCACTCTTGCATCCTAGCCTTTCTTCTATAGCCTCACTAAGATCCAGTGCGAATCACCAAGGAAGAAGCCTTGGAATCTTTAGAGCCTTCGGTTCTCTTGCACGTGCTTTTGCACCAATTAGTTTTGCATTAATTTATTTCCAAAAAGGACCTTATCTTGTTTTTGCAGTATGCATAGGCTTTTCTCTTCTCTTTGGCATGCTTCTCTTAGTGATTCGCGAGCACAAAAGGGAAGTTTTATAGAATATCTATATTGAATAGAAGTCTGGTTATTTTTGAAAAATTACAAATCTATCTTTGTTAGAAAGATCTTTCTGAATCGTTGCTTGGAATCCTAAGCCCTCTCCCATTTGTAATAAGTCTTTTGCCTTATCTGGGTGGGTTTCTAAGATCATTCTTCCTCCCATCTTTAAATTTTTATAAGCTCCCATGATTAAGTCTTGGTGCATTTTCATAAAATCATCTGCTACTAAGGCAAGTCTTGGTTCTTTCTTCACTTCCTCACTTAACAAAGATTCTTCTTCTGGAAGAACATAAGGCGGATTCGCAAAAATAAAATCCAATTCTTGCATTCCTTCCCAAGCATTCCAGAAATCTGATTCTATAAAATTTTTATCTTGAAAGGGAAGGTGAGGCAAAACATTTTTAAAATTTTCTTTAGCCACTTCTAATGCGGTTGGTGAAATATCTAAGTAGAAGAAATTTCCATTTACTCGTGCTTTCTGGATGGATATTCCTATACAACCTGAACCACAGCAAAGGTCTAGGGCAGTGAAAGAATCTTCTGCTTTGATCCAATATTTAATAACAAGATCAACTAATTCTTCTGTTTCAGGACGAGGTATGAGAACAGATTCATTTACTATAAAAGATGATTTGTAGAAATCTTTCGTGCCTAAGAGGTATGCTGTTGGAATTCTTTCTGAGCGCTGAATAATATACTTTCGGTAAAAATCTTTTTGAATTGTAGTCAAGGGCATATCAAATTTTGCATACAATTGAATGCGGCTTAATTTTAAAATATGTGCAATCAGTATTTCTGCTTCTAGTCTTGCAGAAGGGATTCCTTTCTTGTCTAGAAATTCCGTAGATTTCTTAATAAAGTAAAGTAGTGTGTTCTCGTCCAATTGTGGTGTAATTCAAAATTGCCCCCTACAGGATTCGAACCTGTCCGCATAGTTTAGGAAACTAATGCTCTATCCACCTGAGCTAAGGGAGCTTAGTTTGGTTTTCTCTTCTGATTTACGATTCTTTGGAAGTCGTTGATATTGTGAATAATTATTTTGTCGGAATATAAATCGATTTTTCCATTTTTAACATATTGGTTTAGAACTTTCTGCACTTCACCCACAGGTTGAGCACACCAATTGGCAACATCTTCAACTGTGGTATTTAGTATCACTTCATGGAAGGTATCTGAATTGGAATTCTTTTCGTGTAACATAAGAAATACATCAGCCACCTTGCCAAGGATATCATCCATTAAAAGTATCATTAGCCTTCGTTTCGCATCATAGATCCGAATGGAAAAAATATTTAATAACTTCATCGCAAGAGCTGGGTTCTTGGTCATGAGCATTTCGAAATTCGCTCTGTTGAAATTTAATGCCTTAACTTCCGTTATGGCTATTGCTGTTGCTGATCTGGGTTGTTCTTCGAGTATAGCCATTTCTCCTAGAATATCACCAGATTCTAAAACATCTAAGGTCTTAATTGATGAACCTACAGTTTTGGTGATTTTTACCTTTCCTTCTTTGATTAAATAGAAGTCATTACCTGGTTCATATTCGCAGAATAAAATTTCATTGGGTTGGAAGACTTTTCCAAATTTATCGAACATTGCTTCGAGCATTGCATCATTCATTAAGCAAGTTCCTTCATCTTAGCTTTTGCTTTACTAGTCATAGTGTCATCAGCAGGCGAAAGCAGAGTAACTTTATTGTAGAGAGTTTTAGCTTTCTCCTTTTCACCTAGGTTCTCCGAACTCATAGCTAAGTGATAAATACATTCTTTGAGATAGGAACCCTTAGGATATTTCTTGATATAATTCGACATGGATGAAAAAGACTCATCAAAGGCTGCCTTCTTAAACTTAACAAGACCTAAATGGAATACTGCTTTCTCAACAGCCTTTTCATCTTCTTGGGTTGTACTATCTTCTCTAGATGCCAGGGCTTGGAATAATTTTCCCGCTTCATCTAATTGATTGGCATTCATTAATGTCTGAGCTTTTTGGAAAATTCCAGGAATAGAATTTGGATCCAGGGTAGCACTTGCATCTAACTTAGGTTGTGTGGCAGGCGCTTTAAGCATTTCTTCTAATTTGCTTGGACCATTTCCTTCTTGTTGGTAGGTCAAAGGTTGAATGTTAACGGGGTAAGGGGAATGTTTAGATGAGGCATCATATAATTCTTGGGCTCTCTTAACATAAGCACCACTTGGATAGTGTTTGATATATTGCTGAAAGGCATAAGCAGCATGGTCATAGTTTCCATTTTTATAGAAAACTTCGGCAACATTCATGAGCTCATAAGATGCATTTCTTGCTTCTCCTTGGCCTAAGATTTCTCTGAGTTGTCTATGCACTTGACGAAGTTGACTCGAGAAAACTTTTAACATTTTAATGATGAGGTGGGTTTTGTTGGATACAAATTTCTCAAATTCATTGATTCGAAACACAAGTACGGAAGCATCGCCAACAATTTGCGCAGTCTCTTCTCTTGGGTATCTACCTAGAGCAGATTTTACTCCAAAAAATTCACCAAGTCGAACATCTTCCTTGAGTTCATTGCCATTAACACTTGTAAATGTAAGAATTACACGCCCTTTCTGGAGGACATAGATATCTTCTGCCTTATCTTTTTCAAAATAAACAATAGATCCGCTTTTATAATTTCTAACGATAGGGCCTGACAAATCTGTTCCTCTTAAACTATTGATTCCACTAATGGCAAAAATGCCAAATCCTTTTTATAACCAAGTGAGGATTGTAGCTTTTTCATGACATTTTTTGGAGATCCTAGGATTTGGAAATTTTCTGTATCTTTCTTTCCCAAGTAAATCGTCTCAGAGACTACCTGAAGCTCTTGAAAGAGTGATTCTAGGCTTCCTTTTCCAAAGACTGGTCTACCATCTCTGGCAAGGAGAACGATGTCTTCTGGCTCAGAGAGCAAAAGGTTTTCATAGGGGTTCTCGGATTTCTTTTTCAATAAGAAAAAATCAGCAGCTTTTCCTACATTCACAGACCCTAGATTTTTTGACAATTGAAGGGACTGGGCCGCATTTGCTGTGACCATCTGAAATAGAATTTGAGCTGCATTTTTCTTATATTTTGTTTCTTGCAAAAGAGTGTGTGCTAGCTTCATTTCAGCAAGCATATTTTCAGAACCCGCCATCGCAAGATCGGTTCCCAAAGAAATATTAACTTTAGCATCAAGAAAGGATTCAATGTTAGTAGTCTTACCAAAGATATGCAAGTTAGAACTGGGACACCATACCAAATTTGCATTAGCCTGCGCAATTTCTTTTGCTTCCTTGGCTCCAAAAGGAAGGCAATGAACAAGAACAGAGAATTCTCCGAGTGCATTTTGCTTCTTTAGACTTTCGAAAGATCTTAGGGATTCTTCATCAAAACCTTCTCCAAGGTGAGTTACAAATGGAATTTTTTTTTGTTTGGCTAAACTGTATTCAATCTCAGCCCCATCTCCCCAACCTAAGCTATATGAGCAAATAGAATGTGATAAAGTATAGTCTTTCACCAAGCGAACCAACAAACCATCTATTTGTGATCGATTCACAAAATGAGGAATATGATCCATAACAGTAGTTGTTGCACCAAGCAGGTTACGGTATGCTCCAAGTTGGTACAAATCACTTATATCTAAAGTCTGTCTTTCTGAAAAAACCAAAGAAGATTTTAATTCATTGTCCCAAGAAAGCCAATTGTTGCATTTTACCTTACCACCCACTTTTGGTGAGTAAGAGGCTATCATATGATCATGACTATTGATTAGAGCAGGGTAGAGAAATAAATCTTTTGCATCAAAGAGGGCTACATCAGAATTACTAAGCTCATCTTGTATGCTATCGAATTTACCGTTTTTTATAAAAATATTTTTCTTGGTTGATCCTTCCATTCCGACAAGATCTGCATTTTGAATTTCCCAATTCACAAAATTATTATCCATTCCGAATCACTTCCATTGGATTCAATGGTTTATCCTTATTTGAGATTTGAAAATAAAGTCCTTTTTCTTTGGAGATATTTCCAATTCGATTTCCTCTAGAAACTGTTTGACCTTCAATAACCAAGACTTTGGAGAGATTACCATAAATTGAATAGAAACCACCATAGTGCTGCATAATAATATAGTTACCATAGCCATCCATATAATCTATTGCAACAACCTTTCCTGAATCTATTGATAGAACATTTTCCGTTTGAGATGGACTATGGAAGAGAACGCCCTTGTGAGGAGCATAGGATATATTAGAAAAATCTATTTCTATTTTTGATTTGGTTTCTAGTGGATAAAGAAAATTTGTAGAAGTTTGTTGGGAATTTTGAACGAGGTTTTTTGTTTGGATACTTTCTGAAGTTTTAAAAACAGGAATACGTAAACTTTCTCCTACAAATAAGCGTGGATCCTTTATTTTTTTTTCATTCCATCGGTAGATGTCTTTGGTTGTAATTTTAAATTTTTGTGAGATAGAGAAGAGAGTATCCTTGGACTGAACTTGGTAGGATTTAAAGTGTAGAATCTCAGCAATCAATCCTGTAAAGCTTAGAAGAAAAAGTATAATAAAAAGGAAGAAAGATTTCATAAAACGTTCTTTCTTATTTTCGGATCAAAACTACCTCAGATATGAGAAACCCCCGCTTTTTTATGAAGAATCATCATAAAAAACGAGGGCTTTATTCTCTTAATTCAGTTTCTCTAGCAAGGGTTTTATTCTTCTGAATTATTAACCTTGTATTTCTTCATCAATTCTTCAGCTACGTTTCTTGGAACTTGGGAATATTTTGCAAATTCCATAGCAAATTCAGCCTTACCCTGGGTGGAAGATCTAAGCACTGTAGAGTAACCAAACATTTCCGAAAGAGGAACCTCAGCTTCTACCTTGCAGTAGTTATCTTCTTCGGTTGTGTTCTGGATAACACCACGTCTCTGGTTCAAGGAAGCCAATATAGCTCCTTGGAATTCCGAAGGTCCTTCCACATCTACTTTCATAATCGGTTCTAAGATAATTGGATTCGCTTTGGAAAAGCCTTGTCTAAATCCATATCTTGCTCCAATTTGGAAAGCCATATCAGAAGAGTCCACATCATGGTAGGCTCCATCATTGATAACAGCTCGAACACCAATGATAGGAAATCCAATTAGACTTCCTCTTGGAAGACAAGATCTAAATCCTTTATCACAGGAACCTATGTATTCACGTGGAATAGATCCACCAACAATGTTATCCACAAATTCGTAGTCTTTTCCTTCTTCAGCAGGAATAGGCTCAAGGTAGCCAGCCACTCTGGAAAATTGTCCCTGACCACCAGTTTGTTTTTTGTGGGTATAATCGAAATCAGCTCTTTGGGTGATGGTTTCACGGAAGGCAACCTGAGGTGCTCCAGTAACTAAATCAACACCGTATTCCCTTTTCATTCTTTCAATATAAACTTCTAAGTGCAACTCACCCATTCCTTTGATGATGGTCTGACCAGATTCTTGGTCGACCTCTGTCTGGAAGGTTGGGTCTTCTTTTGTAAATCGGTTGAGGGCCTTGGCGAGATTTGCTAATTGCTTAGATTCTTTACACTCAATCGTTAAGGAAATCACAGGATTTGGAACAAACATAGATTCCATAGTCAACTTCGACTTACCATCTGTGAATGTATCCCCAGATGCACAGTCTATACCAAACAAGGCTACTATATCACCTGCTTCTGCTGAGGCGATTTCCTCCATTTCATTGGAATGCATACGTACAAGTCGTCCCACGTTGTGCTTCTTTCCAGTGGAAGAGTTGTAAATTGCCATACCTTTCTGGATTTTTCCTTGGTAGACACGGATATAGGTCAGCTGACCATAACGTCCATCTTCCAATTTGAAAGCAAGACAAACCAAAGGCTTCTCAGCATCAGAGATTAAAGTAATTTCTGAATCTTCATTTCCTATTTCCATAGCCGTGTTCTTAACGTCCATAGGAGATCCAAGATAATCAGCGACACCATCAAGCAGGGTCTGAACTCCTTTGTTCTTAAATGCAGAACCCATGAAGACAGGAACTAATTTCAAAGCAAGGACCCCATTGCGAATGGCTTCTTTAATCAATTCAGGTGTTGGTTCACCTTCTAGCATAGCTTCTGTTAATGCATCAGAAAATAAAGATGCAGCATCTAGCAAGGCTTCTCTTTTTTCATTTGCTAATTCAACTAATTCTTCAGGAATTTCTTTCTCAACGATTTGTAGACCATTCTCTCCTTCAAAATAAAGAGCTTTCATGGTTACTAAATCAACTACACCCTTGAGATCATTCTCTAAACCTATGGGTAGTTGGATAGCGTGAGCATTCAAATGAAGCTTTTCGCGTAGCTGACTAATGACTTTCCAAGGATTGGCACCTGTTCTATCCAATTTGTTGATAAAAGCTAGTCTCGGAACATTGTATCTTTTCATCTGTCTGTCAACAGTGATGGATTGAGATTGAACTCCAGCTACTCCGCATAGAACCATAATAGCTGAGTCAAGAACTCTTAGAGATCTCTCAACTTCTATTGTGAAGTCAACGTGACCTGGAGTATCAATGATGTTGATAGAAGTATCTTTCCAAGTGCAATACGTTGCAGCAGATTGAATTGTAATTCCACGTTCTCTTTCAAGATCCATAGAATCCATCTTAGCTCCCACTCCGTCCTTTCCTCGAACTTCATGGATAGCATGGATACGATTTGTATAAAATAAAATACGCTCTGTTAAGGTTGTCTTCCCTGAATCGATGTGTGCAGAAATCCCTATATTTCTAGTCTTGAGTAATTTCTCAGAAGGGGTAAATGTGGCAGTGCTCATAGTTTCCTCAATTTTAATTATTACCAATCTGGTAAATCGACCTCTCTTGTAAAGGAATTTTGGTTGGGTTTTCTGTAGTGTTTTCCATACTTGCCTAGATGAAATGGTTCATGGAATTCTTAAGTCGGTTCTCAGTTGCCAGATCCGTAGTAGGAGGATTCTTTCTTCTAATCTTGGTAGGTAGTTTTTTTATCTATGGATTTGAAAAAGGTGCCTTGTCTTATGTTGACTCTTTTTATCTCTCTGCTTCTTCCGTTTGTGTTACAGGACTTACGCCCGTTCCTTTATCGGAATTAAATTTTCTAACCCAACTGACAATTATGATCTTAATCCAATTAGGTGGATTGGGGATTATAACATTTACTGTTGTAATTGGCATTTTAATATTAAAAGGTTTATCGAGAAATACAAAATTTCATCAATTCATAAAAGATGCTATAGATTCCACAGAAGAATCAGGCGCTAGTATAAACTCAGAGGAAGAGAATAATTCTAGTATAGAAGCGGAGAGTTTAGGAAAGGATGAGGATTCAATTGCTGGTAAGCAAAACTCCTCAACTGATACAATTTCTAAAGAAAAGGATGAACCTACTGTCCTTCGTGTGCTATTTTCTATTATCAATATTTCATTTACTATAGAGGCAATAGGTACCTATTTAATCTATGTTAATTTTCCAGAAAATATTCCTGAAAATGTGGATAGATTTTTTCTTAGTCTCTTTACTTCTATTTCAGCTTTCAATAATGCTGGTTTTTCTATACTAGATGACCTTTCTATCATAGCCTACTACCCAAGTTCACTTTATATAATTTCAGGGCTAGTAATATTAGGTGGTATAGGCTTTCCTGTGATCATTTATGTTGAGAAGATTCTTCTGCAATCTCTGCATAGGATAATGTTTTACGTGGAAGCTAATTTAGAAACCTATTATGTTCGCAAAATTATGGATCATCCCGAAAGAGAGGAGCTGCCTCGTTTTTTTCCAATAATTCTGAAAATATCCCATTCCTTGGATGAAAACATAACAGAGTATGACAGCCATTTGTTGGGAAGTTCGAATAAGATCCAATGGAAGATCTTACTCTATGGAACTTTAGGGCTTTTAACCTTGGGCACATTCTTTGTCTTATTACAAGAATCTTCTAATCCTCATACCTTATATGGAATGGAGCCAGCCGTCAAATTTGCGAATGCTTTTTTTATATCCGTTTGTTCCAGAACAGCTGGTTTTAATTCTATTGATTTATCGGGTGTTAATGATCCTACAATTGTTATGATTATTGTGCTCATGTTTATTGGTGGTGGTCCTCAGGGAACCGCTGGAGGGGTTAAGATTACTACGGTTGTAATTCTATTAGCTTATCTAAAGAATGTGATCAATCCAGCTAAGAGCGTTCGTTTGTTCGGTGAAATTGTTTCGAAGAATTCCATAGCAATTAGTATAAGGGTTTACTTCCTTGCGACAACGATAATCGCTTTAATATTTTTATTTCTGACCTTACTAAATCAAAATGAGCACATTTTGCACGTAATCTTCTTTGAATTGATTTCAGCATTTTCCACAGTAGGTTTTTCTTTGGGTCTTACCCCAACCTTGGGCGATGTAGAGAAATTGTTTTATTGCCTAGTTATGTTTGTAGGAAGAATCGGAATTTTTACAATACTCATTGCTGCAACAGGGCATACTGGAGTTCCTAGAATGGGTGATGATGATGGAGTCAAGATCCAGGTTGGATAAGTGTTTTTAGATTGAAATTTTGATTCTAAGGGATAATTTGGAGATTATGAAAGTAAAAGATTATTTTAAAATTGATTGGAAGAGACCTGAGCTTAGCAAGGAAGAAGCTAAGAAGGAATCTCACAAAAATGTATTATCCGAAAAGTTAGAAGCAATTTATTCTCGTATGGAGACAGTTGAGATCATAAATTCAAATGGGAAATCTGCAGATTCTTTTGTTCTATCTGAGTTGCTTTTACTGGATTTATTCAATGTTATAGCAGAATACAAAAATTTTCATCCAGCCAAGGATTCTAAAGAAATCGCTTCCAAAATTTCTTCCTTGCCTGATTCTCTTTCCAAATTGTTTTCCGATCAGAAAGAATTACTCGGTATTAAAGAATTAGCAATCAATGAGGAAAATGCAGAACTTTGTGAAGAACAGTTAGCAGAAATTTTGGTTGGCTTAGAAAAATATCTAAAACAAATCCGTAGATCTGAATTGCATACTAGCTTAGATGATGTAAAGAAAAGATGGAGAGTTCAAGTTGGCACTTTGCTTGGTATCTTTTCTTTGGTTGTTGGCTCTATCATTTATCAAAAAGTGAAATATCCTGATTTTGAAGATGGCAAGGCTCAATTATTTTTGTTAAGCGATGAAAGTCCTGTTGGAATAGAAGCCAATGCTCTTACTCTTCCTGTCCAGAAAAGTAAGAAAGGTGAATGGGTTGAATATAATTTCGGGATAAGTACGCCCATAGCATTTTCAAGTATAAGAATTGATCCAGTAGACCAAAGAAGGATGAAATTTTCTATATCTGAACTTACTATTTTCGACGAGAAAGATAAGGTCCTCTACAAAAGAGATTTTGTGTTAAATGAAAATTTTCTAATTAAGGATTATGCAAGTATTGGAGAGATGAATGATCTCAAGGCAGGTAAAGCAAAACCTGGAGGTTTTGTTGAGATGGTCAGTACAGGTTCCAATCCTTACTTTGTATTAAAGACTTCTCCCATTACAAATGCCAAAAAAATTATTCTAAAAACTAGAATCACAGAAGAACGCTATAAATTTAAGGATTGATTTTTGAAAAAAATCTTTTACAATTATCTTCTCTTAATGAGAGTCCCGCAATGGATAAAGAATATTATCCTATTTGCAGGGATTCTCTTTGGAAAGAAAATAACAGACCAATCAGCATTCATAAGTGTAGTTTTTGCCTTTTTTCTCTTTTCGATAATCGCATCTTGTCAATATGTTATTAATGATTATTTAGATAGAGAAGAAGATGTTAGACACCCAGAGAAGAAGAAGCGTCCAATAGCTTCAGGTGCAATTGATGGATCCATTGCACTTGCTATAACCCTTATTATATTGCCATTAGCCTTAATTGCATCCTATGTTCTAAATCATGGTTTTGCATTTATAGTTTTATTTTATTTATTATTTAATATAGTCTATAGCAAATACTTGAAGCACCAAGTAATTTTAGACGTGATGAGTATTAGTATAGGTTTCGTTCTGCGTGCCATTGCTGGAGCGATTGTCATTGATGTTGCATTTTCTTCATGGCTGCTGTTGTGCACATTTATGTTATCTCTATTTTGGGGATTTAGTAAACGAAGAGGAGAACTGGATCTTTTAGAAGGGAATGCTGGTAAACACAGAAAAATACTTAATGAATACTCAACATCTTTCTTGGATCTTATGATGTCTATCGTTGCAACTATGACATTGATGAGCTATGTCATGTATACAATTTCTCCTTCAACCATTCAAAATCTTGGAACGGACAAAATGATTTACACTGTCCCAGTTGTAGTTTATGCGATCTTTAGAAGTTTGTATATAATTTATATCAAGAATATGGGTCATAATCCAACTAAGGCTATTTTAACTGACCGTTCCGTAATTGCTTCTGGTTTTTTATGGCTAGCTATTGTCTTTGTTGTAATGTATGCAAAGATTGAGTTTAATCTTCCAACGGAGTTTTGATGGACGCCAAAGATTTACGATACCATAAGAAAAATACTTGGATTAAATATTTGTTACTCTTTGTTGGATTCACCTTTATATCATTGAGCTTAGCATTTTTTCGGGGATCTGATCATGGGACAGTGCCGAATTTAAACGGCTCAATTTGGATTCAAGGATCGGAAGAGAAAGATTTAAAAACTAAGCAGGCTACAGTTTTTTATTTTTGGGCTACTTGGTGCTCTGTTTGTAAACTAAATGAACCATTCCTAAAAATTGCTCTGAGTGCCATTCAAGATAAAAATGTAAATTTTGTTTCTATAGAAGAAGGCTCAGTCCCTCCAACTGAGTTAAAAGATTTTTTAAAGGAAAAAGACATTCAATTTCCTGTTCTTGTGCTTCCTTCGAATCAAATCCAAGATTTCAATATAACAGGCTACCCAACAACTGTCTTTGTGGATAAAAACCAAAACATTCGATTTGTAGACTCTGGAATTTTGAGTCCAATTAGCTTTTGGATTCGTTTGTATATTACCAAAATTTATTCATGAATGCTGATTTATATTTTTTTTCTTCTAAGAGGCTTACCAAATGGAAGGAAGAATACTTAAATCATATTTATAATGAAAATTTAAAATTCATAAATCAAATTTCTTTAGGATCTCCCACCAAAATCAAATTGGAGCAAATGTTAAAATTATATCATTCTAAGCAAGCGATTGCATGCTTAGAATTTGTCTCTATCCAACTTAGTGAATACCAATATTTTTCTGATATGGAGGATTATCTTTCTTCATCCTCTTCAAATGAAAACGAGGTTATAGATACAATCTTATACAATCTGGAATCTGATTTTTCTGAAGAATCAACCTATTCTTTACAATTTATGCAATATGCTAAGTCAAGAAATTTAAAATGGAAGAGCTTTCCATCCGAGATGGCTAAAAAGTCTTTAAGCCAAGCCTTGAAAATTCAAGCCAACTTACTTCCTAATAAAGATGCGAAATTATATAAAAAATACAAACATAGATTAAAACCTCCTTCCCATACAGGAAAAATTCTAGATGATGCAAAATTTACCAAAATAAAAAGGACAGAAGAATCTAAATTCTTACAATTGATCCATGCAAAAAATAAACTTTCAGAATTGTGGCCAGAAGGTTTTGAAGTATTTACAATATTGACTGATCGTATTCATTTAGTTAGATCTAATAATCTAGTGAGCTATAGTCACTTTACAGAACAAGGCATTACATATATGAATCTTTGGGGTAGGGATTTTCTCGACACTATGGACGATTTGATCCATGAAAATTCCCACCATCATTTGAATGTAATCTTAAAAAAATTTAAAATATTAAAAACAAAATCCTCAGATGAAATCTATTTCTCCCCTTGGAGACATGAGCTAAGATCTTTGTATGCTATCCTTCATTCTGTGTTTACTTTTTCTTGTGCCGCACTTTTGTTCGAAGTTTTAATGGAAAGAGAAAAAGATGAAATAGCTAAGACTTTAAAAAAATTTCGAGATAAAATTCGATTTCGATTTATGGAAGAGTCTTACAATTTATCATACAGTTTACAGGATTTACAGGGCGCGGTTCTTAAGAATGCCTTTACCAATAAGGGTAAAACCCTGATTCAAGAACTGCAATACATCAATACTCGACACTTAAAGAAAATAGATTCTCTTAAACCCTTACTAAAGATAGCATTCCTAGGAAAGATCAATGAACATCAGAGCTCACTTGCTAAGAAACGAAAGGAATTTAATCTAAGTTTTTAATTTAAGAACCGATACATTAAGATATGGAACCATCTTTTAAACCTAAACCACTTTTAAACAAAAGTGAATTAAAGAATATTAAAAGACAGAGAACCAAGATTGAAGGCAAGAAAGTTGTTACAGATGATGTACGTAAACTGAAAAGCTTAAAAGTAACACCTGAATTATCTCTAGAAGAAGAAATTAATTATTATAAAGAACCGATTTGGATAGAATACTATATTCCAAAAGAATCTAGATTTGCTTATGAAACTAAGTTTTTATATATTAAGCTTATCGATCCTGAAGATAGAGAGGATGGATTAGATCGCTATCTGAAAATATATAAAGATAAAAATGAATTTTTCGATATGATTCGATTCATGGGAGAGTATCCGAAAAATAATGAAATCATAGAAAGATCTTACCATGACAGAATGGGGATGCTGAATACCATTAATAGGATATTAAGAAATTACGAAAAAACTTCAGATCCAGCTGAACTAAAGGAAGCTTGCTATGTTGTGGAAGGACTAATAAAATTTGAACCCACTTTAGCAACTATTCAATTGTTTCCAGATTATTTAATCTATAACTTGAATTGGATGATAAGGGAATTGAATAAATTTAAAATCACTTTTTCCTTAGAGGATTCAACTATATCTTTATTGATAAAGAGAAGAAATGAATATTGGGAAGCTCATGATTTAGAAGTGGATGAAGATTTTGACTTACTAGCAGCCTTATTTTATGAACAAGCTTTTCCGCATCGAGGTGCAGAGCAGCTTCAACCAGATGATTTTTTAATGGAATAAATCATCGTCCAGAAGCCATTTAAATTGTTTTGCGAAATCAAGCATTTTTATAGCTTCGCCATTTATCTTATGAATTAAATCTTCCTCTCTTAACTCAATTCCCTTGAGTTGAAATCGGACAGTCTTATCCCAATGAAGTATAGATTTGCGTTCTAATTCAATTAAAGGATTTGGTGCTATAAATAAACTTTGAACTATGCTTTGAAGTAATTGTTTCTCTGTCATGAGAATGTGTGAGATTCTGCTGATGCCATTCATAAGATTTTTGGCAAGTCCAGCAAGATGAAAATTTTTGAGACCGAGTATTAACGGAATATGATTGGACTTTTCTATAGAATGCTCTATCCTTTCTATACAATTGCGATTGGATTCTAAGGCAAGATCCCAGTTCAAGATGACACAATCAGGTTTGGCACTGGGAATTGATTCGAGTAAATCTGTCCATTGCAAAGGAAGTATGACTCTATGACCTATGGATTCGAATATCTCTTTCAGGATTATATCTAGGAAAGGTTTTCCAGAATAAATCCAAATCACAAGACTTTTTTCTTTAGGGCTAAAACTTTCAATTGGTAAATTGTTAATTGAATTTAGATTCGACCATACTTTAGAATAACCCAATTGAAAGATTTTAAGTTTTTCTTCTTTATTCAATTCACCTAGAATTAAGGTATCCCAGAAATTATTCCTAACTTCCGTTAAGATTTCAATTTTGGGATTAGTGAAAACATAACAAGATGATTCTCTTGGAGGTAATATCGGAATGTCCATTTTACCAGAAATATTTTGAGCAGAAATGGATTTCCATTTTAGAAACTGATTTAGAAAATCTGAGGATGCCTCATCAAGATTGGACTTAATTATACATTGTATGAAACGTTTCTTTCCTAGCACTCTTGCATTATTTTAGTTGACCCATGGATTGTTAAGTAGAATACTTAGGTAGATTTCTATGAAAGTTCTTAAACGATACGCGAATCGACGACTTTATGATCCTGAGACAAGTAAAACAATAACTCTTGAAGATGTTGCTGAAATGATACTGAATGGCAGTGAGGTAAAGGTAATTGATAATCTCACAGGCAATGATATCACACCTAAAATTTTAGGACAGACCTTTCTTAAAGTAAGTCTTGGACAGAGGAATGAAGATTTTAGTAATTTTATGCTTACCGCTTTGATTCGAGAAACTGGGAAAAATATTTCAGGTCTTTTCGAACGTTTGGTACTGGGCGGGATAGGTTCAGGGTATTTAAACCAAGCAAGGGTTGAGAAAATCATCCAAAGTATGGTCAATTTGGGAGAATTAAATTCTTCAGAGATCGTCTCTTATAAAGAAGATCTTCTGAGAAATCTTGCTTCTAGAACAAGTGAGAAAAAGGATCAAATCCTAAAAGATCTCGGTAAATTAAGCGAAACTCTCATTGAAGATCAAGCGAATGCAAATGCCTTTGATATTTCGGATAGAATGAATGAAGTTGCTGAAAAATTGAAAGAAAAAAAGTAGCCTAGCCTAATCAAGATGTGAATTTAAAAAACCGATGTTATAAGTTAGGGAGTAGCAGATGAAAAAAATCTTAGCTTTTATTACTATACTAATTCTTACTGATTCCATTTTTTCCATAGAAGAAGGCTTTCATGTTCCTGAGCCAAATCTAGAAGTTTATGAGAAACTAAACCAAAAATTGCTTTATGGCGAACCTAAAGATGCCGCCTATGCAGCAGAAGAGCTGATGTTTTTTAATTCAAGACGTGCTGTTCGAAGCTTGGTTAAGGCATTGCGCGGTCCTGATAATTTTCCCGATAGCCCTCGTAATACGGCACTAGTTAAATTCTATTCTGCTAGAGCACTTGGTTATTTAGGTAGTCCCTATGCGGCTAAACCTTTAATTGAAGAATACACTATGCAACAAGAAAAGATTACTGAATTTAAGCATGAGCCCAAAAAGTCCATGGCTCAAATTTCTACAGGTGAATCATTAAGCAGTCCATTTTTCTTTGATAAAGATGATTATACCATTCCTCTTGCAACTGGTGAAATGCTTAGAGCACTTGGAAGATTAGAATACACTCCCGAAGCAGAAAATGTTTTGAAGGATGCATTAAAGCATAAAAATTCCTATATCCGTGCCTCTGCTGCTGATGGACTCCGCCTACTCGAAAGAGTTGAGAATCTTGGACCCTTGAAGGAAGTTGTTGGTTCAGAGACTGATGACTATGCTAAGGCATCTGAACTTGGTGCAATTTGTACTTTGGAAAGAGGAGCAACACCATCCTTTAAGGAATTAACGAATATGTTATCCAGTGATGATCCTGGAGCTAGAATGAAAGCATCACACTATCTTGGTGAGATCGATTTAAGATTAGCTGAGGTTCCCTTAACGAAAGCATTGGAAATAGAAGATGATCCTATTGTTTACTCACAAATGAAACAAGACTTGAAACGCATCATGGCATTTAAGCGTCCGGCTCATGTTGAGGAATAAAAAGTTTTAATTATTAGCTAAGATTTTTATACCACAAATTCTCGTAATTCTTCACCAACTGTATAATAAACAGTTCTTTCGCCAAGAATTTCGAGAATGGTTCTTAGTATTTCAGGGCTTGGATCAACGCTAAAATGTGGATGTGCCTTGATCACTCGTTTAGGATTACCATCACCTGAAAGATGAAAGAAAACACTGGATGATCCCTTGCTACTCCCAAGAATATCATTTAATTTTTTAATTGTATCTAGTTGTGGATGGGTTCCAAGATCAATCTTAATATGAATCGCTTTCTCCATCTTTTCTTCTAACTTAGCATCTGTTAGTTCTTCCGCACTATTTACAATAATCTGACCCTTGGTTTCTGATTCTCCCACTTCCACTTTCTCAAGCATACCTTTTAAAAATAATGCCTTACCTTCAATTAGCAAATGCTTAGACTCTTGGTAGGATTTAGAAAAACAAACACAATCAATTTCACCAGTTTCGTCTTCGATAACAAAATTAGCGAACTCATCACCCTTTTTCGTTAGCTTGGTTTCTTTCTTGGTTATGATTCCAAGAATATCTACCTTGGTCTTGGATTTGATATCTTCCAAATTCTCAATCTTGGTAAATTTCAATTGCTTCAATTGTGTCTTGTACTGATCCAAGGGATGCCCAGAAAAATAAAGACCCGTCATCTCTCTTTCTTTTCTAAGAATATGGTCGAATGCCCACTCTGCTGATTCCTTGGGAAGATTCAGTTGCATAGAAGGGGCATGGGCACCAAAGAGAGAAAATTGACCTTCTTGCGCTAACTCTTGTTCCTTGGCGGCAAAAGATAGTATGGTATCTACAGATTCAAAAAGACATTTCCGAGTATATTGAAAGCTATCTAGAGCTCCACTGCAAATCAAACTTTCGATCACTTTTTTATTACAAAGGCGTATATCTAAATTCTTAATAAAATCTTCTATGCTTGTAAACTTACTATGCTTGTTTCTTTTTTGTATGATTTCATTGCCTGCAAGATCTCCCACTCCTTTGATGGATGCTAGGCCAAAGCGAATTTTATGATCACCAGTGATACTAAAATTTACATCTGATTCATTTACATCAGGGCTTGAAATCGCTATCCCCATATCTTTTGCGTTATTGATGTATTTCACAAGATCACTTGCCTTACCATTGGCTGTTGCAAGTAGTGCTGCCATATATTCTGTTGTATAATTGGCTTTCAGGTAAGCAGTTTGGTAGGTGATCATCGCATAAGCAACAGAATGCGATTTGTTGAATCCATATTCTGCGAATGTTTCCATTTGCTCAAAAAGTTCAGTAGCTATCTTGGCGGAGATTTTTCTCTCTTCCGCTCCCTTGATGAACTTTTCTTTGTAGTATGGGATTTCTTTAATCTTTTTCTTCGCCATAACCTTACGAAGACCATCTGATTCACCCGCAGTGAATCCACCAATGATCCTGGAAATACTCATTACCTGCTCTTGGTAGACAATGACTCCATAGGTTTCTTCTAGGGCTGGGATTAGATCTGGGTGTTGGTAATGAACTGGTTTTTTCTTACTCTTTCTATCTAAGTACTCATCCAACATCCCAGCATTCATAGGGCCTGGACGATATAAGGCTATCAAGGCAACAATCTCTTCGAAACTTTGGACTTGTGCCTTGGCAACAAGATCGGTGATACCAGAAGATTCTAATTGGAAAACACCTTTTGTATTCGCTTTGCGAAGTAGGGAGTAGGTTGGTGCATCATCCAAAGGAAGTTGATCTATTTCAATTCGGATATTCTTATGTTCTTTGATAAGGTTAAGGCAGTAATTAATAGTCGTTAGGTTTTTTAGACCTAAAATATCCATCTTGATGAGTCCGACAAGCTCAAGCATGTTCTTATCATACTGGGTCACTATGGATCGTTTGGTTTTATCTTTTTCCGCAACAGTTGCTAGGGGAACAATATCTTCCAAAGGAGATGGTGAAATTACAACTCCAGCCGCATGTCTACCAGGCTGACGAAAGTTTCCTTCGAGTTTATGAGCTATTTGGAATACTTTTTTATTTAAGTCATTTCGATTGATAATTTTCTTAAGGTCTTCCGATTTGATAAGTGCACTATCAAGACTAATACCTAATTCTTTGGGAAAAGCCTTGGTCATTTCATTGGATTCAGCGAAAGAAACATTGAAAACACGAGCTACATCTTTTAAGGCAGCTTTGGCGGCAAGGGATCCGAAGGTGATTATCTGGCCTACCTTATCTTCTCCGTATTTTTGCCGGATGTAATTGATTACTTCTTCTCTACGATCCATACAAAAGTCGGTATCAATATCAGGCATTTCCTTACGGTCAGGATTTAGGAATCTTTCAAAAAGTAGGGAATACTTTAAGGGGTCCACATCAGTGATACCAACTCCGTAAGCAACTATAGATCCAGCTGCCGATCCTCTTCCTGGTCCAACTGGAATGCCTGCTGATTTTGCATAATTGATATAGTCTTGAACTATTAGAAAGTAACCTGCAAAATTCATGTTACGAATTGTACTCATTTCAAATTCATAACGTGATTGGATCTCTGGGCTTATTTCCTTGTATCTCTTCTTTAATCCTTGTTCTGTGATCTTTTCTAGGTAAGACTGGGCATCAAAGCCTTCTGGAACTGGAAACTCAGGAAGAAGAGGAGTTCCAAAACTTAAATTCAAATCACATTTGTCCCGAATTTCCAGAGTATGGTAAAATGCTTCCGGGTTATCAGGGAAAAGGCGCATCATTTCTTGGGGATTTTTTACATAGAATTCTGAGTTAAAACCAAGTCGCATCTCATCATCGATTTTCTTCTGCATACCGATTCTTAATAAAATGTTCTGTGCTTCTTGGTCATCTTTAGATAAGAAATGGGAATCATTGGTTAGAACTGTTTTGATACCTAGCTTCTTGGAAAATTCTAAAATTTTTCGTGCGACTATTGCTTGTTCAGGAATTCCATGATTTTGGATTTCTAGATAGAAGTCTTCTTTTCCAAAGATTTCATTCAATTTGCCTGCAAGTTGAAAACTTTGCTCTTCTTTGCCTTCTAGAATCTTTTTATTCACTTCTCCAGCAAGACAGGCAGTTAAGCAAATTAAACCTTCACTGTTATGTGAGAGCAGGTCGTAGTCGATTCTTGCTTTACGGTAGAATCCTTCTGTATACGATCTGGAGGCGAGTTTGATAATGTTTTTGTAACCAGCTTCATTCTTAGCAAGAAGGATTAAATGGTAAGCTCCTCCATCTGCAATCTGATCAAGTTCCTCTTCTTTATTTCGAGATGGGGTAACATAGAACTCACAGCCTAATATGGGTTTGATGCCTTCTTTTTTGGCTTGGTTGTAGAACTCTATTGCACCATACATATTGCCATGGTCAGTGATGGCAACGCTGGACATTCCAGACTCTTTCACCTTTTTCATGAGATCTGGGATACGAATTGCACCATCCAGCATAGAATAGGTAGTATGTAGATGTAAATGTGTGAAATCTTCCATAGGTAAAAAGGCTATGGAGACATAGTTCTAAAAAAATCCAGAAAGGTCAACTCATGCCTAGTAAGAACTTGCAAGAATTAGCTATTTTTTTGAGGTGCTGGTCCCAATTTTTGAAGCAACAGATCGTTGACTGTTTTGGGGTCAGCTTTACCCTTGGTCTCTTTCATAACTGCACCAACCAAGGCACCCAAGGCTCTATCCTTGCCCGCCTTATACGAATTAACTGATTCTTGGTTGGATTCGAGAACCTGGTCAACAATTCTTTCGATTTCTTTGTCATCACGAACCACTTTTAGTCCTTTAGCTTCTACTATCTCTTCTGGACTATTTGTACTCGTAAGCATTTCTTCAAATATGGATTTTGCAATTTTTCCCGAGATTTCACCTTGGTTAATAAGGGCTATAAGCTTACCGATTCTTTCAGGACCCACAGAAAATTTATCTATTGAGATGCTTTCCTTGTTAACTATCCCAAGAACTTCGTCCTTGACCCAGTTAGATGTTTTCTTGGGATCTTTGGAGATTTGCAAGGCTGATTCATAGTACTCCGAAATTTCTCTTTCGGAAGTTAAAACTTCCGCATCGTATTCTGGCAATTGAAGCTCGTTCATAAATCGAAGCTTTTTCTTGGAAGGAAGTTCTGGGAGAGAAGAGCGTATGGCTTCAATTTTTTCCTGAGGAATTTCAAAGGCAGGTAGATCTGGTTCTGGGAAATAACGATAGTCATGGCTCATTTCTTTGGATCTCATAGGAACTGTCTTGAGCAAGCTTGCATCCCAAAGCTTGGTCATTTGCTTAAAAGATTCACCTCGGGAGTAAACATCTTTCTGCCATTCCACCTCATAATCTATTGCTTGGCGTACTGCCTTAAATGAGTTTAAATTTTTAATTTCAATTCGTGTGCGAAATTCTTTGTCGCCCCTTGGACGAATGGAAACGTTCGCATCACAGCGTAGAGAACCTTCTTCCATATTGCAATCGGAAACTCTCACATAACGAAGGATAGATTTTAAATTATTCAAATATACGTAAGCTTCTTCCGAAGATCTCATCTCAGGTTCGGAGACGATTTCAATCAGAGGAGTCCCAGCTCTGTTTAAATCGACATAGGATTTATTGATAGAAGAATCATGGGAGTGAATTAATTTACCAGCATCCTCTTCCATATGAATTCGAGTGAGGTTCACAAATTTCTCCGAACCATCCTTCAAGGCTATCTTAACACCTCCTCCCGTTGCGTACGGTTTGTCGTACTGGGAGATCTGGTAGCCCTTGGGTAAATCTGGATAGAAATAATTCTTACGATCGAATTTTGTAAAATTTGCAATCTTGCATTCTAATGCAAGTCCTGCTGTAATCGCCTTTTCTAGTACGTCTTCATTGAGGACAGGTAGTGCACCTGGTAAAGCCGCACAAACCGTTGCAACATGAGTATTGGGACTGCCGCCAAAAGAAGCTGCAGCTGGGGAAAAAATTTTTGATTTTGTGTCCAACTGGACATGGACTTCTAATCCAATAATAACTTCGTAATCCAAGGGTTCCTCTTATTTTCGATTGCCTGAGTCCACTTTTGTAGAGGAAAGACAATCGAAAAGTAAAAAAGAAGGAAAACTTCTCTTTAGGTTATAAACTTAAGCTAGTCTTTTTTCTTGGAAATGGAATTTGCAATTGCTATCCATATCTGAGGTAGATAAGAACCTACCAAAATCATTCCTAGACCGAAGAGGGTTTCCTTAGTATGAAGGGATCTTTCTTGGTTGAATTTGAACAATCCAACATTGATGATAGAAACATACCAGCCAGAGACCATTAAGACAAATCCTATTAATTGAGGTAGAGCATATTTAAACATAATTGTGATTCCTATAAGAAAAATTTAGTGGTTAGATTAACTAATTTTCTCACAAAATTAGTGTAAGGTGGATACATCATTTTGACAGAACTAATTGGTGCTTGCTTGAGAATAGATCTTTCGTGAGAAAATTGTTTGAAACCAAAAATACCATGGTAGCTTCCCATTCCTGAATGGTTTACTCCGCCAAATGGAAGATTGGGATTGGCTAAATGAATGATGACATCATTGATTACAGCACCACCTGAAGAAGTTGACTTTAGTAAGGTTTTGATTTTGTCTTTTGTCTTAGAAAAAATATACATAGCAAGTGGTTTTGGTTTGCTATTGATGAAATCTATCACTTCGGATTGGTCTTTGTAAGTGATGATTGGGAGTACAGGTCCAAAAATCTCGTCATGCATAATTCTAGAATGTTCAGGAAGCCCAGATACTATAGTGGGTGAAATGAAGTTATCAGATGAATTAAAATCCCCACCCATTTCAATTTTTGCACCCATTTTAACTGCTTCATTTACATATCCTGTAACTCTTTCATAATTTCTTGCATTGATCATTCTGCAAAAGTCTTGGGAATTGGATTTATTCTCCGAGTTGGAACCAAAGAATTTATTGACTGCTAATTTTGCAGCACTTACAAATTCTTCTTTCTTGGACTCAGGCACAAATAGATAATCAGGTGCAACACAAGTCTGACCAGCATTCAAAAATTTACCCCAAACGATAGACTCTGCTGCATGCTTGATATTTGCTCCTTCCGTAAGGATTGCAGGAGATTTGCCACCTAACTCAAGAGTTACTGAAGTTAGATTCTTTGCAGCTTTTTCCATAATGATTTTGCCAACATGAGTAGACCCAGTAAAGAATATATGATCGAAAGGAAGATCGTTTAAAAGTCCTGATACTTTGTAATCACCTTCGAAGACAGCCACCTCATCTTCAGGGAAAATTTCAGCTAACATTTTTTTAGTAAGTTTGGAAGTAGCAGGCGTGAATTCAGATGGTTTTAAAATCACTGTATTGCCAGCTGCAACCGCAGCAAGAATTGGTGCAAATGCTAGATGAAAGGGATAGTTCCAAGGGGAAATAATTAGCACACGACCTTTGGGCTCATAATGGATTTCAGATCTTGCACCAAACATTGTAATGGGTGAGGCAACTCTCTGTGGTTTCATCCAATACTTGAGATGTCTAATTGCATCTTTTGCCTCACCAATAGTTGGTAAGATTTCTGAGATATCAGTCTCTGCTTCTGATTTGTTAAAATCTTTTCTGAGTGCTTCTTGGATTTTTGTTTTATTTTTAAGTATAGATTCTTGGATTTTCTTGAGTTTTTCAATTCGCTCAGCAGCTGTAGAATGTCTTAACCTTAAGGCAGTTTCTCTTTGAGCTTGAAAGATTTTGTGAATCGCTTTAACGCTTTTTTCATCTAGTGGTGTTTCTTTCTGTTTTACGATGTTTGACTTAATGCTGATGCCTGTCTTGGATCTAAGTTTGGTTCCAGAGTTGGATGATGGTTTACGTGCAGCTTGGGTTGCCATAATATGTACGAATCTCCCTTTCTTAAAGGAAAGCAAGCTTTCCTAGTCTTAGCAAGCGATTTTTTGAAAAATTCTACCCAAACCAAGACCAAATTTCAAAGTGGACGAACTACATTCGCCTCGGTAGTTCAACGGATAGAACATCGGTCTTCGGAACCGATAGTGGGGGTTCGATTCCCTCCCGAGGTAAAATTCGCAATGTCTTGGTTTGCATCCTTGAAACTTTTTTTTATTGGTTTAAATTATGAAAAGGCGACTAAAGATCAAAGGGTCCATAGATGAACTATGAAAGAAATGGAACAAAGCAATACTAAAATCAATAAAGGAATTCCTTATGGGCTAGTTTGGGGAACGCTACTTTTCGGAAGCTACCTATATCTATTCTTCTTCATAGGGATTTATTTTTTTTGGTCAAATAAAGATATAAATTCATTTATGGATTTCTTGTATTTAGCCCTCGGTTCTGCGGGATATCTATCTGCTTCTGG
This sequence comes from Leptospira sp., assembly GCA_002786225.1. GTDB lineage: Bacteria > Spirochaetota > Leptospiria > Leptospirales > Leptospiraceae. The sequence continues at coordinate 113,226 of PEQN01000002.1, read as the reverse complement.
GATCTTATTTTTAGTTGTTCTTTATTATTCTATTACCTTTATCTGGAAAGACCCAAATTTTAAACAAAGTATCAAGAACAATTGGCCAGTGATTCTTGCTTTTTTTTATCCATTGCTTCCAAATCTTCCAGGGCCTTTAGATGAAGGAATTCTTTCTGTTCTAATGTTCATCATTCGTGTGATTTTGTTTTTTAAAGCTGGAAAGACCAGCAAGACTTTTAATTAGACTTTTGAAAAAGATATCTACTTTATTCTGACTCTTTATGGCTAAATAAGATTGTTCTCGTTTGTTTTAACCATAAAGATTTTTATTTTTCTCCATTTATTAGAGCTTGATTATAGAAATTCATCTTTCATTCAAATTTTCTAAAAAATAGTTAAGCACCAATTAGCTGTCAAATTAATTTCGACTTTCACCAACTAACATTAACTTTAGATTTCCATTGCATTTATAACTTAAGAAAATTAGATAAGGTGCAAAAAACATAATTCCAGCTACAGAGGCAATTGCTGCAAGAACTAAGGCTTGTATTGAAAAATGATCTCTCCAGGCAAGCCATAAAGCTGAAAGAATCAAATAGCAAGTAAAATCTAAGTTAAATTGACCAGACCATGTAAGGGATGCTATATCACCAAAAAAAATTGGAATTAAAGACCATCCATGGTTGTAACCAACTATGAAAGTAATGGAAAGTATGGCAATAGTCATAAGGACTAAGATTGCTCGAAATAGGTTCATGTTTATCTCCTAAATATATGAATTGTAAACTTTCTATATTTTAGATTTTATCAAAGAAAATGCAATTACCTCCCAGGTAATATGTGAAAATTTTTTTGGAAAAAACTCTATCATTTATAAAAAAGTTTCTTAGTAACCTCATCAGATGGATAAAAAAGCTCCACTCTCAATTCTTGTACTGTTAAGTCTAATGCAGTTCCTAAAGTCGTTATCATAGTAAAAAAATTTGCAATAGTATTTTCCTTCTTAAAACTAAGATTGATATATGGTAGACTGGTATCTATTTGTGGTGGCACGGAAGTTGATAGATTCTTTCCTTGCGTTATTTCATTGTAAAGCTTCACTAAGTCATTACTTTGAGTTTCAATAATTTCATTCATTAATCTCGATAGTAAAAATTGTTCTATAAAGTTCCAATTCTGTGTATAATTTCTCAAACCGTCCTTGGCAAATAAAATTTTTAAACTATTGTTGTACTTAACTCTAGTGTTTGGTCCTAAGAAATTGTTTATCATTTCTTCAAATCCATTGTTTTTCAATAGAATATCATACTTCTGGTCGACTACAATTCCTGGAAAAGGTTCATGTTTAGTTAAAATGCTTTGTATTGCTTGGTGGACAGTGGCTAGCTTAGAAGAGTTTAGAGGCTCTTCTGAAAATTCTGCTGAATAACCTGCTGCTCTTAGAAATGCATTTCGGTGTCTAAGGGATAATTTTAGAGTATTGGAGATCCGTATTATCAAATCTCGACTTGGTTTCGATTTTCCTGTTTCTATAAAGCTCAAATGCTTGGAGGATATTCCAATATTTAAAGCGAGGTCTAATTGGCTGATTCTATTTAGCTTGCGCCAAAATTGGATTAGATTGCCTATGTCTTGGTTTTTCTTTATGGAAATCTGGGGAATCAATCAATGCCTATCCGTTAACTGGTTTTCTTTTTTGAGTATCTATATTTCATTTTCACAATCAAGAAAAATTTCATTTTTCTTATCTATGGTGCAAATTGTAAACTTGAAACAGAATTACTCTGTTTGGAATCAAATTAAATAGCTTCATGAATCAATATAATTCTTCTATAGTATAGGAATTTTGAATTTTTTAAAATAATTCAAAAAAAGTAGATAAATTATTTATAAAAATTCATAAATTTTTGATTTTTTAAAGGCTTTTGAGGGAATTCATCTTTTTTTAATTGCTTATTTGAAAAATTAATTATAGAATGCTATTCTATTAGTTTTGTGCTATGCAATTGAATTAGAATATTCATGACAAAGTTAAATCAAAAAACAATTCTACTTGTTGAAGACGAAAAAATTATAGCTTTGAATCAATGCAGAATTCTTGCGGAAGAAGGCTTCCTTGTGATTCATGCTTCATCAGGAGAAGAGGCTCTAGAAATAACGAATGATAAATCAATAAAGATAGATCTGGTCTTGATGGATATAGACTTAGGGAGTGGTTTGGATGGAACAGAAACCGCCGAAATTATTTTGCAAGGACAAAATGTCCCAATTCTATTTCTTTCCTCCCATATGGAAAAGCAGATTGTCGATAAGACAGAAAAGATTACATCATATGGCTATGTAGTAAAGAATTCAAGTTTTACAGTGCTTGATGCAGCAATAAAGATGGCTTTTAAGCTATTTGATGCAAAAGAAAAAACAGAAAATGAAAAAGAAAATTTAAACACAATTTTACAATCGATAGGCGATGCTGTTATTGCTACCGACTTGAATGGTGATATCATTCAAATGAATCCTGTTTCGGAACAATTAACAGGCTGGAATTTTCAAGAGGCAAAAGGGAAACCTTTAACAAAAATATTTCAAATCATTAATTCAATTTCAAGATTGCCTGTAGCAAATCCTGTTGATTTAGTTCTGGAGCAAGGTGTCGTTGTAGGTCTTGCTAATCATACAATTTTAGTTTCTAAAAATGGTGATGAATATCAAATAGCTGATTCAGCATCACCAATTCGAAATAAACATGGAGAAATGAGGGGAGTTGTTCTTGTTTTTAGAGATGTTACCAATGAGTATAAGAATCAACAAAAAATTATTGATGGAGAAAGAAGAGCTAAAGCTATACTCGAAGCTTCCCCTGTGCCTATAGTTGTCAATGATGACAATCAAAATATTTCACAATTAAACCCAGCCTTTATTGAAACTTTTGGTTATAATCTAAGCGATATTCCTAACTTATCCGATTGGTGGCCTAAGGCTTATCCGAATCCATCCTACAGGGATATGGTTGCTGAAACTTGGATACAGCGCTTAAATACCGCAAAGAAAGAAAATACTAAATTCGAGCCTATGGAAATTACAGTTCGATGCAAAAATGGCGAAGATAAGATAGTCATAGCACAAGCTTCCCTTCTCGGTAATTCATTTAAAGGGGAGCATTTAGTAACCCTCTTTGATATTACTAAGTCCAAAGAGGCTGAAGAGATAATTCGTTTAAATGTTCAACTTTTAGAAGCAAGTCAATCTATTGCCAAGTTAGGTGGATGGGAATTTGATTTAATCTCAGGGGTTCTTTTTTGGACGGATGAAACATATAAAATTCATGATACAAATCCTCAAGAATTTACTCCAACAGTGGATGCTGGAATTAGTTTTTATCTTCCAGAATCCCAGGATATACTATCAAGAGCAATTCAGCTAGCTATCAACGAAGGCATAGGCTATGATTTGGAACTAGAAACCTATACTACTAAAGGAAGGAAGATAGACGTAAGAACAACATGTTCTGTTACAATGTTGAATGGAAAAGCTACCAAATTAACGGGAACTTTTCAAGATATTACCAAACAAAAAGAAATGGAAAAAAAGTTAAAAAGTTTGCTTAAGGAGAAAGAATTTATATTGAGAGAAGTCCAACATAGGATCAAAAATAATATGAATATTATCGTAAGCTTACTCTCTTTGCAAGCAGAAATGCAAAATGATAATTTAGCAAAAGTTCACCTGCAAAATGCTGCATCAAGAGTTCAATCTATGGTTGTCTTATATGATAAATTATATAAATCAGATAACTCAAATTCACTATCTATCAAACTTTATTTGCCAAGTTTAATTAAAGAAATAATTGAACTTTTTCCTTCTACTTATGATATAGAAATTCTTACTCAAATCGAAGATATAATATTAAATAGTAAAATTTTATCTTCGATAGGAATTTTAATAAATGAACTAATAACGAATACTATGAAATATGCATTTAGCAATCAAACTAAGGGAATCATATCTGTCACTGCCACAAAGAGAGATGAATTAGTCAGGATAATTTACCAAGACAATGGTAAAGGAATCCCAGCTAATATCGATTTTGATAACACTTCAGGATTTGGATTACAACTGATTAAACTTCTCTCTGATCAAATGCATGGGTCAATTAAAATCGAAAGGGAAAATGGAACTAGATTTATCTTAGAATTTGAAATTTAACCTATCTATTCTAAATAAAACAATTTAATATTTTTTAAAACTATACAAATAATTTATTTTTAAAGTTCATATTTCATATTTCCATATTAATTTGATATTATATTATTCTAAAAAATAAAAGTAAAATATTGTATTATAACTCAATTAATATTATTTCTAATTCACATTTATTTCCACATGCAATTAGATGATTGTTAATCCGTAAGAACAACATTCCAAAGTTTTCTTTTGAGATTTTTGTTATCTTTTCCAAAATTTTTAAAAAGAAAAATTAAAGGCAAACACGCAATTTAATTCCAATATGGATTTCTATTTTTGGGATAAGTTTTCCAATATCTACTATGGAAATACAATAATGCAGTTTTGCTAAATAGAATTCGATTCAATTGATTCGTTGAAATTGAGCTCGGACCATTCATTAGCAATTTATCGCATAAATGCTTAAGAGCTATTTTGGATTTTTCTTTTTCCAATAGTCGTTCTCGTACCATAAAAAGATGATTACCATAAACATAAGGATCTGACAATACTAACTTTAAGGCGTTTTGTTCGTTGATTTTGGATTCTTTAGTTTCTGTTCTATCAGTTTTAGTATTTTGTTTAGAGGTATACATAGCTATAAAAGGAGAAAGAATCCATGATAACCAAATTGGTGAAATCCAAAAAAAGATTTCGATTTCTGAAATAAATAATATTATAGAGAGGAATAATCCAATTGTAAATGGAAATTTAAAAATAGAAAACGCATTTTTAATCGAAATGCGATTATCTACTTTGCGATTTTGGTTTTTCCAAATTACTTTTTTCCCTAAGAATGTATATATAATAAACTGGACATACATAAACATATTAGTTGGAGCCATCAAGGAAGATAGTATAATCTCAATTAGAAATAAAAAAGATATTGTAAATCTTGATTTTAAAATTCTTTTTGGTTTATGGAATTCAATAATAAAAGAAATTAACTTTGGGACAAATAACAAGGATAATGTTATTACTTGCAATTGCAATGCTTTACCTATAAAGAATTCTTTGAATATAATTTCAAATTCTTTAGAGTTAAATGCTAGTCTAAAAAATCTAAGATCATCTAGATACAAGACAAGAGAAATTAAAATAAATAATAACCAAAGAGCACTTGAAAGGTAGGAGAATATCCCAAGTACAATTGATATTTTTGATTGAAAGTTTAACTCTCCAGATCCTAAAAACCAAAAGTGTTGTAAGTTTCCTTGGCACCATCTTTGATCGCGTTGTAAGGAATCAATCCAAGTTGGAGGATATTCTTCATAACTTCCCTCTAAATCAATGGTAAATTGAACAGAATACCCAGCTTTTCTTATAAGTGCAGCTTCTATAGTATCATGACTTAAAATTTTCCCACCTAAGGCGCCAAGTTTTGGTAATTTAGGCAAGGCACAATGTTCAATGAATGGCTCAATACGTATGATTGCATTGTGTCCCCAATAAGAACTCGAATTCATTTGCCAATAGTTTGCTCCAATCAAATAGTATTCACTATATAGTTTCTGTGAAAATTCAAATAATTTCTGGAAGAGAGATTGACTTTTGTAAATTTTGGGATTCGTTTGAATTATCCCCACAGTAGGATCAGATTCCATTTTCTTAGTTAAAAGGGTAATACTTTGAGCACTCATATAGCTATCTGCATCAAGGATTACCATATAACGATAATTTTTGCCATATCTTCTGCAGAAATCTGATATATTACCGCTTTTACCATTTGTATTTGATTTACGCCTCCTATAATAAATTCTTCCAAAACCTTCTGTCTTCTTTATTAATTGTATATATTCTAATTCTTCTTCTAACCAAATGTGCAATTGATTCGTATCACTAAGTATAAAAAAGTCGAAAGATTTTCCATCCTTTGAAGATTTTAATGAGGTGAACATTTCTGATATTCTTTGATAAACTTCAATTGTGTTTTCATTATAGATAGGTATAACGACTGCTACAGGAACATTTTCAATGTTAGTAGAATTTAATAAAACTTCTTTTATTATGCAACGATTCGGATCTCCTCCTTTTAAGTATTGTAAGAATCCAAATAAGGCTATTGAGGCTCCATAGGATAAATGTAAGAATAAGATTGAAAAAATAACCAATAAAAAACCATCAATCAAATTAAACTGGCGAAATGTTAAGAACTGGAAATATACCAGGCATCCATACCCTGAAATTAAATTCACAAATCCCCAAAAAGTGAAAAGCCTAAATGTATAAGTATTGAAGTTGAATTTTATCATATATTAGTTAAACATAATATAGGATAATTGAATAAATCGCAGTCCAAAATAAAATCGTAAAGAAAAGGGTAGTTTTATCAATTTTCTCTTCAGCTAATTTAGAAAGTCTTCCGAAGTCAATTGGTCTAGGAACCATTTTTCCAAAACCTTTCCCACGGGAAGAAAACTGATCCTTAAGGGTTTCAGCAATGAAATTGAATTTAGGATGGTTCTTAAATTCACCTAGAACTACACCTTCATAAACTAAATTTGGAAATTTTTCAGAAGACAAATTAAGATCCAACCGAATTATCGAATCCATTAATATTTCAAATTCCTCCATTCCTTCTTCTAGGCTTTTATTTTTGGTTTTATTTATTAAGAGTTGAATAGTGTTTGCTATAAAAATTGGATCATCGTTACCAAGGGCTCTCAACCGTCTTTCTAATGCCAAGACTAATTCACTGGTTGGCATTCTTTATCCCAAGTTGAAATCCATGTTTCAGTAATAATTTCATTTTTATCTTTTATGAATGCTTTAAGCTCTGTTGTTTTGTTAGCATATTTTGCAGGAATTTGGAAAGATAAACGAATTTTTTCAGATTCTGGTATTCTTTGAATTGAAATATTCGAAACTTCAAAAGTTTCATTGCTAACTTCTACTACAGGTGTTGGTAAGTTTTCATCATTAAATGATTCAAGTTTACCTCCTTTGTAATCAATTAAGAATTGCTTATCGCCATCTTTGCCTATATTGGTTCGAGTTGCTACAACAGAGCCTATGTTTTCAGGTTCAGGATCATTCCAAGATATTGTATAACTTAGATGTAAAGGTTCACCAAGATTAGGAAGCTTAGATGGTATCCAAATAAGTGTTACATTATCATCAGAGTCTTGATTCGTAGGAAACCTATAAAGTTGCAGTTGGCCTTTTCCGAAAGAAATATCTGGTTCTATCCAAGCACTAGGGCGTAATTGGTATTTCATATTTGTGTCTTCATAACTAGAGAAGTTTTTATCTCTCTGGATAAGTCCATATCCTTTGGGATTTTCTAAATCAATAAACTGACTATGTGGTTTTCTCGGATTATCAATGGGACGCCAATACGTTTCACCATTTTCAGTTTTAATTTGTACTCCATCTGAATCATGAACTTCGGGGTAGGCTTGGCCTTGCGGAATTTGTGAATTTTCACCATACCAAAACATGCTTGTTAATGGTGCTATACCCAATCTTTCAACATTTCTTCTTAAATAGATTTCAGCAGTAATTTTTGTTTTAGTAACTTTGCCAGGCTTGATTTCAAATTCATAGGCACCTGTTATAGATTTGCCATCTAACAGGGCATAAATATAAATTGTAGAATCAAAGGTTCCAGGCTTTTTAATCCAAAATTCTTTAAAAACAGGAAACTCTTCTTGAGCATTCGGCAAACCAGTATTGATGCTGATGCCTCTAGCAGAAAGACCATAAACTTGTCCTTCCGATACTACTCTAAAATAACTTGCTCCTTGAAAAACAACAAACTCATCCGTATGTTCATCTGTGTTAATTGGGTAATGTATTTTGAATCCAGTATGTCCTATTTCTGATTTTAGTTTAACCTTTCCTACATCTGACCAATCAAAGTATTCATTTAAATAAGGAATTTTTTTATATTTTGTTCCAACTAATTCATTTAAATTGATAGCATGATTGTATAGATGACCAGGTGGCAAGTATTGAATTTGAAATGCACTTCCTTCATTTCTCCATAAAGATTTTTCAGTTAGGAAGCGAATATTTTTGTATCTATCATAGGGAAGTGCAGCTAGCTCTTTGGAAGTGTGGGGCGTTAATTCAACATAAGGATATTTTATTAATTCACGTGCAACAGCTTTTAGTCTTTCAAAATCAATCTCCGAAATAACTTCTTCTTTGGAATCATTGAAATTTAGGTTTGCTAAATCTTGGTTTGTGTCTTTAACTAGACCAGTTGCTATTAGGAAGGCTGCTATGGCTCCAAGTATTAAGTTTACTAAACCCATAAGTCAGAATCTTTACCAATCAACTTTCTCTCAACATTTTAAAATTACAATGATTCTGTTTTTTAAAAATGTGAATTCTTCCTTTCTTTTTTATTTACTGTCAATACCTCCGATTCAAGTTTTCTTTAGCAAGTCTGCTTGCCCAAGATGCCGACAAAAAAGTTCTTATAGTTGAAAAACATTTTCAACCAGGGGGATATACCCACTGCTTCCAAAGAAAAAGAAGTCTTTACCATTGGGATGTAGGTATTCGTTATGTGGGAGGTCTCGAAACAGTTTTAAGCATAAAAGGGTATCGGGAGATTTTAAAAAAAATTTTAAAATAAGGTGCTAGAAAGAAAAGTTCAGATCACCCATTCGAAGAGAATTTCATTTTTACTAGGAATATGCTAAGGGAAAAGTCATTTGACAGAGCAGTACCTGCCAAAATTATAGAAACAGATTCCCTAAAAACTCAAATTTAGGGCTTCTACATGTTTGGAGGCGCAAGTCTAATGTCTATGAACAGTGATATTTTTATGGAGTATGCCTTTGCGGCTATGATCATCCTCATCGGAGTAGAAGCATTCTTCTCGTTTTGGAAGGACAGAGGCTACTACAGGGTCAATGTTTTAATCGCCGATGTTAGCAATGGTGTGATTTTTGCCCTGGCTGGAATAGGAATTTTAGTTGGTGCCTTATTTTGTTACAATTGGCTTGAGTCAAATTTTTCTTTATCCCAAATCGGGATCCAACTTTTTCCCCTCTTAAGCCCTTTTAGCTTGGAACCAAATTTTACAGTTCATTGGAATGTTCTAGCAGCATGGGTTTTTTCCATAGTTCTTGCTGATTTTATTTATTATTGGTTTCATAGACATACTCACACTATCAATATTCTCTGGGCTTGTCATGTTACTCACCATTCCACAGAAGAAATGAATTTATCCGTAGCTTTCCGAGGGAATGCATTTCAAAGAATATTTGAATATACTTATTTTCTTCCTATGGCTATGCTCGGTATTCCTTGGGAAATGTTTTTTCTTAGCCATAGAATCCTCAAAGTTTATCAATTTTTTGTTCACACAAGATTCGTAGGTAAACTTGGTTTCTTGGAGCTCTTTATGGTTACGCCCTCCAATCACAGAGTTCACCACGGCACTCAAAGAAAGTATTTAGATAGAAACCATGGTGGTATTTTCATTATTTGGGACAAATTGTTCGGAAGTTTCGAAGAAGAGACAGACGAAGTAATTTACGGATTAACAAAACCTGTAAGAACATTCAATCCTATTACTTTGAATCTGCATGTATACTCTGAGATTCTTGCAAATATGAAAAAAGCGAGAAACTGGTCCGATAGACTCAAATTGGTATTTAAAGAGCCAGGATGGAAGCCTGACTATATGATCACACCAGAAGATGAGTTTAAAGAACCGGCTTATTTAGAAAAGTATGATCCAAAAACCCCTTTGAATGTTATGATCTATGTTATTCTACAAGCGATAGTTCTTGTATCCGTTGGACTACTTATTTGGAAGGTTGCAAAATTAGATGTGACCCAGGGATGGCCGCTTATCATCGTCGGATCCTTTGTGGTTTTTAGTCTTGTTTCTATCAATCGTACTATGGAAATGAAAAAGTGGTCTAAGAGAAGTGAAGTGATACGAAATATAATCTTGGTTGGTTTTCTTGTGGGTGTAGCTGTTTACTTTCACATACCAGCTATAGTGTATTTATCTATACCACTTTTAGCCCTAGCCCTAGCTTCTTTATTTTGGATCGTCGTGAAACGAAAAACTTTCTATAGCTATAGTTTAGCCACTTCATAATTCCATACTCTGCCTTGGACGATAGCGATGTTCAAGGCAAGATTAATTTACTTGCCCAATCCTTTCTTAATTTCTTCCAAGCTTTTGTCTGAAGGAAATAATTTATTTAAAATCAATAATTCATTGCTAATATTTAAGTAGGCTAGGGTCATATCATGGTGTTTTTGGCAGAGAAGGATATTAGTTTGGCATAATTTTAAATCTTTAAAGGGTGGGGAGATTGTTTTCGTTTCACCGTCTCCATGTTCTAAGGCTTGGACATACATAATTTCATCCTCTATCCATCCAAAAATATTCCCATAGGCATAGTAAGCAGATTTGGATTTGGTTTTTCGTAAATCCCTACCCATAGAACTAAAATAAACCTCTCTTTCCATAAAACCAACAATAGTAGGCAGAACATCTAACTGAGATGCAATTTCAGTCCTTAGTTCAGCTTGAATGATTTTGGGAGCATAGACTAAAAAGGGTACAGATCTATCTTCATAATAGTTGAGAAATCTGTGGTGGGAATGATCGGATACTAATACAAAAATAGTATTGTCAAAGTATTTCGCAGATTTAGCTTTATTGATAAATCCTTCTAAAGCCCAGTCAGCATAGTGCAAAACGTTCAAGTATTCATGATCTTGGGTAGTCTTATCAAAGACTTTAAATTTTTCATCAGGAACCGTATAGGGATAATGAGTTGTTCCAGTATGGATTACAGCAATGAAGTTTTTATCTTCAGGATAGCTAGAGAGTCGATTATGCAATTCATTATAGGTATCTTCATCGAAATAACTCCAGGGTCCTGTTTTATAGTTTGGATTTTTTTCTAACTCTTTCTTGCCAACTAAGGTATCAAATCCCCAATGAAACATGATACTTCCCTTATTATTGAAGCTCAGCTCTGTTCCTGTAACAAATAGTGTCTCATAGCCTAAGGATTTTCCTATATTTCCAAGTCCAGAGAAGCGATTCAGAATTTGTGGAGTTCTAACTGCTGTTAAACCTGGTCTATCGGGAATTCCACCAATCAAAGCCATGAGTCCATTCGTGGTTCTTCCTCCACTTGCAATAAACCGATTGAAGAAGATGCCTTTTTTTGTTAGCTCATTGAAATAGGGAGTTAGAATCTTGTTGTTTACTTTGCCGGTACCTATTCTATCAATATATTTACCAGTCCAACCTTCCAATACAACAACGACAATATTAGGCAGAGGTTTATTACTAATGGTTGTAGTCTTACGTAAAAGAGGGTATTCAGGACTTATGAATTCAGTCCCTTCATATTCAATTTCTTTACGAACCAGGGATGCAGCAAGAACCAAATTCATTCTGTGCCTTTTATCAAACTGAGTCATCTTTAGATCGGTAATTGCTGTAAAGCCAGGATTTAGAACAAGATCGTTGACTATAGTATCTTTGGAAATAATAGCATCACTCGATCTAAGAGGGCTTACCTGTAATCCTCCCCGAATTCCAATGACAAGAAAGGCTAATACTACAACAAATTGTAATATTGCTATTTTATAATTAAAAGGAGTATGAATATAAGGAAATTTAGACTGAACCTTGTAGATACCAAAAACTAGAAGAGAAATTGCTAATATGCCAAGAATAAATAAAATTGGACTTTGCGAAAATGCAGATCCAATTAAGGGAAACATTTCCCATCCCAAGTAAGCAAAAGCCTCATAGCCTATATGCTTATTGCCATTTTCATAATAAATTAAGTCTGCAACTAATAAGAAGATTAGGATGGTCAGAAAAAAAACAGGAATCACTCGCCAAACAAAACGAAAACTCTTTCTGATATTTAAAAAATGGATAGTCGAGTAGAGTAAACTAATACCAATAAAAATACTCAAAACAGAAAAATCAAATCTTAGACCTAAGAAGAATGCTTTTGCTACCGTAATTGGGCTTGCAGTCTGGATTCTATAAGAATATAAAAGAAAGAAGGCAATTCGATACAGTGTTAGGAAAAGCATTCCAGCAGCTATGAGAACCAAATGAAATTTTACATAAAAGGGAAGTTTCGAAAATCTGTTTTTGAATTGATTAAAAATTGTCATAGGTCTCCTGAAAAATATAGTATTCCATGCTTAATTCCAACTATTTTAAAAAATAAATTTTAAATTATGAAATCATTTCTCTGCTTGCTCTATCAATTTGAAAATTTTACCAGTTTGGTAATCAGCTACAAAAATTTCACCATCCTTGTCTCTTCCAAAAGTTGATATCAGAATATTCCATTTTCCTAAGGCTAATGTTTTCTGAGGATCAAGAGTTTCTTGGTTCTTGGGAAGATCTATTGCCCAGATTCTTCCTGCGATAAAATCGCCAAAGATATATTTTCCCTTAATGGCTGGAATAGAGGAACCGGTGTATACATAACCACCAGTTATAGATTGACCCTCAGTTCTACCATATTCATAGATTGGGTCTGCATAGGAATCCTCTTTGCAATTTTCTATGTAACAATGAAATCCTTCCTTAGGATTCCATCCATAGTTTTTCCCTTTTTCCAAAATATCAATTTCCTCGAATTTGTCCTGGCCAACATCAGCAACTAGCAATCTACCATCAGGTGCAAAAGAAAATCTCCAAGGATTTCTAAGTCCATAAGCATAGATTTCTTTAAGACCAAACTTTCCATCCAAGAAAGGATTATCATTGGGTATAGTATAAGGCTTATTAGATGAATTATCGGGATTTGGATCAATTCTAAGCATAGATCCTAATAGAGTTTTTGGATTTTGTCCATTGCTGAGTGGATCTCCTCTCCAACCACCATCACCTAATCCAATATAAAGATAGCCATCTTTTCCAAAGGCAACTTGACCCGCATTGTGGTTAGGGTAAGGCTGTTCCACTTCAAGGAGTTTTCTTTCTTTGCCAATTTTCATAGCATCGAAGGAATCGGGAGATTCTACTGTAAATTCGGAAATCGTAGTAAGATCTTTACCATTTTTAGAGAGAACATAGTTTGCATAAACCAATGGTTTTCTTGGATATTCTGGATGAAAGGCAAGTCCAAGTAATCCTTCTTCACTATCATAAATAACATCTAATTCTAAAATGGTTCTTGATTTTTTACTGCTTCTATCGAAGACGATGACCTTTCCTCGTTTTTCTAAGAGAAACATATACCTCGAATCATGAGGTGGAAATTGAATATCCGTAGGTTCTTGGATTTTTGTAACTTCATTTAAATTTATCAATACTTTAGAACGCTTTTCATCTTCAGCCACAAAAAGAGGTTTTGTGTTCAGAATCTTCTGTTCAGTTTCGTATTTGCGTGTGTAGAATTTCATAAATGTTCTACCGATATCATTGCAGGAGAATGCAAACATGACTGAGAAAAAAATTAGAAATTTAAAAAAGTGATTCATTATCATACCAACCCTTTTCCAAATTAAGAAAATCCAGGAATTAAACAAGAGGAAAATGGATAAAAACTTGGTCTTCTAGGCGACTACGGTATTGACAATCTAATTCTTTAAGAAAATATAGATTCATGAAACTTTCTCGGATATTTCACTATTTTATTTTGATTCTCACTTTGTATTTTCTTTCGGGTTGCGATGAGTATGTTGAACAAAAATGCAATGTTGCCTGTGCCAAATTTTCACAATGTGCAGAAGAAAGGTATGGAAAAGACTTTAAGATTACAGATGTAGAGAGATCCAAGCTTGCGATAGATTGTGAAAAAGGTTGTACAAGAGAGCAGAGTTTTATATTGCCATGCTTTGAGACAGAAACAACTTGCAAAGGTTTACAAGCTTGCGTACTTGAATCAGGCTATATGGATTGATCAATCTAAAAAGAATAATTATTTATAAACTGCACTAAAGGCAAATACTACAAAAAAATACTATGAAACATTCCAACGACGATTCCTTAAATTCTCATCAGTCAAGTTTATTCACAAAGACGAATCTTTATATCTTGTTATTCGTATCCTTACTTCCTTTATTTTTAACTTTTCCATTAGATCTCATTGACATTGATTCCTCTCAGTATGCAGAAATTTCAAGAGAACTCGTTGAATCAGGGAACCCATTTGTGATCATAGACAATGGTAGAAAGTATTTAGATAAACCAATTCTAACTTTCTGGAAGATAGCTGCTTCTTTTGCTATATTCGGATATGAAAATTTTGCCTTTCGAATTCCAGCTATCCTATTAACTCTACTTTCTCTCATGGGAATCTTTAAGCTAACGGAACTCTATTCAGGCAATAGAGACATCGCATGGCTTGCCGTATTTCTTTATTCTCTTTCCCCTGGACTCTATTCAATGGTAGTTGATCCTAAGATAGATGTATATCTTACCGCATATTTAATTCTTGTTCATTGTTTTTATTATATGGGTTTTAAAGTGAACCGCAATTATTATTACCTTATGTACTTGGCTATGGGCTTGGGCTTTGTAACTAAGGGTCCCATAGCTATGGTGATACCTGCGATCTCTATTGGAGGTGATATTTTATTTAGAAGGGATTGGAAGAGACTTCTAGAGATGAAATTATTTCCAGGAGTTTTTCTTTCCTTACTTCCTGCCCTTCTTTGGTGTATTCCACTATACCTTGAGTTCAAAACATACGGACCTTATTTTTTTCTATGGATACAGTCTTTTGGTAGATTCTATTTGAAGCGATACAACCAAAGTTTGAATCCATTTTATTTTTACTCTAGCTTCTCCTGGGCTTATGGAATTTTTATTCTTCCATTTTTCTATTTCGCTATTGCAAAATTAAGATCCTACAACAAACAAAATGGGATTCTCAAACTTCCTAAGAAAATTATAAATAACGAATACAAAGAGGGAGATTTTGTATTAGGATTTTGGCTCTTTCTTTTTCTTTTCTTAATAAGCTTTTCAAGATTCCAATTGCCACAATACATCTATTGGTGTCTTCCTGCAGGTGCCGTTCTTGGTTCTGGATTTCTATACAAAATTCTAAATTCCGTCCATCAGAGTGCTAGTTTCTTTCCCAAAGAACATAGGTTCCCACTTTCTTTATTCTACTTCACAGCTATAGTTTTTATCTTAGGAAGTATTTCAATACCGATTTTAATTATGGATGTTGGACTATTGTATTATTTTTTATTTCTATTGCTTTTTGCAGTTTTTCTGGGATTCTATCTGAAGTCTTCCAAGGCTATAGTAACACTTTCTATACTATTAATCAGTGTTTCATTGTTTTTCTCTCATGTAAGTTCTGTCGTTTATCCTTTGCTAACATCCTACCAACCTGCTAAGGCTGTTGGTAAGTTTTTGCAAATTCATGAACCAAAAGCAAATCGTTTGTATTTGTTTGGGATTCCTGCTAGCAAAAGATCCTATGCATTCTATTCCAAGCGTTACACCAAAACCTTGTTCGATCCAGAGATTTTTGAAACAGAATTAAAGAAAGACGGAACAAGATATTTACTCGTTCAAGATTCTTGGGTAGCTAAGATGGGTGAGTTTTTTGGAAACAAAATAGAATTTACTAAGGTAAAAGCATACACTGCCTATAAGGTAGCGACGCCCCAAGCTCAGTTCTTTCTAAAAAATAGAAGAGATAGTCTCACGAATGAAGTAATTCTTTACCAAGCAAGATTGAAGTAGTTTCAAAGATTTCATTTTTAAAATATCTCATCTCAGACTATCCTTCAAAGTCAGAGTGAGGCTAGAATTAGGAATTAAACCAGAAATTCTTCCTTCAAAGCTAACATTCTGTAAGTTAACAAATCTTAGCAACATTTATTTTATTCAAAAATAAAGACTAGGTTCTAATCAAGTAGTTTTTAAGAGTTTAGCGTTTGAAAAGAGTTGTAATTACAAAACTTAAAAACAAAAAAGCCCAGCAAATCGCTGGGCTTCTATTCAATCTAATAGAATTTAGATTGAAAGAGACAACTTAAAAACTATCTATTTCCTTCAGCTTTCAATTCTCCATGATCCTTATAAAGACCAGCAGAAGATAAAGACGGTGCTCTAAAGTGTCCAGAATATTGGTTGTAAGTTACATTACTACGAAAGGGCCAGATCCCTTCACCTTGGGTTAAAGAAGATTGGCATTTGCTCACACCACCAACTCGGCTATAAGCACAAGCAGAGTGATAAGCTACGGCATAATCATCTTCTCCAGGTAAAATGGCGGATGCTCCAAACATTCCTTTGTAACCAGGAACGTGATAGATAGGTACTCCACCTGTGTTGTTATGGTTGAAAGAAGATCTTGCAGTTGATACAATCAAAGCCTTGTCCATAGCATTTCCACCGAATCCAAAAGTAATTCCGTTCAGAGCAGAAGCTAATTCAGAACCGCCAGAAGCCGCAGCAAGTGCAGTTACTTTCGTAATATTGAATCCTCTGCTAGAAGCAGTAGCACCTAAATTAGAAAGCCAGAATTCGATTGCATAGCATCCCGCTGAGTGGCATACGATTTTGCAAGAGTTGGATCCTCTACAGTTGTTCGTAAGTCCTGTTGAAATATTGGTTTGTGCACGAGATGAGCCGTAGGTTCTTGGATCCGTTGTTCCATCATAACCTATGAAGATTTTGCTTCCAGGAACAGAATTTGACATCCCAGCCCAGTAATTATTAACATCTGTTGTTCCAATTCCATTGTGGTTCTTGCTAGATTTTCCATGAATGAAGATGGTATGTGTTTGAGCCTGCAAGCCTAGTGACACAAAAAGTAAAATAGCCATTCCAAATAAACTTTTTTTCATATATTCTCCTCTTGCCAAAACTATACTATTTATGGCAAAATGATTTCAAACATTTTTTGATAGTGAGTCAAAAAAATAAATTATTTCTGAGATCTTTAAATTTAGAAAAATCTCGTAGAATTTTGCCACAATTGGGAAATTCTTGCCTCTTTTCGTGCTTTGTGAAAAATGTATCCAAATTGAGGAAGTTTATGACAGAAAATACTAAGAAGTATCTGCTATTTGGCGGAATTGGAATCATCGTATTATTGCTTGCTATGTGGGTTTTTGACAAAGATGGACCAAATCCATTCAGTACGGAGACCAAAGAAGAATATGCAGAAAGAATGTCACGCAGTTCCGATCCGACTTCTGGAGACGGTTCAGGAAATGGTGAAGATGGCTCTGATGGAAGCAATTTTGATGCATCGGAAGATGGTGTGAGCGCTGGGGTTCTTCTTGAAACTTACAAAGAATGGGCGCAATATCCTCCATATTCTAGGCCTATGTCTATATTAAACCATGATTTAGCCTTTCCCTTTATCGTTGAAAATTCTCCTTCCTATCTATTTGATACTCCGGAATCCAAAGAACCAAACGGTTATGTTTGTCTCTTTCAGCCACGTGCTTGGGCAGTGATAGGAACGGATGACAAAATGCACGTTACTCTTGAATGCAGAGACAGCGATCGCAAAAGAGTAAAACTTTCTATAGATAAACACCAAGTATTTAGAGAGTTCGAAGGAAAAAGATTTGGAGCTGTGAGCGCTGATGTAAATGACAATGGCCAAAATGGAGATGAATCTGCTGGTGATGGAATTTTTACCTTTGAGTGGAAACCTTTGAAAGGCGATTGGGGTGATATGTCTCTGGTAGCTGATATTACCTATGGTCCAGGCAAGAAATCCCAAGTAACAGCAAGCTTTTTCTCATCACCCAGTGTAGCAGCAAGGTTTACGGGAAATTTCACAGAACAAGTGGATGAGGGTTCTTTGGTTGTAAAAGCAGTCTTGAATGTTTTCACAAAAGGGAAATATCACTTAGAAGCCAATATCAAAGACAAGAGGAATGGAGAATACATTGCCTATGCAACATTTGACGGAACTTTAAACTCTGGAACTCAGGAAGTAAAATTTATATTTTTTGGTAAAATTCTGCGAGATAAAGGACTGGATGGTCCTTATATAGCTACTGATTTTAGAGGTCATAGAGTAAATCTTCCTATAGATCCAGATTGGTTCAGCCAAGGTGCAGAAGGTTTAAAGAAAATCCAAGCAGCTAGGACGACTGAACCAGATCGTGAGTTGGTTTTTCCTTTTAAAGAAGGATATGAAACCAGAAAATATGAGGTTGAGACTTTCTCTAAGAATGCCTGGTCAGCCCAAGAGAAAACAGATCGTATCAAACAGTTAGAAACTCTAGCGAGCCAAGAAAAATGATCTTTCTGACTCGCCTGAGTGGATGGTGCTTGGTAATAGTCTTGGTCATGATAGTTGTTTGGGAAAGTTTACTCATTTCCCAAGCACCTAACTATTCAGGAACGAAGTTAGTGAAAGGCATTGGTTCAGAGGTCAATGTCTACAGAGACGAGTCAGGTGTTCCCCATATAATTGCTAAAGATGCAAAGTCCGCCTACTTTGCATTAGGCTATGTTGTGGCTCAGGATAGATTGTTTCAGATGGAAATTATCCGAAGACTATCCCAGGGTCGACTTGCTGAAATACTTGGCAAGGATTTGCTGCCCGTAGACAAAATGTTCCGAACTTTATTGCTTACGGAGTGGGCTATGGAATATTCCAATTCCCAAGAAAAGATTTCTCCAGAAGCATGGACGAACTTAGATCACTATCTCCTAGGTGTGAATTCTTTTTTAGAAGAAGGGAATCTTCCTATGGAATACACAATTTTAAATATCCCGGTTCAGAAATTTGAGAGAAAGGATGCTCTGACTTCGCTTGCCTATATGGGTTTTTCTTTTGCAGAGGGAATTAAAACCGATTCTTTATATAGCATTCTCTCTGAAAAATTTCCCGATCGAAAGATAGAGGATTTATTTCCAAGATATGATTTTGAGAAAGGTTCATCTATACAAGAAGACCAACCGAGTCCTCCTCTTCTTTCTTATCGAGATGATAAAGGAAATAAAGAAAATACAAATCAGACTCAAAATACTTCTCATATTCTAAACAAACAAAATTTAAATCAAGCTTATTCAACAATGAATCTTAGAGAGAAGAATGCTTCACAATCAAGTCATGGAATGGATCAATTCCTTGCAGCCTTTCAAAAGGCAATTGTAAATCTTCCTCCTGTAGAAGGAAGCAATTCCTGGGTCTTAGCTGGTGCTAGAACTGAATCTGGTAAGGCTATACTTTGTAATGATCCCCATATTGGTTATTCGAATCCTGGAACTTGGTATGAGGCACATCTTGTCTATCCTGGGATGAATGTTTATGGCTACTACTTGGCTGGAGTTCCTTATCCTTTGGTTGGGAATACAGATACTAAGGCTTGGGGTTTGACCATGCTTGAAAATGATGACGTTGACCTTTATTCGGAAACTCTTTCTGAGGATGGTAAGAAATATTTGCACAAAGGTTCATGGAAAGATTTAGAATTCCTTCCACAAGCTATAGAAGTTAAGGCAGAAGCTACAGAAAATTTTGAAGTCAGAAAAACCATTCATGGACCGATTTACAGTGATTTTGTGAAAGGCTACTCTGGTAAACCCATAAGTATTTATTGGGTCTTTCACCATAAAAATAGCCCCTTACTTGATGTATTGCATGAGGCATTGTATTCTAAGTCCAATGCTGAGATGCGCAGTGCAGTTTCTCGGGTAACATCCCCAGGACTTAACTTTTCTTATATAGATAAATCGGGAGATATAGGCTGGTGGGGTGCAGGAAGATTTCCTATAAGGAATCGAATTACGAATTCTCGTAAGATCTTAGACGGGCCATCTGGTTTGGATGATGTAGTGGATCTACTTCCTTTTGCAAGTAACCCTCAATTGGAGAATCCATCAAATGGGATTATTGCAACTGCGAACAATATGCCCAGTTCTGTCGGGAGACAAAGACTTGGTCAATTAGAAGGAAACTGGCAACCCTCCGATAGATTCAATAGAATCACTAAGGTTCTATCTGAGAAGCAAAGATTTGGGATTGATGATATGGAAAAATTAATTCTTGATACAGAATCTGAATCTTCTCATAAAATTCTAGATGTTTATCTAAGTCAATTAAATCCTAAAAGTGAAACAATATTGAAATTGAGTAAGCAAGATCAAACCTTAGCTAAAGAAGCCATTCGCTTACTTTCAGAGTGGAATAGCGATGCTAACACTGAGTCTTTAGGTACCACTGTTTATTATGTACTCACTTACCATGTCATGAAAAATCTTCTCCAAGATGAGATGGGAGAAGAACTGATGTTGATTTACGGATCCACAGCGGAAAGTTTGAATGCATATAAACATTTAATTCAGAAAGAGAATCATCCACTGTGGGACAATAAAGATACCTCCGCAATAGAAACACGAGGTGATATACTGCAAATAAGTCTTGCTGAATCTGTAGCATATTTGAAGGAACATGTAAGTAAATCTCCTTCGCTTTGGACTTGGAAAAAATTATATTCTATAGAATTCATTCATCCTATAGGAATGAAGAAACCTATGAATTTACTATTTAATATAGGACCTTTTCCAACCAATGGTAGCCCGGAAGTTGTGAATAATATTAAATCGCAACTACTTGATGGAACTTGGAAGGTAAAATCTGGACCCTCCACTAGGCGTATTGTTAGCCTTGATAACCTGGATGAAAATAGGACGATTCTTCCATCAGGGAATTCTGGAAATCTTGCCAGTCCCTTTTATGAAGACCAAGCCATTCCATATTTAAAAGGGGAATTTCGCAAAACCCATTTTTCCGAAGAGAGTATAAAAGCACATACGAAATACCATATGATCTTAGTAGAATAAAGGACTCTAGTATTAAAATCCCACAGCCAGAAATGGATTTATACATTGGATATAACTACAATGAAACAGAAAACTAAATTTGATTCTTCTATATACACTATAGACTGTGAATATGTAGAATCTGGAGTTGCAGCAGCCTATTTGATTCAGGAGGGAGATAGGCTTTGTTTTATTGAAAATAACACAAATTATGCCATACCCAAACTTCTAGCAAAAGTTTCCGATCTAGGATTGAGTCTAGACAATGTTGATTATTGTATGATTACTCATGTGCATTTAGATCATGCTGGTGGTTCGGGTCTATTGATGCAGCATTGCAAAAACGCTAGCTTACTTGCTCATCCCAAAGCCGCTCGGCATATTATTCATCCGACTCGATTGATTGAGTCTTCTAAGACGGTGTATGGAGAAGATGTATTCAAGCAATTGTATGGGGATATTATTCCTGTACCTGAATCTAGGGTACGTATCATGCAAGATGAGGAAATCTTAGCTTGGGGCAATCGTAGATTTACATTCTTGTATACTAGAGGTCATGCGAATCATCATTTTTGCATCTATGAATCTTTCTCTAAGGTTATTTTTACGGGAGATGCATTTGGTATCGCCTATCCTAGTATAGGCGATGAGGATCATAGGTTTATTTTTCCTACAACCACACCAACCGACTATGATGTAAAGGAGGCATATAAGTCTCTGGATAAAATTGTAAATACAGGTGCTGATTTTGCTTGTCTCACACATTTTGGAGCTGTAGATAATCTTTCTGAATTAAAAAAGGATCTTGTCTATGGCTACAAAGAAATGCAAAAGATAGCTGAAGCCTCTCTTACTCTAAAGGACCAAGAAGCTATGCAAAGCTATTGTGAGATTCAAATAAGGAAATTTCTATACGATTTCGCAGAGACTAAAGAAGTATCACTATCAATAAAACAGAAGAATTTTCTTGAAAATGATATTCGATTGAATGCATCCGGACTTGCATTTTGGGCAAATAGAGAAAAAGAAAGAGTTTGAAGAATACCAAAAATGACTTGTTTGAAATAATGACGTCTTGTCATCTGAAGATAAATGCAAACAATTAAAGATCTATTCAATCTTAAATTATTGTGATTATTCAAATAAATTAAGATCTAACTAAAATGGAAAATTTAAAAAAAAATACGTACTTCCAATTTCTTGATCTATACCTAAGTCGAGTTACCATACTCGTTTTTATTTTTAGTTTGTTTTTATTTAGTGATTGCCATACCAATTCCCCAAAGAATCAAAACTCAATTGTTGGATACAAGTTAATCGTAGATTATCCAGATCGCAAAGAGGTTTACATACTTCCTATTGAAAACATAGTAGGCAACGAACTCTCTGATATTTTAGCAGGATATAGCCTACAACAAGATCCTTCTATACGATTTGTAAGTACAAGTCAGAGCATTGAAGTCATGGACGTTCTCGGGACAAGAAACAATTTTCAATACGCATGGCGATTGTATGTAGATTACAAGGAAGTGAGCCCAAGCGATCTAAAGAAGTCTAAACCTGTTCAATTGAATCAAATTATCCAGTTGAAATATTTACCTCTTAGAAAGAATTTGGTTGAGTGATTTATTATAGTATATTTATTTCTTTAAATAAAAATTTTCTTTTTATAAAAATATACTACACATAATATCGGATAGGTAGCCAGATAAAGATTCGGTAGCCACCAACTTGGATCATAAAAGCCTTGTATGATCCAAAACGATATCGCCACAAATCCAGAAGCAAATGTCAAAGTGAGACTTATTTTCGCTAAGGTCTGCCATAAAGGATTTCCAATTTTTAGTAGATACAGTGTAATGAATCCAGTAATCGATATTAGAATATCTATTGGAAAGAATGACCAATTCCATATAACGAGCAATGGGTTCTTATAATCTGTAAACAAGAATTCATCAGGAATCCAGTTCATATAAGTAATCAACCAATAGATAATAAAACCTATATCAACAATGAGAAAATTGATTTTGAAAATAGTTAAACTAGTTTTTCGAGCCATTGTAATTTCCTCTTATCCTACTTAGAGTTTCGTTAGTTATTCCTAAATAGGAAGCAATATGGGAAAGTTTAACTCTACTAAATATCTCTGAATGATCTAAAATAAATTTATCGTATTTTAACTTAACAGTTTTAAGTTTTTGAGATTGCATTTGATTTTCTAATTTAATGTAGTAGTGCTCCCATATTTTCCTTCCGAGCATGTTCAGTTTTGGAATTTCTAAATATAAATAATCTAAATCATTTTTTCTAATACTATATAGGCTGCAATTTTCCAATGCCTCTATTTCTTCACGACTTGGAAGTCCTGTTAAAAATGAAAAAGCATTTGTAAAGAAATCGCCCTCATTGGCAAACCAAGTAGTTTTTTCAGAATTTCCATCAATTATATAACCACGAACAATTCCTGAATTAATAAAATACAAATGATCAATTATTTCATTCATTGAACATATTTTTTCGCTTTTTGAAATACTTGTTTCTGTGAATTTATTCTTTATCTTATTTATTTCATCCTCATTGAGGTAAATGGAATATTTATCTTTGATATTTAATAAAAGATTAGAAAAATACATAGTATTCAATATTTCAGTCAAATTTAAAATATATTTTCAATAGCATTAGGAATCTCGCACACTAGACAAGATTATGAATTAGTGTGAAAGATTTTATTCAAATCCTAATAGTTTGTAATTGAATGGTTGGGAGAAAAAAGATTCTCACATGGCCAATCAAACTGTATATCTGTTTCTGAAGTTTGTCTGATTTCATTCGCAGGTTTCGGATTTATATCCGCTGCTAAAAGTACACTAACAAACGAAAATAAAAATAAAAAACTTAAGAATATCTTATTCATAATTATCTCCTAATTAAAATATAAACTAGAAACTAGAATAATTATCTCAATGAATTAATTCTTTTTATGAATTGATCTAGATCAAATTGTTCCAATTCAATTGCCTAGAGTAAATCAGCAAAAGTCTTTGCTTTAAATACGTTTTTTCTAGCTTCTTTGTAGCTCTCAAATAGCTTTTTCATATCATCACTCAGCCTATTTTTAGCAAGATTAGGTTCTATGTCTAGTCCAACAGGACTTAGAATTTCAATTATAAAATCTAATGGGAGATTGCTTGCAGCCGTAACAGGCGTCCATGATCCAGATTCCGTTCTTGCAAGGATTGCATTTTTAGTAAATACATTCATAAATCGTTCGAACTCTAGTTCTTCCGAATGGCAATAGTAAAGAAGATCATTCTCACTTGTTTCGCCTTTTCCTTTTTGAAAATTAGAATATACTAGATATAGAATTTGGATTCCATTCCAGATTTGGTGCTTTTCCATTTCTACTGTATTTCTGTTCTTATAAGAAAGCACAATTAGCTCAGAATGTTGAATTAGATAAGAAATTTCACAACCATATAGGATGATAATTGTAGACACATAAATTAAAAGAAGAGCAAGTGGAATGGCAGCGAGTGTCCCATAGATGGCAAATTTACTTGCAGAGAAAAATGAAACATAGTATTGAAATCCAATAATAAATATTACTAAAGCAAGAGAGGTAAAAAGTGCTCCTACGGCTGCTGCCTTGGGTTGAACATAGGTATAAGGCATAATGCTATAAACTAGGAAAAATATGAGCCATAAGACAAACAAGGGAAGGAAAAACTTTCCTAAGGCAGTCACTGCAATTCTCCAAAAAGGTGACTTCTCGAAAATTGCAAATTTTTCTAAGCTCCCTTCTTCGTTATTAAGTATGTGATAGTTTTGGCCTAAAATAAAAAATCTATGCTCTTTCTTAGAATAATAGATATTATATAAGTCTTGGCTGGTTGGAGATTGAGCCTTCTTCCAAATTACACCTCCATCTAAAGTGTATCGGATATTTCCATCACTGCCAACCATAACACCTTTCTTTTCATCTATAAAATCTATATCTGCAAAATCAACTTTTTTGAGACCAATATTTTTCTTGTACCATGTCTTCCCAGCATCCTTGGAGGTTAAGATAGAACCAGCATCACCGCAAATAAATATGGATTCGTTGACTACGGAAATTCCATTTAAATTTTCCTTATCAATAGTATTCAATTTTGCTAATGGATTATAAGGTTTCCAAGTTTTTCCTTGGTCTGTAGTGGAGTAGGCAGTGAATGATTCACCAATGATTAAATGTTCACCTGGTGATATTTCTGCTAAATTATGTAAATCTTCTTTAAGTTCATTGACATATGATGGTGTCCAATTCTCACCACCATCTTCAGTTCGAAGTATAAGTCCTGCCTTACCTATGATGATTCCTTCATTTTCATTGAACATTTTGATCTTATTGAATTTCGTCTTAAGAAGAATATTCAATTGTTTCCTTTGGAAATTTCTAGCTTGCCAGAACTTACCACCATCTCTTGAAAAAATTAAAGCACCAGTATCGGTTACTATAAAAATATTTCTATCAAAGACTGCTATATCCATAAATGCAGCCGTTCTTAGATCCTGTTTTGAAATTCTTTTTACTCTATGTTGGATGGATACAATTTCATTTTCGCTTAGGACTCTGTTTCTCTCTGGATCGAAAATTGTAGGTTCTTTCTGAAAATCATAATCAATTTTATCTAGAATATTGGAATAGGTCCAATTTTTATTTTTTAATTTTTTAAGTAATACGTGTTTGTCGCCAACTATATATTCAATATTTTCACCGATATAAATATTTAAAAGACTAGGAGCTGAGAATTCATTCAAAAGAGATTGGCCAGTAGAAAGTCCTATCGTCAGAAGCAAGGGACCAAAGACAACAACCATTATAAACTCTGCAACCTTTTGAATAAATGGACGCTTTCTTTTTATATGCCATATTTTATTAATTGCATCTTCTAAGTTACGTAGAACGGAAGTTGTAGAAAAGAGTACAAATAAAAATCCTATTCCAGTTAGGGCTGCGGTATTATTCAGTAACTCATAAATTATCTTGAAGTAGGCAGAGACATCCATAGGAATTCCATGCTTACGGATGTATTCTTTAGCGAGTTCTTCGTAGTCTTTAATATTAATAAAGTTAGCCGCTAATAAGAGACCTACGATCAATGTAGGAATTGCACTAACAACGATAGCATAGCTGATGGAAGCGGCACGGATAAGATCTTCATCTTTAGTGAATCGATCTGTAGCTGAGAAAATGAGTTGAATAAATTTTTTGACAAAGTGAATAAGCTTGTTTCCTGATTCATTTTCCCAAATGGAATTCCAGATTTTTGATAGTTTTTCTTTCATACAAGGATGTGAATAAAAATAAAAAAATACCCCAAAATTGTCAAAACAATTTGGGGTTGGAAGGTTTAGCTAGAAAATTAAGAATTTTTAACGATAATTGCTGATTTACGAATAGAAGAATCCAACTTTAGGATTGAGATAAGTTTTTTAAGTTGATCCTTATCATTGTCTGCACCTAGTCGAACTAGAAAATTCTTGCCACGTTTCTTGACATAAGCTTTAACTTTTAAGCGAGGATTCTCTAAGTTGATTTTCTTTGCATAAGTTTCTGCGACAGATTTATCTGTAAAGGCTGCAACTTGAACGGTATAGATTCCAGTTTGACCAGATATAAGAGTGTTAGATTTCTTAGGTGTTTTCTTTGAAAGAGAAGAAAGTGATTTTGAATCTTGGCTATGTAGTATCTCTTGTCTTCTTGTATTTTCCGAAGGTACAGTTTGTTCCAATTTACTCGATTGCAGATCAACAATTGTAGAGTTAGTAGCTGTAGTAAGCAGTGAATTAGGTGCTTTATTCGAAAGCTTTATCTCTTCAGCTGATTCTGCATTTTCTTGACTTGGATTGGAAGGTAAGGCAGAGTCAGTTTTTAAAGAATCATTCACTAGGTTCGATTCATTTAAAGCATGATTAGCAACAGCATCATTTGATTCAGAAACTGAATTTGGATCAGTGGCATCTTTCGCTTCGCCGCTTGCTTCCGAGATTTGATTTTCATTAGCCATTTGGCTTTTAGCAATTTTAGTATTTCCTCTGCCTACAGATACTCCGAGGAAGAAAAAAGAAAATAAGAGTCCAAGCAATAGTAGGGACAGAAGTCCAATTCGATTTTTATCTAGATTGATTACGTAAAAAATTTTCTCTCTCATGACTCACCTTTATTCTGTTCTTTATATCCTGGAAAATCGCATAAACGGATTTTTCTAACTCTTCCTTACTAGTATCGTTCCAAATCAGGTAATCCGAAAGAGTCTTTTTTTCTTCTATATCCATTTGTGCAGCAACTCTTGCATCAAAATCCTTTCGGGGAATTCCACCTCTTTCTTCCACTCTTAGCCATGCCTTCTCTACAGGTAGATAAACACAGACTGTGAAATCACAGATCATATTCCCTTGGGTCTCAAACAATAGTGGCACTTCCCAAGCAACAACAGAACCTTCTGGTACATGAGTAAGTTCTTCTAAGAACTTTTCCCGAACAAGAGGGTGGAGTAGATTGTTTAGAGCATTTTTTTTCTTTATATCGTTAAATGCTTGTTTTGCGATTGAAGCACGGTCAGCGACCTCTCCATCGGGAAAACTTTCCAATCCAAAGATGTCCTGGAGTTCTTTTCGAACAGGGGAATCTGCATCTGTAAACCTTTTAGCTATTGCATCAGAATCAATTCGAACCGCACCCAAGGATTCAAAGATTTTCGAGACAGTAGATTTACCCGAGCCAAGTCCACCTGTGATTCCTACTAAGACAGAATTTCCAGGATGTTTCTCCACAAGATGAAGTAGAAATTAGTATAGGTTTTAGTACAAGATTTTTTTATTAAAATTTAAAAAAATTCGCTACTTAGCATAACAATTCCAACAAAAAATAGAAAGCTTGCAAAGATGAAACGTAATCTCTCTTTAGAAAGAGAGTGGGCAAATTTTGCAGCCAAGTAAGCAAAAGGAAAACTTGTAAGAATAATTCCAGCAACCGCAGGCAAATAGATAAATCCGAGGCTAAATTCTGGCAATGAGGGATGATTCCATCCTATCCACATATAGGACAAACAGCCCGCTATAGCAATAGGAAATCCTATAGCAGCAGATGTTCCGATTGCTTTGTGGATGGGATATCGTAGTGCAAGCATGTATGTTGAAGTGAATACTCCACCTCCAACGCCTACTAAGGCAGAACTGAATCCAATGAGGATACCGATGAAATTGTGAAAAAGGATAGGCAAAGGTCTGATTTCAGATTCCGCTTGGTCGGCAAATTCCTCATTTGCGACCTGTATGGATGTTTTCTTTTTTCTACCACCCAATAGCATTTTAAAGGAAAATATAAAAATGAAAAAGATAAAAACAAATTTCAATTCTTTTGATTTGAGACTTCCAGCAAATGCAGCACCGATTGCAGTTCCAAAAAGAACAGTGGGAATTAAATAAAAAAGTATTTGCTTATCGACTGCACCGCGTTTGGCGTGAGTAAGCAAAGAAGAAAAGGAAGTAAAGAGAATGCAGGTAAGTGAGCTTCCTAGAGCAGTATGGTAGATGATATCTCTTGGGAAGCCTAGTTGATAGAAGGAAAATGTCAATATAGGAACCATGATGATTCCGCCGCCCACACCAAATAAGCCAGCGAGTAGCCCAACAGCAATTCCAGAAATTGCGTAATAGATTAAATATTCCACATGGAAATCTTGCAAGGGAGTAATATTATGGCAAGACAATCTTTAAGAAAACCCTAAGTAAGTGTAAATTTTAAGAAATTATTTTTTTATTTTTTATCATAGATAAATTTTTCAAACTGTATAATATTGTAATCTTACCTAGGAAAGAAATAATTAATAAAATTTCTTCAACCCAAAGCAATATAGGATTTATATGAAAAGAAAATTTATGAAACTCTGCATTTTAGCTTATCTCGTCTCCCTTGGTAGCTTGAACAATTTGTTCGCTCAAAATTCTAAGGTTCAGTATACGCCTGAGCAAGCGAAATGGGAAACATTCCAAACAAAACCATTTTTAGGCAATACAAATACTGCTCATGATCCCGATGGTGTTGGATGGATTAAGCCTAGCACATGGGAAGCTGCTAAGTGGGATGGAAAAGTCTACAATCCATCTAAGATGACTAAGTCACAATTTGCTTCTGCTATCTGTCCCACGGTTGATACAGTTAGAGGAATTCGGGAAGTTTTTTATAAGCACAAACCTTTTGCAGATAATAAAAATCCAACGAAAGCTGAAGTAGACGAGTGGCATAGAATCGCTATCAACCACATTCGAGCACTTGTTGGTTATTCATCTCACGATCGTCAGGTGAATAATGATCATTGTATGTCTGCAAGAGCTCTTTGGGGTGATCAACGAAAGTTCACAAATATGTGGGATAAAAAATATCCTGGTAAATTAGGATCAGCTGCGGGTCCCTGTCTTGGTTCCAATAATGCTCATTGTGGTGCAAGTTTTCTTCCCAGTTTAAAAGACCAAGCTATTTATCTCCCGAGTGGGCATCCTGGTTGTAAAGCTCAAGCAGGAGCAGAAGGTGTCTTCAGTGGTCCCAAGTCTAATATTCCTTGGTCCATCAAATGGTCTCGAGCTTTTTGCAACACTCTAAAAGCGGAAGGATTTTGGGGAGGTCATGTGAGCCCATGGTTCCATAGGGAAAAATTTGGATTTAGTTTTTGGGATAATGATCTTTCGAATAACAATAATAATGCGATATTACGTGCAAAGTGGACAGGAAGCTTGAAGTCGAATTCTTATAAAAAGAATTGATTCTTAGTTGAGTCTTATAATTGATATGGAAGTAAAAGGTTGGAATTGGCCCCGGACAGAATCGAACTGCCGACACGAGGATTTTCAGTCCTCTGCTCTACCGACTGAGCTACAGGGCCGCTTCCAAAGTCAGTATTTTTTGAGAAGGGCATTTGTCAAATACCAAAAGGAAACCTGAATTAGAAATCTTTGCAAGCCGAACAAAATCCTTTTGTGGAGAAGCGGGTAGATTTTATTTTTTGTCAGTGGATTTGTTTTTCTCCAAATATTCTAAGGCATGAAATAAAAATTTTATATTAGGCAGAGATGTATGTGAACTCTGGGCGCGCTCCAAAACAGAACGGTAGATTCCGTCCAGTTCCATTTTTCGTCCATTCTCATAATCCAATTTCATGGAAGTGGGATAGGGCTTCATGGAAAAGGTTTTATTAACACGATCATCTAGAAAACTTGTTGGAATCAATTTGCCTTCCGCCTTTGCAGCTAGCTGCACTTCTGCCATAAGATCCCGAACAAGAGTAAGCGAGTCTTGATTCTGGACCATCCTATCTGTTTCTGCATTCAGAAGTACCGAGAGTCCATTGAAGGGAATATTCCAAACCAATTTCTTCCATCTAGCAAGAACTAAATCATCCTCCAAGGTAATTGGAATTCCAGCCTTTTGAAGGAGCTTCCCGAGAGTTTGCATTTCTGCTCCTACTCCACATGCTGCTTCTTCTTTGGAAGATTCTGCTAAAGTGAGATCTCCATAGTCCATGTGTTGGATACAATTGGGGGATTTTTTGACGGAGCAAAGAAAAGCAAGGCCTGCATAAACTTTTGCAAAAGGAAGCAATTCGTGGATAAGAAGTTCCTGACCTATCCCATTTTGGATGAGTACGATTTGTAACTTCTTCTGAATGGAAATACTTTCAAATGGTTTGAGCAAAGAAGCAAGCGAGAGATTCTCTGTTGACTTGAGTGCAATGAGAATTGTATCTATATTTGAATTGAAATTCTTACTATCATTTACGAAGTATGCTTGGCAAGAATTTATAGAATTTGGATTAAAGATTTTGTCATTGTTAAGTGTTTCCTTTGAATAAGGCAATACACCAAAATCACCCCAAATGGATTCAATCTTTAGTCCTTGTTTGCTGATATTTTCAAAATCTGAATGAATAAGAAAGCTTACTTCGCAGCCAGATTTAGCTAAAAGAGAGCCATAGAATCCTCCAACGGCTCCAGATCCTATAACAGCTATTTTATGTTTGTGAATACTCAAGCTACTTGCAAAATCGAACTAAATCAAGTGAATTGAATTGATTTCTATGCTCGTCCCTTGTATCCAATTACATCCATAAATGCAGAGACACTAAAAACAGCCTTACCTGGACCTGGCTCTCCGTATCCAGGAGGAGTAGGCAGATTGTATTTTTCGAAAATGCTTTTCCAGGATGTGAGTAGTTCACAGAAATACTCGAGTGGTGGACCTGCTTGGGTTCCTAGAGTTGTATAAGGTTCTGGGCACCATGCGGTGAACCTTGGAACTATCCCTTTAGACATAAAGAAATCCAAGCCTTCGCTTGTTGAACGTATCGCCTCTGCTACAGTTTTAAAACCCCATGGTTCCGAGAGTTCTACTCCACCTACAAAATTAGGTATTACATTTTCTGGGCCAAAGACTTCAGCAGAATCAACTACCCTTCGAATCCAAGTATCATAACCTATCCATGCTTCTTTTCCTGGGCAGATTTTTTTGAAGAGTTCTCTATCCCAAACTTCATAATTGGGATGGTAGATTTGAATTCCTGCCTCTTTAAATTTTTGGCAATCCTCTTTTTCAAATGCTTGGGCAACTAATTTACCCATCCAACGCTTTGGAAATTTTTCTTCTATAGCCTGGGGATATTGCAAATAAAAATCAACTTCAGATTTCTTCTTTAGATTTGTGAGCACAGAGCCACCAGTAATGGTGTAAACTTTTGCTATTACGTCTTCGGCATCTATCCAAGACAAGACTTCCAGAATATCATCAGTATCCTTGACTCCAGTGTAGGGACGACCTGCTCCTTTTTGTTGGCGGTAGTTATGATTGATATCGCAATAAGCGCATTCCTCTTCTTTTCCAAAGTATTGGCAGTTGCGAAATACAGTCAGATAAATTAAATATCCCCATTCGATAACGGGTGCTATCTCTCCTGGTAATTTTCCATTTTTTGTAGTATGTCTGTACCAGGCAGGTTTGGGTGGGTAGGCTGCAAGACCCATAGAAATATCTTGTAAAAAGAGAGTTGGAATTCCATTCACAGATCTCATTTGATAAGGGGAATTGGGATTATTTCTAGTTGAGATTACTGTAGGCTTTAGGTCAAAATGTCCACCTTGTATACGAATTTCTTCGGGAGCCTTGGTATCGGCACCTCCGCTTAGTTCAGAAAGGGGAGTATGGTCAAAAGAAAAGATAAAATAATCCTTAGCCTTATAATCTCCTTGGTTGAGGAAGGATTCTGGAAGAAAATGAATTCCTTGTCTTAGAATGTCCTGCTTTACGATAGCTTCTATGGGAATGGATTTATATTTCCTTTCCATATCTTCTAATAGAGCGAGATTGGAAACTTGACGAATTTGTGTGCTTTCTATTTTAGCCATACTTTTCTATTAGACCAATCTATAATTTAAGATTCATTGGAATTCTTTCCATTGGGTGTTGAGCCTAGCGTTTTTTACAATCTATACCTATGCACAATTTCTATTTTGGTTTGGGAATAAAAAATCTCCGTAAAGGAATGATTTTCATTTTTTTATCTTGATTTGTAGTTAAAAACTGCTTGAATTGAACAAAACTTGATATTTTTATAATTTCTTGTTTTTTTTGAAAAAATCTCCAATCTATGTGTTATTTTGAATAGCCATCATAGATGGAAAAGGTAGGTAAGCAGGTATGAAACAATTTTCATGGAAAGTATTATTCCCCATTTTGATTCTTTCTCTAGCTTTCGGTCTTTGCAAGAAGCCCGATTCTGAGTTAGGAAGCGGAGACAAGAAAGACAGTAGCTTAAGTGCTGTGGTTGTATTCAGTGTTGGAGAATCTAAAATTTCACACTTTGATGGAACCGAAGAAAAAGCACAACTTGGCTCAACTGTTAAGACCGGAGACACTATCAACACTGGCGATAAAGGCAAGGTTGATTTACAGTTCACCAATGGTTCATCCATAAGAGTATCTCCTTCAACAATTTTAGATTTTGCTAAATTAGCTATGAATACAGACGGTGCTGTTGATACTCAAGTATCTTTAGTTTCGGGTAAAGTTTTTGCTAATGTAAACAAGGCTAAGAAAGAAGATAATTTTTCTGTAATCACTCCAACTGCAATTGCGGGTGTTCGTGGAACTTCTTTTATTGTAGAAAATGATGCAAAGACAAATAAAGCAAAAGTAAGAGTTGTAGAAGGTGCTGTTGCTATGGCTCCTAGAATTCCAGCTCTTGATAATTTATCAGATAAAGAAATTGCAGAAAATGCAGAATTCCAAAAATTAAGAAACTCAGTGATTGCTGCTGAAGTTGTTTTAGAAAAAGGACAAGAAACAAGTATTACTTCTAGAAATGATAAATTAGAAAGTAGTATTGAAACTCTAGATCTAAAGAAAGCAACCCAGTCTGTTGAATCTGAAAAACTTGTAGTCAAAACTGCTAAAGTAACTAAATCAGAAGAGCAAGAGTTGAGCACTATCGTTAAGGTAGATGAGAAAACAGCTGCTGAATTAGTTGAATTAAACCAATCAGGTTCAAAAGAAGATAATGCTGCAAAAGTTGCTGAAATTGAAAAGAAGAGAAAAGCAATTGAAGAAGAATTAGCTAGTAAGCAAGAAGCTCAAAAGAAGAAATTTGAATCTTCTTTAGCTGAAAAACCTAAAGAACTTAACAACAAGAAAGATATCGTATCTTACTATGAAAGGATTGAAAAAATCGTTCTTACAAGTGGTAAATATGAAATTGGTGCAATTATCAACCAAGAAAATAATATGATGATTGTTCATACAGAGCAAGGCATTAAGAAGATTAACTTGGATGATGTAGAAGAAGTAGTTTACGACTACCAAACTAAAGTTAAATTCTAAAATAAAATAAGCTAACAAATTCATCCTGCTCACTCTAGCCCTTCAATGGGCTAGTTTTAGCAGGAATAAGCCTTCTCGCTAAATTCTTATCCTTTACTCTTTCTACTCAGCAATAAAGCCTCAAAACAACAAATTTTATTTTATCTTTATACTAGAACTCCATTGAATCTTTTCCATCTTATTTGAAACACAAGAGTGGGTTACTCTGGACGCAGATACATAATATTCCGCGAAAAATTTAAAAAATTATGAGATTGAATTGATTTAACAGGGAACTCTATTAGCCACATCCTTAAGGGTGTGGCGGAAAGAAGGATACCGAGCGAATTCGGTCTCAATACGTATTTTGTGAGCTAAAATACGTATTCCAAACTAATTTCAAAGCTTGGATAACAGGTGTGATATCCAGTACGGCTATTTTTTCTTGGGTTCCCATAAGCACTCTATTTTTGCCGTAGATTCTTGGATCTCCCCATTCAACTTTAACATTGGGTATGCGGTCAAGGGAACGAAAAACAATTTCCTTAGCCGTGTAGTCACCAATTTCTTCTTGTAGCTCTGAGAGTTCAGCCATAATGGAATGAAAGAAAATCTTAGTGATTTCTTTATTCGGCAAGATGCCTAAAGATTCCTCAAGTAAGGCTGTGTTTAGATTGTTCATCTGCATGGTAGGAACTTCTAACGAGTGGACTTGAAGCGACATTGGTAAATCCTATCTCGCGTGCAATCTTGCCTAATCGTACAAACTGTTCAGGCTTTACATATTCGACAATTGGAAGATGAGTAGGTGTAGGTTGCAAATATTGACCAATGGTAATCATTCTTACTCCAACATAATAAAGATCTTTGAGTGCTTGAACGACTTGTTCTTCCGTTTCTCCCATACCAAGTATGATTCCACTTTTAGTGGGAAATCCATGCTCGGAAGCATCTTTCAGTACGATAAGTGAGGTTTCATAATTTTTGGAAGGAGCAACTTTTGCAAATAACTCACGTACAGTTTCGATATTATGATTGAAAAGATCTGGTTTTGCTGCATAAATTCGATCTAAAGATTCTCTTTTTGCTTTGAAGTCGGGCACCAGAACTTCAATCTTACAGTTTGGGAGTCTTCTTTTTATTTCATAAATGGTTTCTGCAAAATGTGCTGAGCCACCGTCTACAAGATCATCTCGGTTGACAGACGTGAGAACCACATAATTTAAATTCAATTCAAGAGCAGATTCTGCCACTTGTATGGGCTCCAAAGAATCGAGACTGGAGGGTTTCCCAAAGGCTACATCGCAGTACTTACACCTTCTAGTGCAGACGTCCCCAGCTATCATATAGGTTGCAGTCTTACGAGACCAACAATGGTTGAGATTGGGGCAGGATGCTGATTCACAAACTGTGTGTATGGTTGATTTAGAAACTGTCTTTCTGACAATTCCCACAGCATCATCTTCTACTGGAAATCTCAGACGAACTTTCATCCAATCAGGTCTTTCTGGAATTGTTGAGATTTCCTTGGTTCTTGGCTTCTTTTTAAGAGGATTCATGCCTATTCTTTAGACTTTCCTTGGAACTCGTATTTTGTAAAATGGAATTTATGAGGATCAATCGTTTCTTGGCAGAAGCAGGAGTAGCAAGTAGGCGCAAGGCTGAGAATTGGATTCGAGAAGGTCGTGTCCAAGTGAATGGTATTTTCATCCAGGAACTTACAATTCAAATTGAGCCAGGAAAGGATGAGGTCTTGGTTGATGGTGAAAAGGTTGATATCAGTCCTGAATCTCATCCTGATCAATTGATTGCACTCAACAAACCACCTGGCTATCTAACATCCCACAAAGATTACCACCATAGCCAAACCATCTTTGATCTTCTTCCCCAAGAGTTTGAAAAATTCCGCTTTTCAGGAAGATTAGATTTGGAATCACGAGGTCTATTGCTACTTTCGCCAAATGGTGATTTAATCCAAAAATTAACTCACCCTAGCTTAAGCCCAGATAAGGAGTATGAAGTGATCCTACAAGAGTCTATTGATGCTAAAAGTATTTATAAAGAATTTATTGTTGGAATGAGAGATAAGGGAGAAACTCTTCGTGCCTTAAGTTTATCACCTAAATCTGGTATTACGAAAAAATTTATCGTAACCTTAAAAGAAGGTCGCAAACGACAACTTCGTAGAATGTTTCAAAAAGTTGGTGCTAGAGTAATTGATTTGAATCGCACTAGAATAGGAAATCTCCAATTATCAAATATTAATCTAGACATGGGCCAGTGGAAATGGATTTCCATAGCGTCTGTAATGAATGAGGAAGGCTGGAAAGATGAAAGATAAGAAATTTTTACTTGCACCTATTATTTTTTTATTAATTTTATTTTTGGTAGATAAGATATTTCTTTTAGAATATTTTCAAACAAAATTCGTCCAGCCTGGAAATGCAATCTTCTACCACCATCGTAAAGTTCTCATGAAGCGTATGTTAGAGAATCCCATTGTACGAGAGCACTCAAAGAAAATTGCAATAGCCTTAGGAGATTCTAGAGCTTATCCATTTTCAGAACCAGGACTTCCTAATCCTGAAAAAGAGAAATGGCTTATATATAATTTTGCTTCTCCCCAAGCAGTACCTATGTATGCTTTTATGCAATACGAGAAAATGGTTCAAGCTGGATTTGTTCCTGACATGGTTTATTTTTCAGTGAGTCCAGAAGCCTTCGATGACTCTAAAGGTATGATCTACGATCCATTTATGAGACTAGGAATGGATGATGATTTTTATAATAAATACAAAGATTTGATTCCTTGGGAAGATAAATATAAGTATTGGCTTGGAAAGGCTTTTGTCTTTAAATCCATGCAAATCGAATTTAAGACATTTATTGATAGATTCAAATCCAAAAGAATGCAAGAATATGATCCTGACTTTAACGAAGATATGATGGTTTTGAATATTGGAAAAGGAGAATATTTGGGATATGCAACGCTTTCCAATAATGAAAAAAAATTAAAAAAAGATGCTGCAAGAATTAAAGGAATCTATCTCTCCAAATTTCAGTTATCTAATACTCAATTTATTTTTGTTGAAAAACTCTTAAAGCTAGCAGAAGAAAAAGGGACTAAGGTATATTTAGTTTGGCCAAGAGTTTATGATGATTACAGAAATGCCTATTATGAATTAAATTTAGATAAGACTTGGTGGCTAAAAATGAAACAACTTGCTGAAGAGAACCAAGCGACTGCTATTGATTTTAATGTGGAATCAAGTTGCAATTTCTTCAATGACGCGAGCCATCAATCTATCCAATGCTTTCTAGAAGAAATGCAGATTATTTTAAATAGATTCAATTCGTCATTCTCAGAAAAAGGATTGAAAAAATAATTTGAAATTCAATGATAGACTTTACTTTGAAACTAAAATTTAGGATTATATGCTCTTTAATAGTATTGAATATTTAATTTTCTTTTTCTTCGTCTTTATTATATATTGGAGTCTCCAACATAATTTTCGTAAATTTTGGCTATTAATTGCTTCTTGCTTATTCTATGCTTCATGGTCGCCTTCATTCCTTTTGCATTTTTTAATTATTTTAGGAATAAATTTTTTATTTTTAAATAAGATAAAAAATTCTTCTAAAAAGAGAAATTATCTCTTCTTTATAGTTATCTTGAATGGATTCAATCTCGCTTTTTTTAAATACTTTTATTTTCTCCTAAATATCTTTAACTATTTTTTTTCGTGGGATGTATTGATTCATATTTCAAGTGGTGACGAGTCTCTGATACCAAAAATTATTCTACCTCTTGCAATAAGTTTTTATACATTTCAAATTATTGCTTTCCATGTTGATATTTACAGAAATTCTATTGAGAAAGTTCCATCTCTTTCAAATTACTTTCTATTTATTTTATTTTTTCCACAACTCATCGCAGGACCAATCATGCGTCATGATGAATTGCTTCCTTTTATTGATACTAAAAAAGATCCTAAGGATTTGGATGTTAAACGAGCTTTTGGTCTGATTGGAATAGGTATAATAAAGAAGGCAGTTATCGCAGATTTCTTATCTCCGACTGTATCTGTAATAAGCCAAAATCCATCAGATTATACAAGTGGTTCAATCTTAATATCAATCTATTTTTTTTCCTTAGTGGTTTATTGTGATTTTGCAGGTTACACTGATCTTGCCAGAGGTTCGGCACTCTTGTTAGGTTATGATTTGCCTATCAATTTTAAGGGTCCTTTCTTTCAGTTGAGTTATACAGACCACTGGAGGAGGTGGCATTTAACTTTAACATCCTGGATTAGGGACTATATTTATATTCCTTTAGGTGGAAGTAAAATTACTAAGACGAAGACATTTTTCAATTCAATAATAACTTTTTTCCTAGCAGGCTTATGGCATGGTGCTGGTTGGGGGTTTGCGATTTGGGGTATCATCAATGGTCTCATTCTATCAATTGAAA
The DNA here is from genome assembly GCA_002786225.1 of Leptospira sp. Classification (GTDB taxonomy): domain Bacteria; phylum Spirochaetota; class Leptospiria; order Leptospirales; family Leptospiraceae. The sequence continues at coordinate 74,940 of PEQN01000002.1, read as the reverse complement.
GGTTGGTATATAAGGATTTAAATTTAGTGAAAGAACCTGCAACATGGTCTAATGCCAAAGTAAATGGTGATTGGGATTACCAAAAACTTGCATATCGATTCTTTAAGTTCTTTATAATTTACAGCTCTATCGCTTTGGTTGGAATTTTCTTTAACGCAGGAACAGATGTAGACAGAGGTTTAAATATTATTCAAAATTTAACATCTAATGGATTTAACGGCAAGTCTATACCATTAACTGGGTCTCACTTCTTTGCAATTTCATTGTTTTTAATTTTACATTACCTTGAATACAATGACTTTTTTCCGAATTCAAATTTAATTAAGAAACTAAAACAAAATTCTTATGAGTTAATAGTTGTTTTTTCAATTTTAATACTCCTATATAGTAGCGCTTACATAAACACAGATTTGCCTTTTGTTTACTTTCAATTTTAAGGAAATTACCGAATGAATAAAGATATTTTAAATTTTAAAGTTTTGTTTGTTGTTGGGATTTTTTTCTTGATAATTGCATTTGATAAATTAGTTTATATTGGATTTATACAAGAATGTTGTACTATTAATGGAAGACAGAGTAATATTTTTGCTGAAACGATTAATAATGAATTCAACCAAGACAGGGTAGTAAATCTTGCTCGAGAGCAAAATAAAAAAATTCTTCTAAATCTCGGTTCATCTCGTTCATTAGGTTTTTATAAATCTCCAACTAATTCTCAAATAGATAACACTCCCTATCTTTCTAGTTCTTCAAGAATAGCCCTTAAAGAATGGGAGATATTACCTTCTGCTTATCCAGGTGCTTCATCTCTTATTTCATTAGTTCGCCTTCGACAATGGATAGATCATGGATTAGCTCCGAATAAAATTGCGGTCGAGATTTCACCATTCGCTCTTTCAGAAAATAATCAATGGTTTCGTCATGAGTTATTAAATGCAATTCCACCGAGTTATTTTTTGCAACATCCCCAAGATATCAGTTGGAAACATTTAAGAAAATTAATTGGATCAAGAATTTTTGCATTATCAAGGTTTAAATTAGGGAAACCTGTCAATTCTAAATCTGATTGGGATCTTATGTTTGAAAAAGTAAAAGAAACTAACTCAAGCCAAAAGATTGATCCGCCTATTGAAGGTGGTATAAAGTATGGTGAGGAAGCTGTAACAGATAAGTTAGTTTATGATTTTGTAATTAAAGAAATTACTAGGACAACTTTAAATAATTTTGTGTTTTCCGAAGATTTAAAAGCTTATGTATTGAAGATGGCTGATGTATGTTTAGAAAATAAGATTGATGTTGTCTTTTGGATTCCAAAAAATCATCCAGATTTAAATCTTGCGATGAGTAAGCATATTCCTAGCAATGAATGGAAAAGCCTTCTAAATGAAATCCAATCAAAAGGAATTAAGGTGGTAGATCTCAATGATCAAGAGAAAATGAAATGTGATTACTTCTCAGATCCATTTCACCAAGATGTAAGGTGCTTTCCAGAAATTGGTAATATTTTAATAGAAAATTAAAATTCTAAGCCTTTACAAATTCTTTACGAACACAGAAATCTCCAAAAGTTTCACTTGGATTCTTTTCTGATTTAAATTGAGTAAATATACCTTTTAATACTTGTAAGATATTTGTCTCATCTAAGTTCTCTTTGAATTTTTGGTTTAATCTTTTGCCCTGGAAATCTGCACCAAGATGAAGATTGTAATGACCATAGGCTGTTCCCACTAAACCAATCTCTGCCATATAAGGTCTTGCACAACCGTTGGGGCATCCTGTCATTCTAATGGTGATAGCCTCTTCTTTAACTTGGCATTCATCCATAAGGTTTTCTAGTTTATCAAGGAATAAAGGCAGATACCTTTGACCTTCAGCCAAAGCGAGAGGGCAGGTGCTTAGTGCAACACATGCCATAGAATTTTTTCGTATGTTGGATGTATTCTCTTGGATTTTATCAAGCTTATATTTTTCTAAAATGGCTTGGATAAGATTGAGATCCTTAGGAAGTATATCCGAAAGGATTACATTTTGGTTGCACGTAAATCGAAAGATCGCTCTCCTCGTAAGAGCAACTTCCATCAATGCAGTTTTAATTTTATAAGAATCGGAATCTACTACCAAACCATTTTCAACAAAGAGAGTAAAGTGCCAAAGGCCCTTATGATCTTGTGCCCATCCAAAACTATCTGACCTAGTTTGAAAGGAAAATGATTTCTCATTTTCAAAGGTAAGTCCAACTCTCTTTTCTACTTCAGACTTGAAATTAACTAGCCCCATTCTATCAATTGTATATTTCAATCGAGAAAGTTTACGATCTTCTCTGTTCCCAAAATCTCTTTGCGTAGTTACAATTTCATAAACAAATTTAAGCACATTTTCTTTGGAAGCATAACCTAACATAGTTGCTATTCTTGGGTAGGTTTTCTCATTCCCATGAGTAGTACCAAGTCCACCACCAGCAACAACATTGTAGCCTATGATTTTTCCTGCTTCTTCTATTGCAATTAAGCCTATATCATTAGCGTATACATCCACATCATTCCAAGGTGGAATTGCGATTGCAATTTTAAATTTTCGGGGAAGGTAGAGCTCTTTGTATAATGGATCATCTTCTGATTTTTCTGCAATTTTTTCTTGGTCTAGCCAAATCTCATAATATGCTCTTGTTTTAGGAAGCAGTAGTTTGGAGATTTCTCCAGCCAATTGATTGATTTCAGTATGATGAATTGAACTAGCAGGGTTAGCGGTAGCAACTACATTTCGATTTACATCACCACAGGCAGCAATCGAATCTAAGAATACTTCATTAAACGACTTAATGGTAGGTTTTAAATTTGATTTAATGATACCATGAACTTGTAGAGTTTGTCTTGTTGTTATCTTCAAAGTTCCAGTTCCATAATCACCCGCTATTTTCTGAGAGCGTTCATAATGAACGGGTCCTATGGATCCACCAGGAATTCGAAGGCGAATCATAAATGTATAATGTTTATCTAATTTTTTTTCTTCTCTCTCGGCTCTTCTATCTCTATCATCTTGTTGGTAAATGCCATGGAATTTTATAAGAAGTTGATCTTGCTCACGAAGGGATCCTGTATGTTCATCTAATAAAGATTCTACAAGACTTCCCCTAAGTCCCTTACTGAGTCTCTTGGCTTTTTCTGCGGCTGATTCTTTAATCTCTTCAGGCATAGACTAATAAACATCCTTTTTGTAGCGTTCCGTATCAATTAGATTGGAAAGAAATTGCTCGGCTTCTGATTTTTTGAGATTTTTTTCTTTCATAAATATTTCTATGAGCGTCTTATCAACATCATAACTCATAGGTTCTTTGCTTCCACAAATGTAAAGAATAGCTCCAGCATCTAGCCATTCCACTAACTCTTTTCCGTTCTCACGAATTCTATCTTGGACATATACTTTTTTAGAATTATCTCTTGAGAAAGCTGTATTGAATTTTGTTAGGACCCCACTGTCAAAAAATTCCAAAAGTTCAGTTTGGTAGAGAAAGTCGTATGAAAAATTTCTATTCCCAAAAAATAACCAATTCTTGCCAGTATGACCAAGTGAGTCTCTTTCAAATAAGAAAGATCGAAAAGGAGCTATTCCAGTTCCAGGACCTATGTAAATTGCATTTGCATTAGGGGCAGGGATTCTAAAATTATCATTTTTTTGAATTCTAAAATTAACAATACTTCCTTCCATTAGTTCAAAGAGATAATCCGAACAAAAGCCTTTTTGAGTTTTTCCTTGTGCGGTTTTAAAGTCAACTTCTGCAACTGTTAGGTGGATGGAATTTTTTCCTTGGGCTTCTGGTGATGATGAGATTGAATAATATCTAGGAGTGATAGGCTCTAGTATTTCCAGAATCGATTCTTTGGAAATAGAATCATGAGGTGGATAATTCTGTACTATATCAATTAAGTCCAATCTAGCATTTGGCAATTTTTTTCTAGTTATTGCTTCCAAACTCTCCATTACCCTTTTTGATAAATAGCGTATGGAGGCTTTCTCTTCTAGCAGAGTTTGTAGGTTTAGAGTTTCTTTTCTCCAAGTAATAGTATCCTCACCGTTCAGTCTAAGTCCTCTCAAAATGGCTGAGACTTCTTTGGGGTCATTCTTTGGAATAAAACCAGCACTATCTCCAGGAAGATATTCTATTTCTTCATCTGATTCAATTTCTATGTGACGGATAATTTTGCTTGCTGCAGCATCAGTTAAATCAAAACATTTCGTTATAATTCCGGTATAGAATTTTCTAGTAGAAGCTTTAGAAATTCCATTTTGTAATTTGCCATTCTCATTAGCATCTGCTAGGTGAATTCCATTCTCATTATTCCTAGAAACTGTAAGGGAAGATGGTTCTTGGTTGTCTTGCGAGCCTTGACTAATAGAGGTAGCTATTCCTGATGAAAGTAAGTTACAGATAGTATCCATCCATTCATCTGCTGTAGCTTCATAATCTACATCACACATTGCAATGTTGAGTATCCTTGTAGCTTGGAGTCTATCTAAGAATACATCCACATCTTCTCCTGCCTTGCAGAAGAGTGGATAAGATGTATCACCTAAAGCAAGGACAGAGTATTTTAATTTTGGTAAAGACTCTGTTCTGTTTTTCAAGGATTCATGAAATTTGCGAGCAGCCTCAGGAGGGTCTCCATCTCCATGGGTACTAATAATTGTTAGAAGAAGCTCTTCCTTATCTAAATCTTTAGAATTGTATTGGTTTGTGCTGGAGACTTTTGCTTTAACACCTATCGCTTTCAATCGGTTTTGCAAAACGGAAGCTAGTTTTTTGGAATTTCCAGTTTCAGTTCCGAAGACTATAGTAGCTGTTTTGATAGATTCTGATCCAGTCTTTTGCAAGACTGCTACATTCGATTTATTCTGGTCAGGTGCAACCAGTGTTGCCATGGAAATATAAGAGGAATCTGTTTTGCTTGCTGAACCAGCAGCTTGGCTTCCACCATTGTTGGAGCTTTGGGTTTGTTTTTGGGTGACGGCTTTTTTTGCTTCTATGGCAGCTTCGGATTCTTTCTTAGCAGGAAGATCTTTGCCAGAATCTGTATTATTGGGAGGTTCAGTATATCCCTCTTCAACAATTGCTTCTAAGAATCCAAACATCCAGATTCTTTCTTTGGGTGAGGCAACTTTTACAATTTCTTTAAAATCTTTTTTTAAATCCCTATCCATTTTCGTTCCTTACTGCTATTTAGCGAAAGAGAAAGCTTCACTCCCAAGAATAAAGTTTTCCAAAGAGAGACTCTTGCCTTTATAATTATCGGCAGTCCTCCCTCTTTTTATAGACTAGCTTATTTATTCGGTTGTGGTGTCAGTCTTAAATATGGTTTTACTGGCTTCCATCCTTTAGGAAATTTTTTCTTAGCATCTTCATCTGAAACGGAAGGAACGATCACTACATCTTCTCCGTCTTTCCAGTCAACTGGTGTAGCAACAGAATGATTAGCTGTGAGTTGAAGAGAATCTATGACTCTGAGAATTTCATCAAAATTTCTCCCAGTAGACGCTGGGTAGGTGATGATGAGTTTGATTTTCTTATCGGAACCAATTACAAATACAGACCTTACTGTGTGAGTGGTATCAGCATTTGGGTGAATCATGTCATAGAGGGTGGAAATATTTTTATCTTTATCAGCAAGAATAGGATAGTTTACGTGGGTGTTTTGGGTCTCGTTTATGTCCTTGATCCACTCTTTGTGGGAGTCTACTCCATCTACGGAGAGGGCAATTACCTTAACATTTCGCTTTTCAAATTCACCTTTCAATTTTGCTACGCGACCGAGTTCTGTAGTACAAACTGGGGTAAAATCAGCCGGATGAGAGAAAAGAACCCCCCATCCATCCCCTAAATATTTATGAAATTCGATCTTGCCTTCTGATGAATCCGCCGTAAAGTCTGGTGCTGTATCTCCAAGTCTAAGTCCCATGAGTGTCTCCTTAAAATCTGTTAAATTGGAATTTATATTCACTATTTAAAACGTATTCTACTATGGCAAATGAAAAAATCCGAACTAACAGAAAAATTGTATGATTTATAAGAAAAAAACAGCTAAAATCACCCCAAAAATTCAAATTTTAATTTTAAAAATTCTTGCTAAAATCCAGTATATAAAACTATTTATTTAATATAATGGACAAAATCCAAGAACTCATTACAGAAAACCCACTTGAATCCTTGCGAAATCTAGCCACAGCCTACAAAGGTCAGGTAGCTTTTTCAACCAGTTTTGGTCTAGAAGACCAGGTGATCACAGATTTGATCTCTAAAGAAAAACTTCCTATTCGCATCTTTACCTTAGATACGGGAAGATTGTTCGGAGAAACTTATAAACTTTGGCAGACTACCATTGAAAAATACTCTATAGAAATCGAAGCTTTTGCACCCAAGGCAGAAGATATACGGAACTACATAAGTTCCGTCGGACCAAATGGATTCTATGAATCTGTAGAAAATCGCAAAGAATGCTGTAGGATTCGAAAGGTTGTTCCACTTCAAAGAGCACTTTCTGGGGTAAAAATTTGGATCACTGGAATCCGAAGCGAGCAGTCCCCAGAGCGAAGCAATCTTACTCAGTTAGAAAAGGATGAGGCGAATCGACTGTGGAAATTTCATCCACTCTTAGCTTGGGATTTAAAAAAGGTTCAGGATTATATCAAAACGAACCAAGTTCCTTATAACATTCTCCACGACCAAGGTTATCCTAGCATAGGTTGTGCACCTTGCACACGAGCTGTCCAAGCAGGTGAAGACGCAAGAGCTGGTCGTTGGTGGTGGGAGGCAGATTCTGCTAAAGAATGCGGTCTTCATTGGAAGGATGGAAAGCTTGTTCCCAATAAAAAAGAAACCAGTGATGATAAATCCATCATACACTCATCGAATAAACCACTTCCTAGTATGACTAGGCTCGACCAATTGGAGTCAGAAAGTATCTATATACTCAGAGAAGTTGCAGCCCAGTTCAATAGACCCGTCTTACTTTTTTCTGGTGGAAAAGATTCTATAACACTAGTTCATCTAGCAAAAAAGGCTTTTGAGCCTGGCAAAATTCCATTTACTTTGGTGCATATTGACACGGGGCATAATTTTCCCGAAGCCTTGGAATTTAGAGATGAACTTGTTAAACAGTTTGATGTAAAATTAGAAATAGGCTCTGTACAAGAGAGCATTGATGCTGGTCGAGCTGTGGAAGAAAAAGGAAAATTTCCTAGCAGAAATGGAATCCAAACCGTAAGTCTATTGGAAACAATTACTCGATTGAAGGCTGATGCCTGTATAGGCGGGGCTAGGAGAGATGAAGAAAAAGCAAGAGCCAAGGAGAGGATTTTCTCCGTAAGAGATGTGTTTGGTGGTTGGGATCCAAGACTCCAGAGACCTGAATTGTGGAATCTTTATAATGGTAAGATTCATAATGGAGAAAACGTAAGAGTCTTTCCAATTAGCAACTGGACGGAGTTAGATGTTTGGGAATACATAGAAAGAGAAAATATTAAACTACCAAATCTTTATTTCACCCACACTAGAGATGTTCTAAGGGTTGATGGGCATTTATTTCCTGTATCCGAGTTTGTGAATTTAGAACCAAGCGACAAAGTCTTCTCAGCTAAGGTAAGATTTAGAACCGTGGGTGATATGACATGTACGGCTGCAGTTGAATCGGAAGCGAACTCTTTGTCCGAGATTATCCAAGAAATTCGAGATTCTCGAACAACAGAAAGAGGAAGTCGATTGGATGATAAGAGATCGGAAGCGGCTATGGAAGAAAGAAAAAGAGGAGGGTATTTCTGATGGATATGTTACGTTTTATAACCGCAGGATCTGTGGATGATGGCAAAAGTACTTTGATCGGAAGACTACTCTATGATACCAATTCTGTATTTGCTGATCAATTAGAAGCTATTACAAATAAAGAAGATGGTGAAGTCAATCTTGCTCACCTAACTGACGGTCTTAAGGCTGAGAGGGAGCAGGGTATCACCATTGATGTTGCATACAAATATTTTTCTTCTGCTACTCGCAAATTTATCATCGCCGATGCACCAGGTCATGTTCAGTATACACGAAATATGGTTACTGGTGCATCAAACTCTGATTTAATGATTATACTCATTGATGCGAGAAAAGGTGTCATTGAACAAACCAGAAGGCATACTCTGATTGGAGCCATACTAAAAATTCCAAGAATCCTGGTTGCAATCAATAAAATGGATTTAATGAATTTTGATGAGAAAGTTTTTCAGAAAATTGATTCCGACTACCAAAATTTTGCAAGAAATCTTGGCTTTGAACAAATAGAAACAATTCCTCTTTCCGCCTTAAAAGGTGATAATGTTGTCAACCCATCAACATCCATGCCTTGGTATAAAGGTGAATCTATTATGCAATACTTGGATACTGTCTCCCTTGAATTAAAATCAGAGTTAAATTCCGCAAGATTGCCTGTTCAAATTGTAATTCGCCCTGATTCAGAATATCGTGGTTATGCGGGCAAATTGAGTGGCGGCATACTTCGAAAGGGAGATCGCATTACCGCCTTTCCTTCTGGTATGCAATCAAGAGTTGCTGCAATTGATTTTGATGGCAAGGAATGGGAAGAAGCTATTCCTGGAATGTCAATTTCAGTTCGCCTAGAAGATGAATTGGATATCAGTCGTGGGGACGTGATCACTGGGCCTGGAAGTTATCCTAAACTTGGAACGCAATTCCAAGCAGCAATTTGTTGGATGGAGCCGACTCCCTTGTATGAGAAGAATCGATTTTTACTTCGGCAGGGAACCAAATCAGTCCGAGCAGAGGTTTTTACTATAGATAGTAAATTGGATATTTCAACTGCAACAAGACAAGATCCAGCTTCCATGATGAATCTTAACGAGATAGGCTTAGTTACAATTCGTACGGCTCAACCTATAGCTTGGGATGACTATAGCCAGAATAAGGAGACAGGTTCCTTTATTCTCATTGATGAGAACACCAATCAATCTGTTGGTGCTGGAATGATAGGTGGTTTACCTATATAGATTTGGTAGGAATGATATTTTTGTGACTAAAAGAAAAAATGAAGATAAAGAAAGTGGATTGAAACCGAATCATTCCAATAGACAAAGTATAGAAGCTAGTCAGTGTATTCGAATTTTCTGATAGGATAATTTAAGAGCATGAATCATAATACAAAAGCAAAGCTAGTATCTTTAGTCGGAGCTGGACCAGGCAATCCCGATCTACTTACGATTCGTGGTTTGAAACGTATCCAAGCAGCAGAAGTAATTTTATATGATGCACTTTTGGATTCTTCCTTCTTAGAGATCTTTCCCAGGGACGCTTTGATCTTGTATGTAGGTAAAAGGTCAGGTATGCACTCTGCAACCCAGGAAGAAATTAATAATCTTCTCATTCATTATGCAAGACTTGGGAAGAGAGTTGTTCGACTCAAGGGAGGAGATCCTTTTATCTTTGGTCGAGCTGGTGAAGAAATTCTAGCTCTCGCTGAACAAGGTATAGAGTTTGAAGTGATTCCAGGAGTAAGTTCTGTTCAAGCAGGTGCTGCAGAAGCCCTGATTCCCTTAACCCACCGTGCCATATCTAGGCAATTGTTTGTAATGGATGGGCATACAATTCTTCGAGATGGAACAGATTGGAATTGGTTGATTCATTTTCCTGGAACCATAGCAATACTAATGGGAACTAAAAATATCCAAACTATAGCATCCAAACTCATAGCCCATGGTATGAAGGGTGATACTCCAGTTGCTATGGTAGTGGATGCAAGCCTTAAGACCTCAGAAACTTTGTATTCTAATTTAATGCAAATTCAAGAGAAGGGTCTATCTAAATCTACTGATGGCCCAGGAATTATTTATATAGGTGAATCCATACGTATATCACAGGATTTAGATCAAAAGAATTTCGTAATAAAGGAAAATTCTTCCAACTTAGAACAACTTATTACCAAAATAGAATGAATAATTCTTAGCAAACAGGCGCTTTATTTAAGTTTTAAAATACTTTATGAAACCTACTAAATTATGATTGAGCCCCAAGACGAATCAAATACGAAACAAAGAGATTCATCTATATCAGAATTAGGTGAAATTATAAAAAAATATCCAGCTTTCCTGAATTTGGAAGGACGAAATGTACTCTTAATTGGTGGTGGCAATGTTGCAATGGAGAAACTTCCCAATTTAGTTTTAGCACATGCAAAAGTTACTGTTATCTCACTTCATTTTAATGAAGAATGCCAAGCTTTCTTGCTAAACCACCCTCAAATTCACAAAGAGCAAAGAGAAATCCGATTGAATGATTTGGATGAGAGGGACTTGATTTTCTCTGCTACAAACAATAAAGCTCTCAATGCTGCTATGGTGGAATACGCTAGAGACAAAAGAATTTGGATTAATTCTTGTGATGATCCAAATAATTGCGATTTTTATTCTGCTTCTGTATTCGACCGAGGACCAATACGTATTGCTGTGTCTACTGATGGAAGATTTGCTGGGCTTGGCTCTCTTGTTAAGAAGATTTTAAATGATTTATTACCCGAAGATCATAATGCCGAATGGGAAGATATCTTACAATTTCGAAACAAACTCAAAACCCAAGAAGCAGATCCAGCCAAAAGAAAGAAAATCCTGCAAGATCTACTGAAAGATTTAGAAACCAAGTATTTTAATAACTCAATATAATCCTTTCTTCTTGCAAAAATCAAGGTTTTATGAAATATATTTATACCTATCTTGTTATAAATTATACAAATGATAAATATTAAATTATGTATTCAAAAGTTTGTTCTTCCTTGGATTCTTTTGTTTTATGTTACAAATTGTATCTTATTCAAAGAAAGTGACTTAGATCCAGATTCATCTCTTCTGGAAACATTATTTACACTTAGAATCATTCAATATGCCTCAATTTCAATTAGTCCATCTCCTGCTCACTACATAAGTCCTCAGTATATTACAATGACAGCAGCCTCTGGCACCAAGATCTATTTCACCGTCGATGGTACTGAGCCAAATACAAGCTCAAATGAGTATTCAGAACCCATACATATTTGGAAATTAGCAGGAGCGCAAATCACAGCAGTAGCTATCAAAGATGGCTTTAACTTAGCTAGAGCTTCTCAGCTTGACTATTATAGCTATCCTATTCTCAAGACAGGTAAGACACAATGTTTTGATCAAAATGGAAATGGTATAGCTTGTGTGAACTCAGGCCAAGATGGGGAGTACAAAAATGGAGTAGCAAGAAATTTCACAGGTCCTATCGCTAATTCTAAATTTCCAAATGATTTTATTACAACTGACGAAGCAACAGGTATTATTTGGAAATCCTGTACTCAAGGTCAATCTGGTGCAAATTGTACGAGTTCCAGTATAATCCAGGATTGGAATTCGGCACAAACCGGACCGAATGGATGTTCCTCATTGAACTCAGCTAATGCAGGGGAAGGCTTTGCAGGTCGAAAAGATTGGCGCTTACCTAAAATTGATGAGCTTAGAACTTTAATTGATTACAGTGGTCAGAATTTAAATAATACTATTCCAAGAACTTTTGTATCTGCCTTTCCAAATACTCCATCGGGTGCGGGAAATATTGGTACATTTTGGACAATAACACAATCGGTAAGCGGTTTCTTTCCATTTAATGTTTCATTCTCTAGTACTTTAACAGACTTTAATTCCATTACTCCAGCTAGTTTATTGAATGTCCGTTGTGTGGCTGGTTTTCCTTCTCTTCGTTCTTTTCGCTACACAGACAATGGAAATCTCACTGTAATTGACCACAAAACAAGAATGAGTTGGCAAAAATGTACAAATAATCAAACAGGTTCTAATTGTACCGGAACGGCTGGATTGTTTTTGTGGGATAATGCCACGAGCTTTTGCAACTCTTTGAGTTTAAATTCCCAAAAGTGGAGACTTCCTTCCGCAAATGAGTTGGAAGATTTTTTTAATTTTACTCGATTCGATGCCAATCCCAGGGTGGATCTTACTGTTTTTCCAAATACTCCTGCTAGCCAAGGCTATTGGTCGAGTACTACATCTACAGAATTACCAGATTTCAAAATTTCCATTCTTACAAATGGTAACTATTCAAGTATAGGTGGAAGCAATAATGGATCTCTGAGATGCGTAAGTAATTAAAAAATATCTGGATAAAGCTTGAAGCGTTTAAAAAATAGAACTTATGCAAATACTTTTTCTGAAAAAGTTAAAACTCTATCAGTCCATCCCTTACTTTTTTCTTTTTATGAGTCTATTTCTAATGACTCATTGTTCCGAATCAAGTCCCAATTCTGATTCCAAAATACCTTCCGAAAATGTCTCGGGTTTATCTGATTCTACTTCGAATCCAACTATTGTTTTCTTCGGTGACAGTCTCACAGCTGGTTTAGGACTTCCTTCCCAGGATTATGCCTGGCCAAGCTTAGTAGAAAAAAAATTACTAGAAGAGGGTATCAAAGTACAGGCAATCAATGCTGGGCTTTCTGGTGATACGAGTTCTGGTGGTTTGTCAAGAATTGATTGGGCACTTCGCAATCAGATTTCTATCTTTGTATTAGAGTTAGGTGCCAATGACATGATGCGTGCAGTGAAAGTTTCTTTAATCAAAAGCAATTTAAAGCAGATCATTCAGAAGGTTAGAGAAAAAAATCCTGATTGCAAGATTTTACTCATAGGCATGAGAACCTTTCCAAACTTAGGAAAAACATATCGTAAGCAATTTGATGCCATCTACTCCGAAATCGCCAAGGAAGAAAAAGTTGACTTACTTCCTTTTCTACTCGAAGGGGTAGCAGGTGAAAGGAAACTAAATCAGGCAGATGGTATCCATCCGACCAGTGAAGGTCACGAAATTTTGGCTGAAACAGTATATCCTTATATTCGAAAAATGCTATAGGATTCCCTTTCTCATAATCTCCATTTTCCGGGTCGTGAGAAATTATTGTATCTTGCTTTTGGAACATAAAGAGGATTGTGTTGCCTTGGGGCTTGATTTGTTCTGAAGGAATTCATGTGATTCCTTTGGTTGTATTGATTCCAGTAGTTACGATCTGTTCGGTAATTATGGTTGTAGGGTGATTGACAGGGGTAATCGTTATAGTAAGTAGGATCACATTCATTTTGACTATTGCTACCCAAACTTACACACTGTGGAATAAGAAAAATCATACTTGTTGCCAGAATATTTTTAATACTTATAATCTTTATCATAGAAAGTATTGTATCTCATTGATTCGGTAAGTCTATAGGAGATTTCCGCAATGCGGTAAATACCTAAGCATGCTGTAAAAAAACTTAGCATTCTCTTTCAAAAATCACCAGAAATCCCTTTACACAGCTATTCCCTAAAAAATCATGTCAATAGCTTTAAGCTCATGCGGGAATAGCTCAGTGGTAGAGCATCTCCTTGCCAAGGAGAGGGTCGCGGGTTCGAATCCCGTTTCCCGCTTTTTAAGACCGCATAAAATCAAGGCAAATTGGAATGAGATTTTTCTTACAGAAATTTTTCAGTTTTTGCCTAAATCACAACGCCAAACCGGAACAATACTATGGAATACTCTACAAAAAAAAATAAAAACGCAACTGTCGACCTAACTGTTCATTTTACTGCCGAAGAATTGGAGCAGGGCTTTCAGAAAGCCTACGAAAAAGCTCGCCACAAAGCAAAAGTGCCTGGCTTTCGAGTGGGAAAGGCTCCTCTGAAAACGGTTGAAAAACTGCTTGGTGATTCTGTTGCAGAAGATGCGATCAATTTTTCACTCAATGAAGGGATAATAGAATTCTTCCCTAAGCTAGATCCTAAGCCTTTTCGCATGCCCAAGTTCAATGTAGACACCTTTGATAGAACTAAGGGCTTCACAGCAAAAACTGTTTATCTTACTTACCCTGAGGTTACTCTTCCCAAAATTAAAAAAGTAAAGATAGAGCCCTACCAAGTTACTCCAAGCAGTGCAGACATACAGAAAGAATTAGAAGCCATTCAGAAAAATATGGGGAGAAATGTTCTGAAAGAAGAAGGGGAAGTTCTACAAACTGGAAACCTTATAGAGATGAGCTATAAATTTTCTTTAGAGGGATCAGATCTTCCTGCGGAATCTACAAATGGAAAATACCAAATTGGTGATGAGAGAAATCCCCAGGGTTTTGATGAAAATATTCTTGGTATGAAAGTTGGTGAGACCAAAACATTTTTATATACCTATCCCTCTGAATTTCCAATCTCACCCGAATCTGCTGGTAAGACCTACCAATATGAAATTACTTGCACAGCGGCATACAATGTAAATTATCCAGCTATTGATGATGATTTTGCGAGCGAGTATGATGGTTCTGAAAATTTGGAAACACTGAAATCTAAATTGCAAGAATCTTTAGCGAAGTCTTCAACCGAAGAGCTTAAGAAAAAGTCTATGACAGAAATCTATAATAAATTGATTGATGATGCAAAATTTATTATTCCAGATGAGCTGATTGCAGAAGAAGCAGAATTTGTGTACCAAACTATGTTTGAGCAGTACAAAATTCCTTTCATTAGTATGGAAGATTATGCAAAAAGTACAAACTCAAGTATAGAAGAAACCAAGGAGAAATTCACCTCCATGGGACTCAAAAGATTGCAAGGTTACTTCCTACGCCAAAAGATAGCTGAAGAAGAAAAATTATCTGTTCCAGAAGAGGAACTCAAACAAAAGCTAGAGGACGTAGCTAAAGTCTATGGTCAGACCTATGAGGCTTTTCTTCAAAGTTTGCAAAAAGATGGTCGATTGGGAACAATTCAGGAGAATATTCTGATGGAAAAGGTCGATAATTTTGTATACGAATCAGTTGAGAAGAAAAATCCCAAGGTGATTAACCTAGAGGAAGCGTCCAAGATATTGAACGGGGAGAAACAAGTATAATGACATTAATGCCATACGTAATTGAACAAACAAGTCGCGGTGAAAGACAATACGATATCTTTTCAAGATTGCTCAAGGATAGAATTATTTTCCTAGGGTCTGGAATCGATGAAACCTATGCAAATGTGATCACAGCACAGATGCTTTTTCTAGAAGCGGAAAATCCTGACCGAGATATTTATTTATATATCAATTCCCCAGGTGGTTATGTGAGTGCTGGTATGGCCATTTATGATACTATGCAATACATAAAACCAGAGGTTCGCACGCTTTGCATAGGACAGGCATCTTCTATGGCTGCCCTGCTCTTAGCGGGTGGTGCTCATGGCAAAAGATCAGCACTTCCCAATTCTAGAATCATGCTGCACCAGCCCTTTGGTGGAGCTACAGGCCAAGCCAGTGATATTGAGATCTCTGCCAAAGAAATTATCAAAACAAAAGAAACATTGATCAATATTTACGAAAAACATACAGGTAAAACTGCCGACCAGATCAGAAAAGATACGGAGAGAAATTTTTTCATGAGCGCGGAAGAAGCAAAGGCATACGGAGTCATTGACAATGTAATTGCTGACCGCAAGAAAGCCTAACAGATTACTCCTGTTAGGTTTTAGGAGGTTGAATGAGTAAAAAAGTAACTCCGACTAAGGAGAAATTGCACTGTTCTTTCTGCGGCAAGGCACAAGACGAAGTACGTAGATTGGTTGCTGGTCCAGGTGTTTACATTTGTGACGAGTGTATTTCTCTCTGCAATGAAATCATAGCCGAAGAACCTGCAACGACAGATAAACCAGTCGTTGTTGGTGATATTCCAAAACCAGTTGAAATCAAAAAAATTCTAGATCAGTATGTGATTGGCCAAGACCGAGCGAAACGTGCTCTATCTGTTGCTGTCTACAACCACTACAAAAGAATCTATTTCAATGACAAGAAACAAGAAGTTGAATTAGAGAAATCGAATATTCTTCTCGTTGGTCCTACTGGTTCTGGTAAGACTCTCATGGCTCAGACTCTCGCTAGAATTCTGAAAGTACCTTTTGCAATTGTAGATGCAACTGCATTAACAGAAGCAGGCTATGTAGGTGAGGATGTAGAAAATATCATTCTAAAGCTCATACAAAATGCGGATAACGATATCAAAAAGGCAGAACTTGGAATCATTTACATTGATGAAATTGATAAGATCACTCGTAAATCAGATTCAGCTTCCATCACAAGAGATGTAAGTGGAGAAGGTGTACAACAAGCCTTATTGAAAATCATAGAAGGAACGGTTGCTAATGTTCCACCCCAAGGTGGAAGGAAGCACCCTCACCAAGAATACATCACTATAGATACTAAGAATATCTTATTCATCTGTGGTGGAGCTTTTGTTGGCTTAGATGGAATCATTAAGAATAGAGTAGGTGCAAAGACTATAGGCTTTACTCACGAAGATTCTAAACCTAAAAAATACGAAGAGCAAGATGAATCCATAATTCACCAAGTAATTCCAGATGATCTTTTGAAATTTGGTTTGATTCCTGAATTTGTTGGAAGACTTCCTATCATGGCAACTCTGGATGAACTCACCTTGGAATCCTTGAAATCTATTTTCTGTGAACCTAAGAATGCTATCATGAAGCAATACATCAAAATGTTTGAGCTTGAGAATGTTCGTTTGAAATTTACTGATGATGCTATTTCTGTTATTGCAGAAGAAGCAATCAAAAGAGAATCGGGAGCGCGTGGTTTAAGAGCAATTGTCGAAGATACAATGATGGATCTCATGTTTCAGATTCCTTCTCGAAAAGATGTTTTCGAGGTAGTAGTTACAGGGGAAGTGATTCGTAAGGAAGAATCACCCTTGGTGATATTGAAAGGTGATATTGAAAAGATTGCTTAGACAAAGATTCTGAGTTTGATCTATGATTTATAACTATGATTTATAAAATTAAGTTAGACCTTTCTTAACGGAAGGGTCTTCTTATAGCAATAATTCCTAGATCTTCTAGGGATTTTTTCCCGTATTTTCCAAGTACCCATTTGGCTATTGAAATACTAGTTTCCCTTGAATTGCTTGTTCTGTATTTTCTTTCTGAGAGCTCTCTTTTTAAAGAACTAATAAAAGAAAATCTGTTGATTGCATGTTTACTTGTAATTTGATCTGACAAAAGAACAAAGGTCTCGCCTTCTTCTAATTGTTCTTTGAAAATCTCAGAAGTTAGATTCAAGGCTTCTCCACCAAATGGAACATGTAAATTGGACCCCGACTCTAATTCGCGGACATTCTGTTCGTTGATAATATATCCAGAGCTTAACTTCCAGGATGTATAAGAAAGTTCGCCGGTCAAAGAATGATAATCAAAGATAAATGCATTTAAAAGGGATGTGGGATTTAATTCTATAGAAAGAATCAAGTCTTTCAGTTGAATTTGATGGGAATTCTTAGAGGCTGCTTCTGCTAAGGTCATTATTCCATGAAGTCTAGCTTTGTATGAATTTTCATTGATACCTGACTGTTCAAATCCTGCCATCATACCTAGGCATCCATTTGCATTTGGTATAATATTAAAATAATCCATATTAGGATTTTTAGATTTACTTGGAAAGACAGAAGCATCAATTCGTTTCATCTTTTTCAATTGAATATTGGAATAGGTGGATTGAATATTGGAGGCTAGATTTCGTAAATCGTTTTGGTGGTGTTCAAAGGCTGAGATTTCAGCATTTTCTCTTTCTTGAAAAATAGTGAGCTTCAAACTTCTAGCAAGGTCACCCAGTTCATCATTAGCTGTGAATTCGTTGTTACTCTCTGAATCATGGTTCCAATTTTGTAATATAACAATAAGATTATTTAAACTATCATAGAATAGATTAAAGGAAAAGGCTGTGATGATAGCGATGAGAACAGAAAAACACATTCCAAAAGCCAATCGAATTCCCCTTCGGGAAGATTCAAATCCATCGACATTTTTAAAGATAGGAGCAAAAACTAAGAGATCTTCAATGAGGATAAATGCCATATAGAATATAATTGATACAAGAAAAACAAGGATAGTGATTTTGTAACGGAAGGAAAGTTTCTCTAATCTTTGGATCATTTAGAATCACGCTTCTCAAAGAATTTCATAAGAAGAAGGGAAATTAGAAACAAAAGCACTAGTGGTGCAAAAAGCATAAGCATAGAAATTACATCTGGTCCTGGAGAGAAAACCGCAGAAAATACTGAAAGAGAAATGATAATTTCTCTCCACCTTCTTCCGAGAAAGGCAGATGATATGATTCCTAGTCTTCCTAAAAGAACCAAGACTACAGGAAGTTGAAAGGAAATACCAAAAACCAAATGAAGGTTGAAGAAGAGATCGTAGTATTCATCTATCGGAAGCTTGGCTTCCACTCCTTCGGGCATCCATGTAACGAGAAATATGCGAAGAAAGTTTTCAAAAACAGTAAGCCAACAAAGTGCTATACCTGACCAGAAAAGTAGAGTGCTGAAAATAATAATGAACAGACCGTACCTTTCTGTTCTTTCATCCAAGGCAGGTGCTACAAAGCCCCATAAAATATAAAATAGAAATGGAAACGCAATTAAAATCGAAAGCAAAAAGGCGGTTTTTAAATAAATTAAAAATGGAGCCATAAGCTTGATTTGGTAAAATGTAGCCTTGGGATCATCTAAGGCATGTTTGTAGGGGCTTATGAAGTAGGAATGGATTTCGGCACCAAAGAAGAGTGCGATTATGGTAATTGTAGTAGTAAGTAGAACACCTTTAATCAAACGCTGGCGAAGTTCCTCTAGGTGGTCTCCAAGAGTCATGAATTTTTCTCTATCGTCGACTGGTATAGATTTGTTGGTGCTCATTCTTGCTTTTAGATCAATTTATAAATCGTGAAGTCTTTGATTGACTCTTAAATTATACTTTTTTCTTTTTGCTCGTTTCCGATTTTGCCTTTGGTTTAGAGGATTTTGATTGAGAAGCTACTTCCTCTTTCGCAGGTGTAGAGGCAATTTCTTTGCGATCTTCATCTACCTGGGTTGAAAGAGATCTACGAAATTCACGGATACCCTCACCTAGGTCTTTGGCAAGTCCTGGTAGCTTTTTGCCACCGAAGAGTAACAAGGCAAGAAAAAGTATTAAAGCAATTTCCCAAGGTCCAAGGTTTAGAAATCCGAGTGGGGGAAGAAGAAATGAGTTCATAATTTACTCCTAAAGAATCGATTAATTATAGATTTTGAGATGCTTAGAAATCGTCAAAACATAAAACAATCAAATTCTTTGAATTTAAGTTCGGACTAGCTCCCACTAGTGAATCATTCAAGATTTTTCATTTCAAAATTCATAAGGTCAAAGAATTCTGAAAAGGAATTTACTCTTAATTTTCCTTAAGGAAAGAATGGAAAAATAATTTACGCTAGAACTCTCTCTTTCCAAACTGAGAATATGGCTGATCCAAGTTTTGATATAGTATCTGAAGTAGAAACCTCCGAATTAAAGAACGCAATTGCCCTTGCAATGACTGAGATCAATACGAGATTTGATTTCAAAGGATCCAAATCAGATATTAAATTAGAAGATAAGACAATTACTATAACAAGTGATAATGAGATTAAGATCAAGCAAGTAATTGATGTTCTCACTGCAAAGATAGCTAAAAGAAATATTAGTCTAAAGGCATTTGATTTCTCTGCAAAACCAGAAGCGGCTTCTGGCCAAACTGCAAGACTTAAAGTTAAGATTCAGAATGGTTTGGAAAAAGAACAAACCAAAGAAATCACTAAATTGATAAAAGAATCCAAACTGAAAGTAACGCCTACAATTATGGGTGAATTAGTTCGTGTTACTGGTAAGAAGAAAGACGATCTGCAAGAAGTAATGGATTTGATTCGTAAGGCTGATTTTCCTTTTGATGCTAAGTTTACGAATTTTAAATAGATAGTAATTGTTCGATTTTACCTAAAATTTTTTTTCAAAGAATATCTTTAGATAGGTATTTTTTGTTAGTAAGAACAATTTAGATCGTTTAGATTTTTCCCTTTATTTATAAATTTTAATTTTAATTTATAGCTTCAGTTTTTGGTATCAAATTTTGCAATCTTTAGAATCAGTTAAAAAATTATTTCAAATCGAGCAGTTTCGTTCCTTTCAAGAAGATATCATTCTAAGAATTTTGAACCGCAAACACTGCTTTGTGATCATGCCAACAGGTATGGGCAAATCACTCTGTTACCAGATTCCAGCTTTACTCTTTGATGGAGTAACGATAGTCATTTCTCCTCTCATAGCACTTATGTATGATCAGGTAATAGCCTTACAAAAGATTACAGACCAAGTCACTTTTATTAATTCCTCCTTAAGCAAAGAAGAAAGAAGTTATCGTTTAGAAGGTATAAAGCAGGGAAAATATAAAATTCTCTACATCACTCCTGAACGTTTCAGGAGTATATTATTCCTGAATACGATTCGTAACATAAAAGTTGATTTGCTTGCAATAGATGAGGCACATTGCATCAGTCAATGGGGACATGATTTTCGACCCGACTATTCTCGCATTGCTGAAATTCGTGACATTTTGGGCTCACCAACTACCTTAGCTCTCACCGCAACCGCAACCAAACAAGTCCAAGCTGATATTTTCCAAGAACTTGGATTCAATACAGAAGAGATGAAGCTCTTTCATTCTGGAATTGCTCGTCCCAATCTTTACCTTCATGTAGAAATGAATGTAGATGAACCCATGAAGTGGAAATCTATTTTGGAATTGATTTCAAGTAAGCTAACAACTGGGAATAAAAATAAATCAGCAACTTTGGTGTATTTCAATCTCATTGATAAATTAGAAAAATTTTCAGATTTCCTTTCTACCAATAAAATCCCTCATTCTGTCTACCATGGTCGATTGAATGCTAAAGATAGGAACCGTATCCAAAATAATTTTTTAGAAAATAAGACTCAAATCTTACTTGCAACCAATGCATTTGGGATGGGAGTAGATAAGCCTGACATTAGAAACATCATCCATGCTGAATTACCTATATCTATTGAATCCTATTACCAAGAAATTGGAAGGGCAGGTAGAGATGGACTGGATTCCTCTTGTTATCTTTTTTATGTAGAAAGTGATCTTGCCGTTCTTATGGATTTTATAGATTGGCAGAATCCTTCTGCAAGTTTTATAAAAAAAGTATATGATCTTTTTCGTCAGGAAGGTGAAAAGTTAGCATCCTTGGACTATAAAGAGCTCCAGGCTAAGGTAGTTTTTAAAAACAGAGGCGACCACCGCTTACAGACAGTCTTAAACTTATTGGATAGGTATGCAGTAACAAGTGGGGATGTAGATAGCTACAATCTCAAGTTAGTTGGAGGCTTACCTGATGAATTAACATCAGAGAGCAAATTAGAAGAAAAAAAACAGAATTCCTTAAAACGTTTATATGAGATGCTGATGTATACCAAATCAACGAATTGTCGTAGAGACTTTTTGTACAAATATTTCGGTGAAAGTCCTACGTCCTGTGGAAATTGTGATTCTTGTTTAAGTCATAAATCCTGAGCCTTATTTAAAGACTATCTACCCACTGTCCTTTCATGTTACTTACTGGGATTATATTGGTTGGAAAGATCCTTATGGAAATGAAGAATTTTCCAAAAGGCAAGAACGATATGCCAAGGCTATACCAACACGGCTCTACACTCCCCAAGTTGTTCTCAATGGAAGTCGAGATTATGTAGGCTCCAATCGATCTGCCATCTTCTATTCCTTGGATGCTAGCCTGCAAGAGAGAAAAGAACAGGAAGCAAAGTATATTCTAAATTTGAAGTCAAAACTTAGCTCTGATTCAGTGGAAGTAAGTTATTCACTGCCTTGCTCTTTGGAAAACTTGGAACTTCAATTTGCCTTAGTGGAAAAGGGAATTACCAATTCTGTAAAGCGAGGGGAAAATTCTAGCTGCGAATTACCTAGCACTCAAGTAGATATTTTTCTTCAAAATTTTGAAATCTCTTCCGACATTAGCTGTATATGTCTCCCAAGAAAGAGTTTATTCCCTATGCTTTGCTATTTGCTGGTGTATTTTGTCTATTTTCCCTTCTTTCCTTCCAAGAGGCTGACCTTGAGGGCACCTTAAATTGGTTTGGAAAACTGGGATTTTATTTTTCTTACGGTGTTTTCTTTCTTTTGGGAAAAGCTAGCTTCCTTCTTGCCTTGGGGCTTTTAGCTCTAGGAGCTGCTGCCTTTCGCAACAAAGAATTAGATCTTTTGGGCAAATTGTTACTTCTTCCCTTGCTTATCCTTTCTATTTCTTTGGCCTTGGGGTTTTTAACTGAGGACGGTGGTAAGGTGGGAGACTCTGGTGGAGTTCTTGGTATGGCTCTAGGTAAGGTTTTAGATTTTACTATAGGAGCTACAGGTAAGGCGATTTTGACTGCCTTCCTCTTTACCTATTCCTTGTTTGTAATTTTGAAAGATGAAAACCTAGCAACGACTAGAGACAAACTCATTGCTAGAATGAAAAAAATGAATTCTTTACTGCAAGGAAAATCAAATTTTCAATTTCCATCCAATTGGATGGATTTAAAATCATATTTCCAAGCTCCCCTCTTGGCTTCTGAATCCTATGCCTACGAAAATGGATCTTCAAGGCAAGCGGCTCCTGCACCTTGGGTAATGGAAGAATACTTGAAGCATAAGTCTACCTCTACTTCCCCAAGAAATCAAAATGTACCAGAACGTACGCAGTCTACTTCTGTCTTGGATAGAATTTGGGGAAATAAGCTTGAAAATCATTCTTCCTCTGCTAAGGAAACTTCCAAGAAAGAAGGTATTCTTCAGTTTGGAAAAGTAAGGAATACTGTCACTGCAATCGAAAGTGGAAATGTAAAAAGAAAAGTTTATCCTAAATACAAGAACACCAATTACTACAATGGTAATTTTGAGGAAAATAGAATTTATAAATTTCATGAGGCAAGTCTAGATTTACAAAGAAAATTATCAGAGACCAAGGATTCTTCCAGTTTTGGCTTCAAGATACTAGACTATAGAACCAACCCATCAGAAAAAAACAGAGAACCATTCAGGCTAAATAAGATGGAAGACTCATATTCTGAAGATGAGATAGAAAATGAAATTATTCCAGGTGAAAATCATTTTGGTAATCAAGAAAGCTATGAGAAAGAAGTAGACAGAGAATCCTACGGCCCATCTTCTTTTGAAAAATCGAATTCTATTCTGAACTGGGATGAATCTCAATTTGAACCTGTGGATTGGGAGGATGAAGAACTTGGATCACAAAGTGCAAGTAATCCAAGCCAAGATGATTTCGAAGAGGAAGCAGAAGAAATCAACTTAGATGATCATGAATTGGAAGAAGAAAGAGATGAGTTGCGAAAAGATCTCATCCAAGCTAACTTCAAACCTACAATCAAAAAAGTAAGTATGGAAGAAAGCCCTAAGAGTTTTGTTCCTCCTGTTCCACTAAAGAAGGGTTATTATATTTCTCCCAAACTCCTTGGTGCTGCAAAACCCAAAATCCAACCCTTAGAATCCAAGGCAGATTCTGATAAGGTAGCTAGAAAAATCGAAGAGATCATCTCCCAATTTGGAATTGAATCTAAGGTTGTCTCTATGGAAAGAGGACCCATCATTACTAGGTATGAATTGACAATACCCAATGGAGTTAGACTTTCTAAGATAACTTCTCTTTCTGATGAATTAAAGTATTTTCTAGCAGTAACAAATATTCGAATTGTAGCACCTATTCCAGGCAAATCTACCATAGGAATAGAAGTTCCCAATCTTCACAGAGAAGATGTTCATTTAACGGAGCTTTTGCGTGAATCAAGCCTAGCAAAAGTGCAAGGTGGATTAACAATCTGCATAGGTAAGGATATTTCTGGGAAGTCCATGAATATTGATTTAACAAAACTTCCACACTTACTTGTGGCAGGAACAACTGGTTCTGGTAAATCAGTTTGTTTGAATTCCATGATTACTAGTTTGATATTTACTAGGTCACCGGAAGAGCTTCGTTTTATTATGATAGACCCCAAGATGGTAGAGATGACCTTATATGAAGAAATTCCTCATCTGCTTATGCCAGTTATTACAGATCCCAAAAAAGCTACCCGTGCGCTTGCCTGGGCTATCCAAGAAATGGAGGCAAGGTATCTTTCGGTATCATCATTGAAGTGCAGAGATTTCCAAAGCTACAACCAAAAGGTGGAAGATTGGGCACATAAGAAAGGTTATATGAAAATGCCTTATATTGTTATTTTTATAGATGAGCTTTCAGATCTTATGATGGTTTCTGGAAGAGACTTAGAAGAGCAAATCACTCGTATCTCCCAAAAGTCAAGAGCAGTAGGCATACATTTGGTTATGGCTACCCAAAGACCTTCCGTAGATGTTATCACTGGCTTAATTAAGGCGAACTGTCCTGCGAGGATGGCTTTTCAAGTTGCACAGAAAACAGATTCTCGTACAATTTTGGATGCCAATGGTGCGGAGAGTCTTCTAGGAAAAGGGGACTTTTTGTACAGATCTCCCACAGCTTCTGATCTTGTCAGAGTGCAGGCTCCCTTTGTAACTGAGGCTGAAATCGAAAGTATAGTGGAAGAATCTAAGAAATTAGGACAGCCTAATTATGTAGAAATAAATTTAGAAGAGGAAACTTCAGAGTCCTCCGATGCCTTCGAAGAAGATGAGAAACTTATTGAAGATTCTTGGAGAGTGATTAGCTCTGAAGGAAAGGCTTCTGGTTCCTTGCTACAGAGGCATTTAAGAATAGGATACAATAAGGCAGCTAGGGTTATAGAGATTTTAGAAAAACGTGGGATCATATCAGCTCAAATTGGTTCGAAACCACGCGAGATTCTGAAACAACTTTAGGAAATGGGAATAATTACTAGCTTGGATGTCTATTTTCTGGACTATAGTCATTTTAGAGGAAAATTTCTCAGTGAATTTATCTAAGATCCGCTTATCATTCACATTTGCTATAGCAATCCTAATACTATCTTCTGCAATTTACGCAGAAGAGGAAAATCCGTCTCATAATTGGCATTCGCCTTCTGAGGTTGTTAAGAAAGTCAAGAAGAAGTTTACAGAAATCAAATCTTATTCTGCGGATTTTAAAATAACAACAACAGAAGGGAAAACAATTCGAAACATGAATGGAACTTGTCTTTATAAAAAAGATGGCAAGATCCGTTATGACTTCACATCACCAGAAGGTGATGCCATTGTTTCGGATGGCAAGACACTTTGGATTTATATCAAAAAATTGGGAGCAGTTGGAAAGCAAGATTTGGAATTAGATAAGAAAAATTCTTCTGGTCCCGTTTTTACATCTGCATCCCCAGAAGGTTTGAATAGACTCTTCCGCAAATACCATTATAAATTTGATACAACAACTCAGCCTCGCCTAGTCGATGATAAGGATCCAACTCTGTATTTCGTGTTAGCCCTAGACCAAAGGGAGAAGATTGGTGGATTTGAGAAAATGACATTGTATATAGATTCTACTTCTTACCTTGTTCGCAAAGCTACAGCTTATGATGGTAGAGGCAAAGAAACTAATATCAGCTTTTCCAACATGGATTTGAATCGTGATATTGAAGATGGATTATTTAATTTTCATATTAGCGGAAATGCGAAAATCGTAAACAACCCGCTTGTCTCAGAAGACTGAGTTTAACTAGGAGTATAGCATTGAATCAAAAGAGAGTAGGACAAATTCTCAAAGAAGCACGGGAAGAAAAAAAACTTACCGTCAAAGAAGTCGCCAAAGATACCAATATTTCTATGAAATATATTATTGCACTTGAGACTGAAGATTATGGACAATTTCCAGCAGAAACATTTGCACTTGGTTTTTTGAAAAATTATGCGACCTATCTGAAGTTAGATAACGGTATGCTTATGAACCTCTATAGGGGAGAACAAATTGAGGAAGCACAAGCTCCACTTGAGGAATTAACAAAACCAACCTCATCTACACTTATTGATAAGAATCAAATGATGACCTTTGTTTCCGTCTTTTTGATTTTTGTGGCTATTTATATTGCTTATCTTTCTTTCTCCGATTCATCTGGTATCTCCACCGATCAACTGAATTCAGATACTGTCAGCTCTTCGGATAAAGATTTATTAATACCAGCCTCCATTCAATTTGTGAATCAATCTATACCGGAAGGAACTTCTGTCCCCTTTATTCTAACAGAAGATAGGGGAGTTAGCTTTTCAGTTAGCAATCAGCAATGCAAGATTTTTATTAAGTCTGTCCAAGAAGGAAGAGATGCAGATAAAAATAAGGCTGAAATTGGATTCAATATTTTTCCTGAGAAAGAAATATACAGCTTCAAGACTATGGTCGGTGAAGAGACTGTTCTCAATCCTAAGATTTCAGAACTTGCCAATTTGAGAAGAGACATACGCATCTACACCCAAGCTGTTACAGAAAAATCAGCTAAGGTTCTGGTTACTCTAGGCCAAGAAAGAGAGGGAGTTGTTGCCAAACCTGTTGGGGATGTTCCGATTCAAGTATCCTTAATTTTTAATAAGAATTCCTATGTTGAATTCATTATTGATGGACAACCTGGAGAAAGAGGAATTGTTTCTGCTGGTGATTTGAAAACCTTGGAAGCAAGAGATCGATTGGAGATTAAAGTTGGTGATGGCGGAGCGGTAGAAATGATACAAAATGGAAAAGAAAAAGTTCTACTTGGTAAGCCTGGCAAACTTGTGAAAAAGATTTTCGTTAGGACCCAAAACCCTTACGACAGCACTCAGTCTATTATCAAAGAATTGGGAGAATAATTGCTATGGGCGAATCCAGGAAGTCTTTTTACATTACGACCCTGGGTTGTCCCAAGAATACTGCCGACTCAGCAAGCATACACCAATCTTTGCTAGAAGAGGGGCTACAGCCTTCCTTAAGTCCTGAGGACAGTGATTTTCATTTTATCAATTCATGCACTTTTATTCAATCAGCCACAGAAGAAACCATTCAAACGATTCTCACTGCTGGTGAGATTAAGAAAACACGTGACCAAAAACTAATAGTTGTTGGGTGCTTCTCTCAGCGTTATCCAGATGCTATCCAAGAAGATATGCCTGAAGTTGATTTGCTTTTCGGAACGGGAAAGTATGCTGAAGCAGGAAGAATACTCAAAGAGCATTTCCCCTTAGATTTTGGAAATCAAAAAGAATTCAACAAAGATATGCTTTCTAAGCTAAGTGTTTCAGATATTGTCGAAAATTATTCTAAGCCTTATTCCTATGTCAAAATCTCGGATGGTTGCAATAGAGGATGTGCATTTTGTATCATACCTTCCCTCAGAGGTAAATTCAAGGATTCCACTGAGGAAGATATCATTACTCAAACCCAAAGAGCCTTACTTTCGGGTGCAAAAGAAATCTGTTTAGTGTCCCAGGATACAATTTACTACAATAAATCCGAAGAAAAATTAGCTGAGCTTCTCAAGAAACTTTCAGGCATGCAAGGCTTGGAAATTCTGCGTCCTTTGTATCTTTATCCCGACAAGAAAACCTATCGATTGTTAGATTATTTTCCGGAAATTCCTAAGCTTGCACCCTATTTAGAAAGCCCCTTACAACATGTTTCCGCAAATGTGCTAAAGAGTATGAACCGCTCAGGAGATTTTGAATTTTTTAAAGATTTGTACAATAAGGCAAGAGCAGTAATGCCTGGGCTAGAGATTCGAACTTCTTTTATCTTGGGATTTCCTGGTGAAAAAGCTGAAGATGTAGATTTGATCTTAAGATTCTTAGAAGAAGTAAAACCCGAAAAAGTAAATCTTTTCCCCTATTCACCCCAAGAAGGAACCAAGGGGGAACACATGAAAGGCAAGCCAGCCGACCGAGAAATAGCTCGTAGGGTGAATCTTGTCAGAGAATTGCATCTATCTAATTTGGAGACTATCCACCAAGAGAGACTTGGCAAAACTTATGATGCAATAGTAGATGAAAAAGCAGAAGATGGTATATGGGTTGTTAGACGATTCCAAGATGCGCCTGAAATTGATGAAATCGTTTTTGTTGAATCCGATTCCTTGAAAGTTGGTGATATAGGCAAAGTTGTTATTGATTCCTACCAAGAATATGATATGACTGGAACTTGGGTGGAATCTTGATATGGAGGAACTCAAGAAAAATTTCAATTTGCCCAATGCTCTAACGCTCCTTAGAGTATTAAGTCTTCCTGTATTTATCTATTTTTTATTTCAAAAAGAATTGGTTTATCAAGTTTGGGCTTTTTTTATTTTTGCACTTGCATCTATCACAGATTTGGTGGATGGCTACCTTGCCAGGAAATGGAACCAAGAAACCGAATTTGGCAAATTCCTAGATCCCCTAGCTGATAAATTCTTGGTAATCGGTGCCTTTACTACTTTCTTGTTTCTTCACAAGCAGATTGAATTATGGATGGTTCTAGTCGTCATCATTCGAGACATGCTTATCACCATTTTAAGATGGCTAGCTATACGAGAAGGATTTTCACTTCGAACAACCATGATGGGCAAGGTAAAGACAGCATTCCAAATGGGAACCATCTTAATTATTTTAATCATATTCATGTTGATCTCAGGGCCAAGAAGGGCAATGATAAATGATATTTATTCTTTGGGAATCGCTAATGGACTTAGTACTTTTCAAATAGCAAATCAGAATTTTAGCCTATTCATGAATGAATGGAATAGTAGCACAGGGATGAATCTACAACAATTCTTCAATCGAATTGCAAGCTTTCTTCCCTATTTTGGAATGCTAATTACTACAATTATAACTCTTTTATCTGGGCTTAGGTATATGATATCTAACTCAAGACTTTTGAAACCTAAACATATAATGATAGCTATACGAGGATCTCATGCAAGCCAAAGACATTCTTCATAAAGTTGCGAGTGGACAAGATATCAATAGAGATGAAGCAAGATCATTTCTAGGTTTTGTTATGCGAGGTGAGGTATCCGAAATCGTTCTTGCAGCATTTCTTGCTGCTATGAAAGTAAAGGGTGAAACGGGGGAAGAAATACTTGGTTTTGCCCAGGCTATGAAAAAGGCGGCTCTTGCCCCCAAGACAACACACTGGGAATATCCAGTGATAGATACCTGTGGAACAGGAGGGGATGGCAAAGGAAGTATCAATGTATCTACACTTTCTGCGCTTACACTTGCTTCTATGGGAATTAAGGTTGCAAAACATGGCAATCGTTCTGTATCTTCCGTATCTGGTTCTAGTGATTTACTCGCAAGCTTGGGAATACCTTTAGATATGAGCCATGAAGAAGTTGAATCCAGATTCTTACATACAGGATTTGCTTTTTTATTTGCACCAGCTTGGCACCCTGCTATGAAATTTGCAGCAAATGTAAGGAAGGAGTTAGGGATGCGCACCTTCTTTAACTTGATTGGACCTTTGAGTAATCCCTTTCATCCAACTCATCAAGTCATAGGGGTTTTCTCTAAGGATTGGATAGAGAGAGTCGCTTTTGCACTTTCAGAACTTGGTATTGAATCTGGTCTTGTCTGCCATTCAAGGGATGGCTTAGATGAATTTTCCGTGTTTGGAATTACTGATTATTGCTTTTTCAAAAATAAAAAAATGACCTACGGCGACTTCGATCCCAAAGTTTTGGATCTGCCCAAACTGAATCCAGAAGAAATTTATATTTCAACTCCTGAAAAAGCTTTGGAAGTCTCTAGAAGAATCATCCAAGGAGAGGATCTATCTGGAACACATTTAGTCGCACTCAATGCGGGAGTTGCTTTATGGGTTCTAAACCAAGCAGAAAGCATACTTGCAGGTTATAAACTTGCTTTAAAAGAGATTTTAAATAAAAAGGTTGCCCAATTCGCAAGTGAGATTTTGCTTTTAAAATAGGTATGCAAATAAATTCAGCAATTAGTTTAATTCTCGCCCAAGCGGGCAAAGATAGCGGTTTTGGAACGCTAATGTTAATCCCCATCATGCTTGTTGTCATGTACTTTCTCGTGATTCGTCCCCAAAGAAACGAAGAGAAAAAAAGAAAAGATATGATCGCTTCCCTAACCAAGGGTGACAGTGTGATAACTTCAAGTGGAATTCATGGTAAGGTTGTTGAAGTTCGCGAAGCAGAACAAACTGTCGTTCTAGCTGTAGCAGCGAACACGAATGTTACGTTTAGTTCGAATTCGATTCTTTCCAAGAAAGAGTCAACCTAAATTTCATGAAATTATCTTGGATTCCAAAAGCATTGACGGTTCTAATGATAGGAATAGTCATGCCTTTGGCTAGCCAAGGTTCTGATGGCTTGGATTTTTTAGATAAGGTTGAGAATATCAAGATCCCTGTGGAAAAGGAGGCAGTTCAAAAAACTGCTCCTAAATCAACCAGCACTTCCCCAACTCCGACAACCAAGTCCACCAAACAAAGTACTTCGACTAAGAAATCAATTACTTCGACTGCTAAGAAATCTACCAGCACCACAACAAAAAAAACAAATCCGATTTCTTCTTCTTTAACAAGCCCTAGTACTAATACAAACACTAATACGAAGCCACCAAGTACAACTTCGACTTCTAAGTCTTCTCTTACACCCCAGGACTCAGCAGGGGACACAGAAACCAGCCAAGATACTGCGAACACTGAAAGTTTGGAATCGGCAGAATGGATAGATGATTCCCTTGCTATGAATCCAGATTATTTACCAGGTTTTGTAGCTGAGACTTCCCAAGACGAAGCGAAAGAGCAAGCTAGTAAAAGCCAAGAATCTGAAACTTCTAAGGTTCATCCCTTGCCACAAATAACAGGCAATTATAGTATCTGGAATTCATTTGTAGAATTTCTTTCCAAATACCAGAAGGCTTTTTATATTTTCGGAATTTTAATACTATTTGGTTTGTACAGACTGCGATCAGGCGGTTCTTCTTCTTCTCGTAAGTCTTCACCGACCATTAGAAGAATGAGACGTTAAAAATTATCAATAAAAATTAGGAGTGGAAATTGAAATCTTCCCGAGCATCTATAATACCTATACTCGCAGTTATTGCGTCTATTCTAATCCTCTATCCATCGTTTGGTGAAAGAGAATTAGAGTTAGCAATCCGCCCAGAGTTTAAAGAGATTAGCCAAGAATCAAAGAACTTACTTCTTAAGTCCTTTGAAGAAAAATGGAACTCAGACTACAATGCAGATGGAGATTGGAGTATAAGTCCCAATCCTAGTGAATATAAATCTGAAGCTTTTTTCCTTATTACTGGTCGTTTCATAACATCTGCCAAAATCAACCAAATTTCCCAAGAGAATCCTGAATTAGTTTGGGAACCTAAGAATCGTTTGGTTCCAACTCAAATTGAAGAGCTTATAAAAGGTGGCAAGCCACTTGCAATCAAATTTGGTTTGGATTTGCAAGGTGGTATGAGAGTGGTGTTGAAAGGTGATTTCGAGACTTATGTTTCAAAATTGCGAGACATTTACTCCCAAGAATTCAGTGAATTACAAGCTAAGAAAAATGACCTAAGCCTAAGCGAAGATGAGAGAGCAGAAGTCAATCAGAAGTTAGATGAATTTGAGTCTAGATTTGAACTAACACCTTTTCGAAAGCAGTTAGAATTAGAAAAAGCTAAGACTATCATTGATAATAGACTTACTAACCAAAATCTTACTGAACCTCAAGTCCGTATCCAATCTGAGCAGGGTGCTGTGGAAGTTTCTCTTCCAGGTGTTTCCAATTCATCTAAGATCTTAGAAATTTTGCAATCAACGGAAACTGTTGAATATCGTTTGGAAGAACCCGATCCAGGTATCTATGGTCGTAAGATTGCAGACGAAGAGAAGCGATTATTGGACTTGGGGAAAAGAGAAGAAACTGATATTGTAAAATACCAAAAAATCATCAAAGATAGATTAGGGCGCGAAGCACAAACGAAATTTCTCTCAGAACTAGAGGCGAAATATGCGATTCCGGTTGATAAATACAAATTATTTGCCTTGTGGGCAAGGGGTGCTAATTCTAACTCTGCTCTGCTTCCTAGATCTTTTATTGTTTTAGAAAAAGCTATAGCTCTCTCTGGAAATGATCTAACGAATGCACAACCTTCGTACAATCCTAATAGTTTTGCTTGGACTGTTTCCTTTTCTCTCACTCCTCAAGGTGCCGAAAGGTTCTTCGAATTAACTTCAGCTAATCGAGGAAGAAACCTAGCAATTGTTTGGGGAGATAAGGTTGTTTCAAATCCAAAAATCAATGATCCTATTGCAGGGGGAAGGGCGGAAATTTCGGGATCTTTCAATCAAGAAGAATCCTCTCGCCTTTCAAATGTTATCTCAGAAGGCTCCCTTCCAATTCCTCTCAGTATCTTAGAAATGAGATTTATTGGACCTACATTGGGACTTGAATCCATCAAAGTTGGTATGAAGTCCGTATTGATAGGATTCATATTGGTTATGGGCTATATGATTTTTTACTATGGTATAGCAGGATTTATTGCAGATATCACATTACTGGTAAATGTTATTATACTTATGGCACTGCTCAGCTTAATGGATTTTACCTTAACCTTACCAGGTTTTGCAGGTATAATATTGACTGTGGGTATGGCAGTTGATGCGAATGTAATTATCTATGAGAGAATCCGAGAGGAACTAGATGCAGGAAAGCATGTTACTCTGGCTGTTTCTAGAGGTTTCGAGAATGCTTTCTGGACCATCATAGATTCCAACGTTACTACCTTGATTTCAGGTATCTTAATGATACGTTTAGGGAATGGACCTATCAAAGGTTTTGCCATCACACTTTGTTGGGGTATTATAACGTCTTTGTTTACATCTTTGGTATTAAGTAGAATTCTCATGGAATTTACAGCTAATAAAACGCCTCTCAAAACATTCCGATTGGGATTCAAATTCCTAAGAAAGAAAGGAGCTAACTAATGTTTGATTTTATTAAGTATAAATATTTTAGTATTTCCATCTCTTGGATTCTAATCTTTGCAGGTTTTGGAGTAACTTATGGAGTCTATGGAGGTTTTGCAAATTCCCTAGACTTTAATGGTGGAATTCGAACTACCATTGATTTCCAAGCTGAGATCACAAGAGAACAGTTGAATTCCTATTTTGCAAATAGAAAAATTGAAGCTGTCTTGATTCAGTTGGATAAGGATAAAAATATCTGGCAAATCGATACTAGCCTTGCTGTTTTGGACCAATATATTTCAGAAAGAAAACAAAACAGCCAAGTAGATGGTTCTGCGGTTCAAGATTTTATTGCATCTATTACCAAAGATTTTACTCTTTCGGGAGATGATATACTAAGCGCAGACCAAGTTGGTGCCATAGTGGGAGGAGAATTGACTGAAACAGGAATCTCTCTTATTCTTTGGACCTTAGTTGTGATGACTGCTTATTTGACCTTTCGTTTTAGATTCTTCCGATTTGCCTTTGGTGCAAGTTTTGCCTTAATACATGATCTCTTTTTTACCTTAGCGATGATTGGTGCTTTTCAAATCAAACCAAGTATACCTTTGATTGCAGCTATCTTAACATTGTTAGGCTATTCTATCAATGATACTATAGTTATTTTTGATAGAATACGTGAGAATTCCCAAGACAATCCAGATGTGGCTATGGCTCCCATTATCAATTCTTCTATCATTCAAACTTTAGGTAGAACAGTGAACACTTCCTTTGCTACCTTGATTTCAGTTGTTGCCTTGCTCATAGGTGGTGCTGTGGAATTGTATGATTTTGCATTTGTATTGTTATTTGGAGTGATTGTTGGAACGTATTCTTCGATTTTCATCGCTGCACCTGCTATGGAAATGTTTGATAATTTTATGAGAAATCGTAAATCTAAACAGGCATAAATTTATTAAAACTATGCTGGAGTGTTGAAATCTCTCTGGCATAGTTTAGGAAACTACCTATCGATAATGAAGATTGATTCACCGAAGGAACCAATTCTAGAAAACATTGTTCGGGAATCCTTTCTAGCACTGGGCTATAGCTCTCCTAATCCACCAGTTGCAGCTTTAATAACTGATTCGAAGCATCAAATCAGTGCTAAGGCACATACCCAAAGAGCCGGATACAACCATGCAGAAAGAGAAGTGTATGAAATTTGGGAGCAAGACAAGAAAGCAAAAGAAAATATTACATCCGGTGAAACGAATAAGCACCACCTCTATGTTAGTCTAGAACCCTGCTCACATTTTGGAAGAACTGCTCCTTGTAGAGACCTTATTCTTTCTAAGAAGCCTTTATCTATATCTGTAGGATCTTTAGATCCAAATCCATTAGTCTCTGAAAAACGTAATATTCAAATATACAAGGATGCTGGAATTGAATGGCAAATTTCGAAAGAAATTGAAGAGGCCTCTAAGGTTTTTTTGGAACCCTTCTTCACTCGTATTGAGAAAAAAAGACCCAAGATTCTTCTAAAATCGGTTGTATCTAGAGAAGGAAATTTTGCAAGCAAGGAAGGCAGGAGTCTAGCCATAAGTAACTCCTCATCTAACCAAGCTTTGAGTTTACTGAGAGCTAAGGTAGATTGTATCTTAGTTGGACCTAAGACTCTGAGGATAGACAATCCATCCTTGGATTTTCGAATACCCCAAGCCATTGCTGATACCTTAACTAGGATAGATTCAAATCATAATCTAATTTCAAATACTAGTTCAGGTCAAATTATAAGTTCTAGTTCTAGTGAGGAAGCCTTTTCTAAAAGCTTTGGTTTCTGGCAAAGATTGATAGCTTATGCAAAAGATTCATCGATTTGGAAAGAACACTTTAATCAGTTTTTCTTTTACCAACCAAAAAGAGCCTTTGTAATTTCTGAGAGCACAGATCTTAATCCTAATTTTTCTGAAAACCAGAAAAAGATCCAAGAAAATTTACTAATTCGAATTCAAGAATATTCAAAAATGGTTCACCATCAGAGCGATGTGGATTTTTCTATTCTGCCTGAAGTACTATTCTTTGTAATCAGTGAGTCAAATAGAAAAAGCAACAATGATTTTAATGAAAAGTTGAATGAGCTTCAAGGAATTCCTAATTCGAAATTCATTAGTATACCCAATCAAAATTTTGCAAAAACAATCTTGTCTAAGCTTACTGAACTTGGAGTAAATCTTTTGCTTGTGGAAGGTGGGAATCTATTGTATCAAGAATTCTATGATGTCTTAGAATCTCAGGATGAAATTCTATATATACAAAGCAAAGATATCAGTATTTCCACAGGAAAGGCACCTTTATTTGCAGATAAATTAAAAAATGAAATTTATAGAGAAGAATTAGATTCTGATACTTGGAAGGTTTTTAAAAAGGAGTAATTATGTTTACTGGATTAGTCGAAGGAAAAGGAATCATAACCGAAGTATTGGAAACAGATGGTGGAAAGAAATTTACTGCTAGATTTTCTTGGTTAGATAATGATCTGAAACTAGGTGATAGTATCTCAATATCTGGTGCCTGCCAAACAGTTACGGACTTAAAAGACAATAGGGAAGTATTTTCCTTTTACTCATCTTATAAGACTCTAGAGCTAACAAATTTAGGTGAATTAATAATAGGTAGTGAAATCAATCTAGAAAGGTCAGTAACACCAAGCACTAGACTCGGTGGACATTATGTCCAAGGTCATGTGGATGGAACAGGACAAGTTGTATTTTCAGAAACAAGAGATAATGGTCTGGTATGGATTTACCATATTGAATACAGTGACTGGATGGATAAATATATAGTTACTCGTGGCAGCATTACAGTAGATGGAATTAGTTTAACAGTTGTTAATTTGCCAAAGAAAAATCAATTCGAACTAGTTCTAATTCCAGAAACAATTCAGAAAAC
This sequence comes from Leptospira sp., assembly GCA_002786225.1. Classification (GTDB taxonomy): domain Bacteria; phylum Spirochaetota; class Leptospiria; order Leptospirales; family Leptospiraceae. Next base: position 39,189 of record PEQN01000002.1, on the reverse strand, counting down.
TGTTGCCTCGAATTGGAAGCTAGGTTCTAAAGTGAATCTTGAGATCGATTTAATTGCCCGTTATTTAGAGAAAATGCAAACTAAGAGTCAGTCTTAAGATTAGTATTGTTTTTACTCTCTTAGCAGTTAGGAAAGGCTAAGAGAGTGTAGGTGGCTTACTTTTTCAAGAGGGCATCGATGTCATCATCATTGTCCATGTATTTTGTGTCGAAATCGACCTTAGAAGTTATTTCAAAAAACATATCTAGTTTTGCTAATTTAAAAACATTCATAATCATGGGTTTGATTCCAACAAGGATCATCTTCCCATTTTTATTCTTCAAAGAATTCAGACATTTAATCAAGGAACCGATTCCAGATGAATCAATGTAATCCAATTTGGTCATATCAATTGCAACTATTTGTGGCTTGGAATCTAATTGTTGATTGAATATTTTCTCGAATTCTTCCGTGGACTCAATGTCATATTTACCTGAAATTTCTATAATTTTAATCTTTCCTACTTGGTTGAGCTTGAGTTCCATAATAAATCCTTAAACAATGAATATCTTGTTGTTAATTACTCAGTTTTGCCATGGGAAATCAATGATTTTTCAGTGTCTTTTTCAACAAATTTTAAAAAATTGGTATTAGGAGAGACCATCATGGTTCAACCAATAGAAAAAGCAATCGAAGATATCAAAACTGGTAAAATGATCATTCTCGTTGATTCAGAAGACAGGGAGAATGAAGGCGATTTAGTGATTGCAGCAGAATTTGCAACCAAGGAGCAAATCAATTTCATGGCAACTCATGGAAGAGGATTGATTTGCATCCCTATGTCTCAGGATCGTTTGCGCAAATTAGGTCTTGGAAAATTACAGACTGGATCTGGCGATAAACACGGAACAGCTTTTACACTTTCGGTTGATGCAAAATCAGGGACAACAACTGGGATCTCCGCAGGCGACAGAGCTAGAACCATTGAAGTCATGTTAGATGAAAAATCTACTCAGGATGACTTGGTTACTCCTGGACATCTTTTCCCCTTAGAGGCCGTTGCAGGTGGGGTGCTAAGAAGGGCTGGGCATACTGAGGCATCGGTTGATCTCAGTGTTCTTGCTGGACTGAAACCGGCTGGTGTCATCTGCGAAATTATGAATGAGGATGGAACAATGGCAAGACTTCCAGACCTTGAAAAATTTGCAATCAAACACAATCTTAATATATATACCATAGAAGATTTAATTCGTTATAGACAGCAGAAGGATAAATTGGTCCACCTTGAAGTGGATACAAGGTTGCCAACAGAATACGGTGATTTTCAAATCCGAGCTTATTCGACATTGATTGATGATAAAATTCACGTAGCCCTTGTTAAAGGGGATATTCAGCCTGGAGATGAGGTTCTTGTTCGAGTCCATTCTGAATGTCTAACAGGAGATATATTCTTTAGTCAAAGATGCGATTGTGGTTCTCAGCTTCATGCCGCGCTTAAGATGATAGAAGATGCTGGTAAAGGCATTCTTCTTTATATGCGCCAAGAAGGTAGAGGAATTGGACTTATAAATAAGTTGAAGGCGTACAAGATCCAAGACAAAGGTTTTGATACCGTTGAGGCTAATTTAGAATTGGGTTTTGCACCTGATCTAAGAGACTATGGAATCGGAGCTCAGATACTCAAAGATATTGGGGTTCATAAAATGAAATTAATCACAAATAACCCTCGTAAGATAGTAGGTCTGGAAGGATATGAACTAACAGTTGTAGATCGAGTTCCGATTGAAATAGCATCTCATTCTGAAAACCACAACTATCTATTAACCAAGAAATTAAAGATGGGTCATTTACTAGGAATCCAGAATTAGGATCTCCAAAAGAGATTTATAAATTACCAACTCGGAAATTTATCTATGATCTAAGTCCAAGAGTCTACAATAAGCTTGGATTCTTATTCGTTTGACATAAAGTATAAATTTATACTATCTTCCATATTGAAGTTGATTCTTTCAACTGAAGGATTTATTAAGGACGATGGAAGAAGATACTATTTAATCATCAACTTAAATATGCATTTGATTTTATCCTATTTTAGTTTGAGCAATGCCTGAATAAAGTGTGCCAAAATCCAGTCCTAACTTAGTTTGCTTGTAGATGGGTTCTTGCCAAATGTACATAGGACACTGAGGCTTTGGTGGCAAAGAGATGATTAATAGTTCTGGATAGTTGATCGTAATATAGGAGAGATTAAAACCATCCTTCCTTAAATAATCGATTGCTTCTTCTTCAGAAAACCCAGAAGGTATCTGCACAGTTCTAAAAATCGCTGGAGCTAATCTTTGATTTGCTCTCTTAGGAAACCTGGGCTTATCTTTTTCTTCTTCAAAGGATTTCAGATCCATTTCTTGGCAAGTTTCTAACTCATCTTTGCTTGCACCAATGAATTGCAGATAAGAATAGGGAATTATGCCTGTACAATTTTCCATTGTTTGTATTCTTTTTTGAATCTTAGAAAAGAATGTCGATTTACTGGTATTATATCCTAATATTCTTCCTAATTCGAATTTTTTTTCTTTAGATTCATAAATGCATTTTGATCGAAATTGAAGATATTTTTTGGTATAGTAAAATCGAATGTACTCTCCTTGGGGATTTGATTTTGGTTGAAAGGTATCTAAAAGATTCATGCTATTTCCTTGGAATTATAATATTGTGTATAAAAACTCATAGATATCAGAATACCATCTGGGGCGGACAAATTTTCTAGGATGAATTTGGTCCAGCACCATTTTTAACGCTCAACCTTGTCTCGCTAAATGGTGAGGGGCTTGTAGAGCGGGGTCAATAAATTGGAAGGAGACGGAGAGTTACGAAGTCTAAACCAAATCGCAATTTATTGACCAGAGGGAGAGCTGGAAAAGGTGCCCAAATTGAAAGAGCAAATATTAAATTATAAAAAGCAAATGATTCTTTGACAATCATAACTTATCTTCTAAGGACTAAGTCTTTCTATATTCCAAGTATTCTTTATTTGAGATGGATTGTTGAATTCTTGATGATCGTTGCTATTCATTCGTACAAAACGTATCCTATCATGCAGACGGCTTGGTCTTCCTTGCCAAAATTCAATTGAAGATGGTTCGACTTCATAGCCTCCCCAATTCTCAGGCATGGGAATTTCAGTTTTTGTTTGGAAGCTGAGAACTAAATCCGCGTATTTTTTTTCTAAGGCTTCCCTTGATTCAATTACGGATGACTGAAGAGAAGCATGGGCTCCAATTTGGCTCTCTCTAGGTCTTGTGTGGAAGTAGGCTTGTGATTCAGCTTTACTCAGTTTGGTGGCTCTACCTTGGATGCGAACCTGACGTTCCAGTTCCGGCCAAAAGAAAAGTAAAGAAATCTTAGAATTGGATTCTATTTCCTCTGCTTTGCGAGAACTATAGTTTGAGAAGAATTGGAATTTACCCTTAGAAATACCTTTTAACAAAAGTATACGACTACTTGGTTCTCCTGACTTTGAAACAGTAGAAACCGCCATTGCAGTTGATTCCAAAACTTTAGAAGAGATTGCTTCTTGCATCCATGTTTCAAATGCTAAGATGGGATCATTTGATAGACTATTTTCTGTTAGCTCTTTCTTGGAATAGTTGATTCGGATGTCGGCTAAATTGATTTCACTCATAAATAGGGATACTCTCTGTTTCTAGGATGTGATAGTAGGTAAAAAGAATTTTGCAAGAATACGTAATAAATAAACCCAAGCAAAAATAAACACCCATGGGGATGGGAGTATTGGTGATCTTTTGGTCACGCTTTCGAAAGGCTAAAGATAGGACAACAGCTGGTATGTAGGATGCATTTAAGAAAAGCATCCACCAAGGATGTCCACATAGGAAAGCAAAACATGGTGCAAAAAGTACGTCTCCAAGTCCAATTCCTCTTGGATAAAAGAAATACAGTAAGGCATAGAATCCACCAAATCCTAAGATCACGTATAGATCTTCAAGGCCAGGAAATTGATTCATTAATAAATAGTTCGCTATAGATCCCCAGAGAAGAATCCAAATGAGATTCTCATAATCCAAAGAAAAGTGAGTAGCATCCGTTGATATAGAAATAATTAAATGACCTGTAAGTGCAAGACAAGTAAAACTAAGTAACATATTGTTACTTGCCTGAAAGACTAAAATTGCTACCAAACCAAATAAGATTTCTCCGATTGGATAGATTAGCGGAATGATATAGCCACAGTGCTTACATTTTCCCCGAGTAAAAAGATAACCAAAAATAGGAATTAAATAAATAGAAGGTATATTTTGTCCACAATTCTCACAATGGCTTGGACTAATTAAAAGTTCTTTTAAGCGAGAAAGTCCCTTGTATGTTTTTCTTTTCTGGGTGTAGTAAAGATCTAATATGCGATAGCTGAGATTGAAATAAAAACTCCCAAGGCTTGCACCTAAAAGAAACAAGGGAAGGTAGAGAGCAAGTTTAGTATTGCCTTGGATAAATAAAGAAAGATCCATTAGCTAGTAAGTTTGGATAATCTTTGCAAGGCGGAGATACCCTTTTTTAATTGCTCCCACTCACAAGCAAAAGACAATCTCACATGGCTATGGTCTTCACAAAATATATACCCTGGAACCAAAATTAATTTTTCTAATTCTACTGCCTTCTTAACAAATTCTTCATCCTGAATAGGTACTTTCAAAAAGTAATAAAAGGCTCCATCTGATTTACCTATTTCATAATAGTCCTTCAATTCATCAAAAACATAGTCTCTTTTTTCTTTGTAGTCTTGGATATAAGAACTCATATCTGTTTGTAAGGCTGTGATACCAGCCCATTGAACAGGTGCAGGTGCACAGACTACTGTATATTGTTGCAAGGTTGTTAATGCCTTGGTTACATCTAAGGGACTCAGAATAGAAGATAGCCTAAGACCAGTCATGTTATAGGTTTTGGAAAATCCAGAAAGTGTTATCGTCTTCTCGTAATCGGCACCTATGGATGTAAACTTATGATCATAATCAAAGAGTTCATAGATCTCATCTGAAATTAAATAAGCACCTGTTTTCTCAGCGAGTTTTGCCAGTGCAGACAATTGTTCTTTAGATAGAATTCTTCCTGTTGGATTCGAGGGTGTTGAGAAAAGTATAAGCTTTAATTTTTTGGATTCCCATTTCTTAAGATCTGATTCCTCGAAGGACTCATGGACAGTATGTACTTTTGCCCCGTAAAAGCCAAGCATGGATGGATACATAAGAAAGTAGGGAGAAACAATTAGGCATTCATCACCTGGATCAACAAGAGCATTGAAAAGTAAAAACAAAGAAGAGCTAATGCCAGAAGTCACAAGGACTCTATCTGCGGTGGCATAAGGAATATTATTAACTCTTCGATATTTTTCAGCTATGGCTCCCCTGAGTTCTGGTATACCAGCCGTTAGAGTATAGGAAGTCTTGCCTTCATCTAGTGCTTGCTTCATTGCTTCGACTATGGGTGCAGGACAGGGAAAATGAGGCTGGCCGATGGAAAAATTGATTGGATTTTCAATACTTCGTGCAAGTTCGAAAGCCTTTCGAATGGGAGAACTATCTATGCGTGACATTTTCTGAGAGAGTTGCATAAACATAGACTCGGAGTCTAGTGCTAAGAGTCAATAGATTTTGGTTGTCACACAGACCCCCAAGCAAATTATTAACTTATGAATACGGTTCGCGTTGCAGGACTGGATCTTCCTCTCTTCCAAGGGGGAAACCCATCACTTTTATTCCCTTCTGATCTTGTCGAAACAGATTCTACAATCAGAAATCTTCAAAATATCATCTATCCCATGTTAGAGGGCAGACCTGTTCTTCTTGTTGGTGATGCTGGTGTTGGTAAAAATGCCCTTGTTTATTATATCAATTGGAAGATGCAGAAGCCAACTCTACGTTTTAGTCTAAATGAAGATACTTTGCCTGAGGATTTGATTGGATCGTATAGAGTTTTGTTAGATGGAAAAGGTTTTGAGTGGACTGATGGTATTTTAACATCTGCCTTAAAGTCAGGATATTCTTTTGTTGCTGACGAAATGAACTTAGCAACTCCTCATATTCTCAAGAGATTTTCTTCTGTTTATGAATCTGCATTTATTGATATTTTAGAAGGATCAGGTGAACGCATTCTTGGAAATTCTGGCTTCCATTTTGTAGGAACCCAAAATCCATCGGAAGGTTTTGAAGGTCGTAAGCCTCTGCCTTTTGATATTACAAAGCACTTTTCTGTTGTCTTTGTTGATCCTCACACACCAGATGAAATACTTTTTATTCTTAGCAAATTATATCCGGATCTGAATTCTGACTTTTTAAAAAAAGCGATTTCAACTAGCATTCAAATTGAACTCTTAATCAAACAAGGGGATATAGGTCGTGGAGATTTAGAAAAGTACCATTTTAATATTCGCGTTCTTAAAAAGTTATGCGAAAGAGTCTTACTTTTTGGTAAATCAGAGAGTCAGATCCACCTAAGAGAAGTATTGCACCTTTATTATGATCCTTTTCGAAAATCAGAAGACCGTGATAAGATTCGTCCTATTCTGCAAGATCAGTGGGGACAAATTCCTTCCGATTTAAGTAGATCTCAGAATATAGATGTATCTTTTCACATCCAAGACAAAACTCTTTTCTGTAATGATAAGAAAATCTTTCTCTTAGATGAAGGCAAGGCTAAGACTTTACTTGCTTCTGTTCCATTACCAAATCCTATTTTGGATTTTATGGAAAAGGTCACTACAGCTTTCCAGAACAAAGAAAATGTTCTAATCGAATTCAGAGAAGACCAAGATCCACAAGTTTATTATAAACTTATAACGGAACTTATAGGCAATCAGGTAGAACTTGTTTCGCTTTCTAAAGGAGTTCACACTTCCGATATTATTGGTGCACTCAAGCCAATAGGTGTCTCTGAAGTGGGATGGACAGATGGTCCTCTAACAAGAGGTATACGAAAAGGAGCTATGATAGTTATTACTGGGCTTGAATCCGCTGGTGCAGAGCTTGTGGAAAAAATGAATATGCTCACCGATGATGCCAAGTCCTTAGCTCTTCCTCCTGAAAGTGGGGAAACGGTTCCAATCAAATTGAAAGAAAATTCAAGAGTGCTTGCTTTCAAAACTTTCCGTAGTTCTAAATCTCTTCCTACTATCTCAAGAGCCTTCCGAAATAGATTTACATCCATACTTTTTCCTGAGCTAGAAGATATTGACACCATTAAAGAGATCTTAGCTTTTTATCTTCCAAATGAATTCTTGCCTGAAGCAATGGCAAAATTTCACCTTAAGGTAAAAAATCTTTCTCAAAAGCGTACTATCGGTTCGGCAAATTTGGTTCCTTACTCTTTTGGAATTTCAAACTTGCTAACTTGGAAGGATCATATCCTCCATTTTAACCAACAGAATGTAAAAGATGTTGCTCTGCGCGGTGGTAAGATTGCTTATTCCAATCAAGTATCCGATACCAAGGAAAGAGCCGAGATCGAAAAGATCCTCGACTTTCAATTGCAAGGTATAGAGGCTGTCAGTGAACTCTTCGAGAAGATCGAAGAGAAAAAAAAACTTTTACTGAACCCACCAATATAGAAAAGAAACGTTGGTGGGATCCAGAGCTGCACAAAAGAGAAGCCTTAACTGGAAAGGCTCGCAAAATCAATTCAGGTGATCCACTCAAACGCGGAATCGAAATCAATACTGCTCCTACTGGTGGCAATGAAAAAGAAGGTGCAGATGCTTGGTATGGAAAGGACACTCGTGGAAATATGGGTCAGGGTGAACCAGCTGGTGGTGGAGGTGCTTGGGGTTATAGAACCGAAGAACTATATAAACAATTTCTAAAGAAACGAAGACTACTTTGGGACTATAAAATGGTAGTCTCTAGAGAGGAGTTTCTTGAAATTTTTGGAAAAGAATTAGAAGAAGTTGAACTCAATTTAGAAAGACTCTTTGATCCTGAAGTTGATATAACAAGAATGTATCGCAATGAAGGTTCAAGAATAGATGCACGTAGATACATTAGTTATAAAAATGGTAAGGGTGATGGCAGAATCTTTGATAAGACCCTCATTGAAAAAGAAGAGGAAAAGCTCAAGGGTGTTGAGGTTGCTTTCTTAGTCTCTAAATGCAGGAGAGTATTTAACTTTGATTATTCGGTAGCTGTGCTTTCTGCACTTCTTACCTCAGCTTATATTTTGAGAGATCATGAAGTTAACTTTTCCGTTCACTCATATTCTGATCTCAAAAATGTTAAAAATAAAATAGATATTATTCATGCTAAGAAATATGAAGATGAGTTTGACCAAATTGCTGAAGAAAGCCTATTTAATTTTTTTACCCAAGGTTGGGAAGGTGATTCCATTCCAGAACACCAAATTCTCTCCAATTTGGAAAACTTTTTTACTCCAGAGGCTCAAACTAAAATAGTTGTTATACTTTCTGATTTTCGCGGACAAAGAGCCAAGGCTGATATAGAAGATGAAATTGGTGGACGAGAGACAATTTTACTTAGAGAAATGGTTCGAAAGAATGAAAGTAAAAACTATGTTTTCTTGGGAGTTGGTTTAGGATCTAGGTACATAGCTGAGCATATTTTCCACGATTCCATACAGATTACCTCAGAGAATTTTTATAATATGCCGAATCTTATAGGGAGTGAGATGTCAAGATTGATTTTGACTCACCACAGCCAAAGGAACTGAAATGGCAAGCGCAGCAAAAGAAAAATCCAAACAAATAGAACCTTTAATTAATAAGAAAGCAAGGTTCAATTTTGAATTGGGAGATGAATTCGAAGCAGGAATAGTGCTTACTGGAACAGAAGTAAAAGCCTTGCGAGAGAAAAAGGGAAACCTTACCGACTCTTTTGCCAAGGTTAAAAATGGAGAAATTTTCTTAGAGAATTTTCAAATCCCTCAGTATAAGAATAAGGGTTATGTTACCCACAATGAACTGCGAGCTAAGAAATTGCTCCTCCATAAAAAAGAAATTGTTCGTTTAGAAAGAGCAGTAAAAGAGAAAGGAATCGTATTAATAGCCGTTAAGTGCTATTTTAAAGACAACAGAAAATTTAAAGTTATCATAGCAATGGGTAAGCCTAAAAAATTACACGACAAGCGTGAAGATATGATGAAGAAAGAAGCAAAGCTTGATATAGAAAGAGAAATGAAAAATAGGCTCAAAAGATGAAAAAACCACCCATAGTTACCATTCTAGGTAGACAGAATGTAGGAAAATCTACCCTTTTTAATCGCATCGCAGGAAAAAAAGGTCACTCCATAACCAAAAATATAGCAGGCGTTACAAGAGATACTCTGGAGATTTTGGTTGAAAGAGAAGAGTTGATATCACCTATTATGCTTCGCGATACACCTGGGCTTGACATTGAATCTATTGATGAGATGAGCGCATCTATTCTGGAAGTAAGCTTTCAGCATTTGAGAGAAAGTGCACTTATCATTCACGTTATTGATAAAAAAGATATCCGAGATTATGATTATACTTTGATTCAACTTTTTCGCAAAGATGATAAACTTAAGAATACTCCCATCCTTTTCGTTGCGAATAAATCTGATTCTGATTCAGATGATGCAGACTTGGAAGAATTGTATAGGATGGGTATCCAAGATCCTATTCCTGTTTCTGCCTTGGGTAAAAAAAATCTTGGATTAGTTTTTGAGAAAATAAATTTTTACCTTCCAACTAGGCACTCTCATTCCTTAAATCCCGATTTAAGAATTTCTATAGCCGGTAAGCCGAACTCTGGTAAATCTTCTTTGATGAATTCTATACTTGGTTATAAGCGTTCTGTTGTTTCTGAAGTTGCTGGAACCACTCGTGATTCTTTGAATTCCTTCGTCCAATATAAGGAAAAATTAATTGAGATAACCGATACAGCTGGTATTCGTAAGAAAAGTAAGAAAGCAGAGAGTTTAGAATTCTATTCCTATACTCGATCTCTTCGAGCTATGGAAGATTCGGATGTTGTGATTTTCCTTCTTGATGCAACCAAAGGCGTTGGTGAATTTGATAAGAAGATTTTTTCCTATTTAGAAAAGTCTGGCAAACCAGTTGTTATAGGTTTTAACAAGTGGGATTTAGTCCAAGACAAGGATCATAAGACTTTGGATGAGTTTAAGAAGGATGTTCTTTCTCGTTTTCCTGCTATGAAGGACAAACCTATACTTACTCTAAGTGCATTAACCAGACAAAGAGTGAGCAAAATTATGGATGCTACCTTAGAAATGGCTGCTAAGTCTCAACTAAAAGTTACAACCTCTGTTCTTAATAAGAAAATAAGGGAATGGTTGAGTGATGGCAAAATCGCACGAGCATCCAAGAGACCGCCTAAAGTTAAATATGCGACGCAGATATCATCATCACCTTTTCATTTAGTTTTCTTTGTGAATAGCAAAGAACTTTTTACTCCACAGGTTCTATCCTATTTTCGTAAAAAGGTAAATGAAGAATTCGAGTTAGGTGGTATTCCAGTAAAGATTGAAGTGAGGACTAATGAATGATCATTGTGATTTTATTTCTAGTTGTATCTTTTGTGATTGGCGCCATCCCTAATGGCTATTTAATTACGAACCTAGTTGCTGGAATAGATATTCGGCAACATGGGAGTAAGAATATTGGAGCAACCAATGTTGGTAGAGTGATTGGATGGAAATACGGCTTTATAGTTTTAGTCTTGGATGCTTTGAAAGGAATTCTTCCTGTTTTATTTGTGAGTTTTTATCTTCCGAAAATTGTGGACACAGGCTTCTTCCAAGATCCACTTTATCTTCCCATAGCAGCAGGTGCTATTGCAATATTAGGACATGTTTATACTCCTTTCTTGGGCTTTCGTGGTGGCAAGGGAGTTGCTACAGCCTTGGGAGTTTGTTTAACCTTGGTGCCTATCACAACAGTTGTAGCTATTTTTGTTTTCTTTACAGTTTATAAGTTATCGGGCTATGTTTCTTTGGGTTCCATCCTAGCATCTGGTTCCATGCCAATTATCTATAAATTATTTCATATATTCTATAGACCAGATACTTATTCCTTAACTATGCTTGTGATTTTGATTTGCATAGCACTATTAATACTTGTTCTTCATAGAGAGAATATCATTCGCCTCATGAAAGGGGAAGAACTTAAGGCAGTAGGTAAAGGAAAGACTGGTGAAGCTTGAGAGGGATTCTATACTTAGTAAACAAGAAAAAGTTTTCTTAACTGCAAATTTCTTGGATAGACATCCCGAAATAGAAATACAAGATTTATACAAATGGCTGTACTACGGAGAATTTGGATACGAGGAACAGAATACCTTCCTAAAAGCATCTAAGAAAATTCCTCCTCTTCAATTGTTGCTAGACCAAATAGATGATGAAAGAGCCTTTGGTAACATTTCAGAAGTTGTTTGGGAACCTATGGGAACTTCTCATAAATTTGTATCTGTTTTCATCACTCAATACTTCCTCAAAGAATGTCCTTTGGTTCGACTCATTAACATTATGGAAAGATCAAGTGCTTTTCGAGGTTCAAGGATGCAATTTAAGTTAGATTGGACCATCGTAAAAGAATATGCTTTAGGAATGATGCCCAATTGGACCAAGGATGATTTCTACCAATTTGAAGATAGGATAGGATTCCACCAATTGCCAATATTAGATTATTCAGAAAGATATTTACAAAACTACTTTCATAAACATAGAATTATTTCTCAGAAATTATTTTTTGAATATTTTCCAGAATTTCTAGATGAATCAAGGCTCTACCCAGGAAAGAAATCTTCATCCATCATTGGATAGAGTTTTCTCTTTAAAATCGTCAATTCTTTGCTGATACTATTAAGAAGCAGTGATTTCTTCTTTTCATCAGACATCTCATCTCTATGTCTTGCAATATAGATTTCTGATTTTCGGTAGATGCGTTTCAAATAGGATTTCTCTCGAAACCATGCTTCTATTTTAGAAATCGCATTTTCATTCTTTTCGATTTTCTTCATTAATTGCAAAGAATCATTGATGTCTTTCCAAATTTTTACTTTAAGAAGATTATGCGTATTAGAGGAATCCTTGGTAAGAAGATTTTGTTCTTTGGGAGGGATAACATCTAGTTTGCCTGCCTTCCAAATAGGATGCATCTTCCAAGGATAATTATGATCTTTATAATCTCTAAAATATTTTTGATAATTCTCAGGGCTATCATTGATCATACCTTTTATTCTAGCACCTTGTCTACCTAGATTTACTAATTGCATGCCTTCTATAGAACTTGCTGATTCTTCAAACCAATATCTATACAAATCCAATACATAATCCGTAAGGACTTTTTTATTTTCTTGGATCGAATCAACATAACGAGTATCTCGTTTTCTTACCACAGCCTCATTGATTTTTTCAAGACTTTGTTTTCGACTAACAAGACTCAGCCATTTTTCATTGTGATGAGTTCCTGTTGAATGTATTTCTCTTCCTGTATAGGCAAGATCTTGACCTACAAAATATACATGTTCGCAACCTAGATACCTTAGGGCATCGAAGGCTGTAGTTGCAACAGACCCACCTGATTGGATATCACCAATTTCTCCTAAATATTCATCCGCAATTTCACCACCAGATGTGACTTCTCTTTTCCACTCGCCCCTAGCATCTTGGATAAATTTTGCAGTCATGCTATAAACTACAGATTTTGGATGAAGACTATCCAATAGATAGGGTGAGGTAACCATATCAGCAAAGATAGGAATTTCGGAGAGATCTTCTCCGAGAAAGTGAAAGAGACTATTCATCTGAGCATCTAAGGTATATATTGCATCGGGAACTATTCCAGAATTCAGTAAGACTTTCAAAGAGGTATCACAGGAAAGTAGAAACACCTTATTTCGGACAGATTGTATCATAGGTAGAGTGCTTCGTAGGCTTGGTCCTGCCGATACAAGCATAGCAGGTATACCCGAAAGCTCTGATCTAAGATTAGATATCTTATAACAATGATCTGTTGAGAAGTAGCGAATGGAATTTTTAAGAATATTGGATGTCCATAAGGTTTCAAATTCAAACTTAGTTAATAGATCACTCATCTTTGAGCTAAATAATTCTCTTATTTTGGTTTCTAGCTCATGGTAGAAATCAGGAGCTAGTTGTATGCTTGCTGTGTTCTTGATGAATTTAATGCCTGATAGGCGTTCAATAGGAAGTCCATCTAAATAATTCCACAGAAGTTGTATAAATTTATCTCCACAGAATAAATGTCTTCCAGGTTCTTGCAGATAGGGAATTAGGTAGGGAGACCAAAGCAAGGGGACAATTTCCTCCATGGCATCAATAGCAATTAGAACAGGATTTTTTTCTAGATAAATATTTGTTAGGTGAGGAAGGATAGGATTTCCAAGTCCAAGAAGGATTACCAAATCACTTGGTTTCAATGGAAGAGAGGAAAGACTTCTCTCTGCTTGCTTGACAGGATCATAAGAACTAGCCAAGGATTTCTTATTATATGAGACATAATCAATAGGATCTTCTTTTGAAACCGCGAAATCTGAGAATGAAAAATTTTTTAGTGTCTCCCAAAGGCTTTTAGAAGGCAAGAGAGCAAGATTATTGTTTGGTTGAGTGGAGGAAAAATAATTTTTTAAATAAGGTTTTCTTTTAAAAATTTCACTTTCCAGACTTTCTGGTATTTGAGACATAATACTATGAGGTAATTCTGCTTTGGTAGATTTGCCTGTCAATAGGGAAATTTCCCTGGATTACCAAGAGACATAAAGAGAAATATATGCATTTAAAAAGCTTAAACATTGTTGGATTCAAAACTTTTGCAGACGAGACAGAGATTCCATTTGACCCAGGTTTCACAGCAGTTGTTGGACCGAATGGGTGTGGGAAATCAAACATCGTTGATTCCGTGAAATGGGTGTTTGGTGAAAAATCGGCCAAGGGTCTTCGTGGAGAGAAAATGGATGATGTGATTTTTCATGGCTCTGATGCACGTAAGGCTTCAGGTTTTGCAGAGGTTTCCATTTTATTTGATAATTCAGATCATTTCTTTTCTGTGGACTTTCCTAATTTTAAGATAACTCGAAGGCTTTATCCCGATGGGGAAAATGAATACTACATCAATGACTCAAGAACTACACGTAAGGATGTAGAGAAAACTTTATTGGATACTGGTATTGGTAAATCCAGCTATTCCATTATGGAGCAGGGCAAGGTTGACCAGCTTCTCAATTCCAAACCTGAAGAAAGACGTGCCATCTTTGAAGAGGCAGCTGGAATTTCACGTTTCAAGATGGAAAGAAAAGATGCTCTCAAAAAATTGGATGACACTGAGAAGAATCTACAAAGAATTTCGGACATTTTGTATTCTATGCAAAAGGATATGGATGTTAAAGAAAAGCAATCTGAAAAAGCAGAAATTTATTTCAAGCTAAAGAATGATATGAATGAGGCGGACAAAAATATCCGTTACATTAAGATTCGTGATTTCAAATCCAGACTTCAAACCTACCAAGATGAATTAGCCGAGATCAAAGAAAAGAACCAATCTTTGCTTTCCTTGATTTCAGAGGAAAATACCATCATAGAAAAGTTAGGTGAAGAAAAATCTAGTTTAGAAAAAGAAATGATGGAGATTGATAAAAAATTAGCTGAGCATTTTTCCCTATCACAAGTTCAGAAAGAAAAAATTGCCAAAAATAAAGAAATCATCCAAGAATATGAGTCTCGAATTTTTGATTTGAACCAAGCTCTCCAAAAAGAAACTCAAACTATCCAAAGAATCCAAGTGGATAGAGAAGAGACCCAAGCTCTTATTCAGCAATTGCAAGAACAAGGTTCACAACTGAAAATAGAATGGGAGACTTTGAAGGAACTCAAACTCGAATTGCAAAGAAAGATTGAACATGAGTCAGAAGCAATTAAGTTAAGAGAACTTCAATTAAAAGAAAATGAAATCAGCAATGCCCAACTCCGTGAACAAACCAAAGATGTAGTTCTTGAGTTGGTTCAATTGTTAGAAGCAAGGAAGAAGGATGCAGAAGGCAAGGAAAAAGAGAGAATTCAACTCAAGGAATCCCTTTTTGACACCTTAGATATTTACATCCAAGATTTTCAAAAAGCAATTCAATACTCAGAATCCAATTCTCATCAGGAAGTAGCATCTACCTTACAAGATATTAATTTACCCAAACTAAGAGAGGACTTAATTTCTTACACGGAAATTGATGATCATTTTCGTTCTATGTTTCTCGATAAGGATGGAATTCTTTCTAAGAAGGAAGAACTGGATAGAAGGATGGAAGATTTGATTTTAGAAAATGAAAATCTTACTCGTCTGAATCGTAATTCTCATGAAGAAATAGAAATGCTGAGAATTGAAATTGAAGCCAAGAATCTTGATCTTATTGAAATAGAAAAACGTAATTTAGAAATCAATTCTAAACAAGAACTCCTTAAGAACAATCTTACATCTTTGGAAACAAGAGAAAATGAAATCCAAGAAAGAATGAAAGGTATGAAAGAGTCCATTGAATCCATCAATGAAAGAAAGAAAGAGTTTGAAGATGAAGTACTCAAATTAGAAAAGGAGATAGAAGAATCCTACCATAGATTTCTTTCTATGAGCAAGGCTTACGAATCTCAGAAAGAAGATTTAAAAGCAATTATGGCTCGCATCCAAGAATTAAAGAATAATATATCCAAGAACCAAGAAGTGTTCCAAGGACTCTTTCCAATACTCACGGAAAAGGAAAAGAATTGTTCCGCTTTAAAGGTTCAGATTGAAGCAATAGCTGAAGATCTTTACAATGATTATTCCATGACGGAGCAAGAACTTGAGAATGAAAAATCAAATCTAGTCTTCAAGAAGTCAGAAGAAGAAACAAAACTAAGAAATGCTAAATTCGAAATACAACAGCTGGGGTCTATCAATCCTCTTGCTATTGAAGAATACAAAAATATCCGAGACATCTACGACCACCATAAGAATCAAAAGGACGATATTGAAGCTTCCAAGAAGGCAATAGAAACTGTGCTAGATGCCATCAATCAGGAATCAGAAAATCTTTTTCGTGAGACCTTCGAAAGAATCAAAGAAAATTTCCAAGAAACATTCTCTACACTCTTTCGTGGTGGAAGGGCGACTTTGGAATTAACCGAGAAAGAGGACTCTTTGAACTCGGGAATTGAAATTATGGCAGAACCTCCTGGCAAACATGTACAGAACCTAAGACTACTTTCAGGTGGTGAAAAATCACTTACAGCCATAGCCTTGATGTTTGCTATTTACATGGTGAAACCTTCTCCATTTTGTTTCTTAGATGAAATTGATGCTGCCTTAGATGAAGCCAATAAACTAAGGTTTTGTTCTATCTTAGATAAGTTCAAAGACAAGACTCAGTTTATCGTAATTTCTCATGCTCAGTCTACAATTTCTCGTGCAAATGCTATCTTTGGTGTAACGAATGAAGAGTCTGGGATTTCCAAATTGGTATCCTTGAAATTTGCAGAAGCAAAAAGTTTTGCTGAGAATTCTCACCGTATGGAAGCTGCTGGCTGATAGGAAAAAACTTTCCAATTTTATCCAACTTAGGGGTAAAAAAAAATCTAAGTTTTTTAAAGTATTGCCTTTTTTTTCTGAATTTTCTACCATGACTAATAGTGTCCTTATGGGCACTAAGATTTAGGAGATTTAGAAAATGAATATCTATGTAGGAAATTTGTCATATGGTATGACAGACAGCGCTCTTGAGGCATTATTTACTCAATTCGGGTCGGTATCAGAAAGCAAGATTATTATCGATCGTGAGACAGGAAGATCTAAAGGTTTTGGATTCGTTGAAATGTCAAACAACAAAGAAGGGGAAGAAGCAATTCGCCAGTTAAATGGTAAAGAAATCGAAGGCCGTGGTCTTCGAGTGAATGAAGCTAAACCACAAGCAGAGAGACCAAGAAGAAATTCCGGACCTCGTTACTAATTTTTTTATAGTCCTCACGATTGGCTTTTTGTTAGTCTTGGGGACTCTTCCCACCACCAACCACTTTTTCATTCAGATTTACAAGCAACTTCCAGGTTCTAACTTAAATCACTTTTCCTTGGTGCTAACTTTATCAAGTATTTTTGCTTGATAGATAGATCTAAGATCTAGATTTAAAGTTATCGATTCTATCCGTTATTTCTGAATTGGATGGAAATTTTTTCGCAATTTCTTCCAGTAAGTGTAAGGATTCGCTAGAACGATCTGTATGAAACCAAAGATCAGCCAGTTCAAGGGAGGGTCTTGGATCCATAGGAAATTTAATTTGTAGATCTTGGTAGATGTCTTCAGCCTTAGCTATATCACCGATTAATCGAAGAGAGGCAGCCTTGCCCAGAGATGCATAGTAGTCATCTCCTGAGGAAAGTATTTTATTGAAGCACTCAAGAGCCTTATCGTATTCTCCTAGTCCACGTAGAGAGTCTGCGTATCTATTGATGATGAGTTTGTTATCTGGATCGAAGGCTAAGATAGATTCCCAATGGGTGATTGCCTTTTCAAAATCTTTCTGACCACGATGGGATTCAGCAAGACCATATAAGGCAAAGAAATTATTGGGATCTAAAATTCTTGCTTTTTCATAGTAGTGAATTGCCTTCTCAAAATCTTTGATCTTTCGATAGCTATTTCCAATCTCCGTTAAAATTTTAATATTTTTTGGTTGGGTGAGCAAAAGCTTTTCCCACCATTGGATGGCTTCTTGGTATCTTTGGCAGGCAAAATATAGATGTCCCAAACCAACAATAACATATTGGTCATTGGGATTGATTTGTAAAGCAGACATGTAAAAAATTTCTGATTCTTTGAAGTTCTTTAATTTTCGGTGAGCATCAGCCACTCTGGAAAGAATACTTGCATCGGTTACCATTATGTGTCTGTATTCTTCTGCAATCTCTATAACCTTATTCAATTGGTTCATCTCTCGGTAGCAATTCATGATACCCATAAGAGAAAATTTATTGGATGAGTCTTGTTCAAGGCATCTTCTATAGAATGGAATAGCCTCATCAGGTTTCTTAGTCTTGAAAAACAAATCTCCCATACCAACAAGACCATAGGTATTGGAGGGATCCAAAATCAATAAGGCATCAAGTCTCTCTTTTGCATCTAGATATCTTCTTTGGTCTAGGTAGCGATAAGCATCCTTAGCTAGACTCTTGATCTTGGCAAATTGATCATCTTCATCAGAATGACTTAAGATAGGTGTATTGGGAGAATTTTCAATTGGCTTGGAATCCATAGTATCTATTAAACTTTTATCTATGTTATATTTTAGGCAATAAATTGTTAAGATAAATCCAATTTACATCTCTAAGCTTTCATTACAAAGGATTCTGTAAAGTATTTCATTCTCGTTTTTGATAGAATCCTATTTATGGTTTTATGATGTGATTTTTAAATGATTATAGCATTTTTAAGTCGCAAGTATGGAAAGCATGAAAATCTCTTAAGGGAAACTCTGTTGACTTTCCTCTCTTGGATAGAGAATTGACTCTTAAGAGAGTTTTTCATGAACATTGACGGAAAAATCACAGGGGCAAGGCTTTTAGTTGAGCTTTTAGAAGAAAGAGGAGTGGATATTGCCTTTGGCTATCCTGGCGGAGCCATACTCCCTTTTTATGATGAATTATATCATAGCAAGAAAATACAACATATTCTTGTTCGACATGAACAAGGTGCCATTCACATGGCGGAAGGTTATGCTAGAGCAACAGGTAAGTTAGGTGTCTGTATTGCAACTTCTGGACCTGGTGCGACGAATTTGGTAACTGGACTCGCTGATGCAAAGATGGACTCTATTCCAGTTCTTGCTATCACTGGTCAAGTATCTACATCGGTAATTGGAACAGATGCCTTTCAAGAAGCTGATATTTATGGAATCACTATTCCTATTACCAAATACAATGCTTTAATGAAAAGTGCAGATGACATAGCAAGACATTTTGAAGAAGCAACCAAGATCGCTATGGGTGGAAGACCTGGCCCTGTTTTGATTGATTTTCCAAAAGATGTTCAGCTCCAATTAACGAATATTCGTAAAGCGGATAAATTAAAAATCGCATCCCATCATTATGAGAGACCTAAAGTGGTTGGAAATGTTGAAGAATTTGCTGAGGCATTAAATCGTGCCAAGAAACCATTGTTATATGTAGGTGGTGGAGCGATCAATTCTTTTGCAGCAGCTGAAATTAAGTTACTTGCTGAAGCAGGTAATATTCCAGTTACAACTACACTAATGGGTATTGGAGCTTTTCCTGGAACTCATGAGCTTTCTGTGGGTATGCTTGGTATGCATGGAACAGCTTATGCGAATAAGGCGATAGTAGCATGTGATTATCTTTTGAATCTAGGTGCAAGGTTTGATGATAGAGTAGCCAAGGTTGGTGAATTTGCCGAAACTGCAGTTCGAGCTCACATAGATATTGATAAGGCTGAATTCAATAAAAGAATTGATGTTGATCATGTTCTTCACGGCGATTTGAAAGATTGCATACGTGAGATTCTGCCTTTTGTAAAGAAGATTGATAGAAAAGAATGGATAGATCAAATTAAATCCTTCAAGAAAGAACATCCTCTCCAATATGATAATGCTGGTGATGCAATTCGTCCCCAGGAGTTCTTAGAAAAGATGTACAAGAAAACTAAGGGAGAAGCAATCGTTTCCACGGATGTAGGCCAGCACCAAATGTGGGCGGCTCAGTATTACATTTTTGATGAACCTAACAACTGGTTGACCTCAGGTGGACTTGGAACTATGGGATATGGACTTCCTGCAGCAATTGGAGCAAAATTTGGAAGACCTGATAAAACTGTAATTTGCATATCGGGAGATGGTTCTATCCAAATGAATATCCAAGAGCTTGCAACTATCTCTATGTACAAATTAGGGGTAAAGATTGTAATTTTCAATAATAACTTTCTTGGAATGGTTAGGCAGTGGCAAGAATTATTCTACGAAGAAAGATTCAGTGAATCCGAATGGAATTACAATCCGAATTTTGTAAAAGTTGCAGAAGCATATGACATTCCTGGTATGAAGATAGAATCCAAGGATCAAATTGAACAGGGTTTAGAATTCTTATTTAAGGACGATAAAGCGGCTCTAATTGAAGTTATGATACCAGCCGAAGAGAAGGTATTTCCTATGATACCTGCAGGATTATCCCAAAAGGAAATGATTGAATTCAAAGATCATTTGAATATGAAGAAATGAAGCATACCTTAAGTATATTAGTAAATAATAATCCAGGTGTAATGAGCCATGTATCTGGACTTTTCACGCGAAGAAGTTATAATATTGATTCCATTGCTGTTGGAGTTACTTCTAATGTAGAAATTTCCTCCATGACTATAGTTGTGCGAGGCGATGAGGCAATGCTTGCCCAAGTAAAGAAACAACTTATGAAGTTACCAGATGTACTTTCTGTAGAAGATCTTGCATACGAAGAATCTATCAATAGAGAATTGGTTTTAATTTCTGTTTCTTTGAATGACTCAACCAGGGTAGAAGTAATTTCTATTTGTGAAGTTTTTAAGGCAAAGATAGCCGAGTTGAATCTTGATTCCATTTTGGTAGAGTTTTCTGGAAATACCCGACAAGTTTCGAGTTTCATTCAGAATATGGAAAAGTATGGAATTTTAGAAATCGCAAGAACGGGTCAAATTGCTTTAAAATATAGAGGCAAGGTCTAAATTTTTTCAAAATCAAGCCAGAAAGGTTTTCTAGCTCTGCTTTATTTGTCTAGGGAATGAAAAATCCTTGATTTTGCGGTATTTGAAATCCGTTAATGAAGTATGGGTTTTGCATTTCGTGAATTAAAGCTTTTTGATCCCAAGACTAGACTTCTTGTAGATGAAACATTTAAAATTGCTGTTTCAGATCAGCAAGCGGAAGATCCCTTAGCAGATCTTCTTGTTGCTAGTGCCAATCCAGAAGAAGCACCTGGCAAAAATTTCCAAGATTTTAGAACCAAGGGTCATATAACTGGAAATTTAATTTCCATACAAGCACCCAAGGGTGGAAATTATTTTCTCTGCGTGAACCATAAAGGCGAAGTAATACTTTTTGAATATTCCCAAGGGAAGATTGCTCCTGCTTGGAGTATAACTATACCAGGAGCTTTTTATAGAGCACCAGTAATTGTGAATGGTGTTGCATTTGCTGTTAACAAACAAGGTACAATATCAGCGATTCGTTTGAATTGGGGTGAAGATGGTAAACCAACAGAACCAAGTATCATCTGGCAAAAGTCATTAAATCAAACTGTTTTTTCAAAGCCATTTGCAACTGAAAAAGTTTTATTAATCGCATCTATGAATTCTATACATGCCTTTGATTGCTACTCAGGAAGTGAAGTTGAGTCAGGCAAGCTTGGACGTAAATTATGGGAACAGAGAATTAGTAGTACTGTTGGCTCTCCGGAATTAGGTAAAGGATCTGTGTTCATAGGCTCTGAGGATAAATCAATCTATGCATTTAGTTATTCTGCCGATGGACTTACTAGTGGTTGGAAGGTCAAAACCGATGGACCAGTTCGTTCAAAACCATATTTAAGCATTAAAGGAAATTATTTATTGGCTGCATCTATGGATGGAGTCTTGTATGCTCTTGAGCCAAATTCAGGTAAGGCGCAGTGGACCTTTCCTGCGAGAGCTGCTATACATTCAGAAATTATTTCTTTCTTAGATGGCAATGATGAATACTTTGTATTTGGTAATGATGAAGGAACAATTTTTTGCTTAAATTTTTATGGAAAACTTCAATGGAAGTTCAATACGGATGGAAGAATTCGATGTGAATTTTTGCTGCACAATAATACGATATATTTCGGCTCAGAAGATAATCATCTCTACGGTTTGAATAAGACCACTGGCAAATTGGTATTAAAATACAATACTGACGGTAATATCAATGGGGCTCCTGTTATCTTTGATAATAGATTGTTCATAGGCTCAACTGATAACTTTATACATGGAATTTACATCTAAGGAGAACTACATTGATCTGGTTTTTAGCACAATACGATAGCCCTTACTCTCCTGAATACGTTAAGCGTATAGAAGATAAGGCTGATAACTTCGAGACATTATTCTTCTTTTTGATGTTAGTGTGTATCTTTTTATTCTTATATATTGTTTATCAATTTATTAGAATTCGCAGGCTTTCCGCAAGTCTTCCAGAGGACAATCGTTACAAAACTCCAATAGAGCCTAAGCCTGAAGGTAAAACAAAGAAGGCAGCCAAAAATCCAGAACCTATTACAATTTCACCCACACCAACAGTTCCAGCTTCCCTTTCAACTAACATGCCAAAGCAATCTGATATTCCAGATCCTGGCTTGATTTTTAAATATGTTCTGAAGGCTGACTCTCCTGAAAAAACTATCTCTATAGGTCAGAAAGAAGGAACGATAAAATTATATTCTACTGAAATTGTAGATCATCATTTAACAATAATGATTCGACAATTGGACAATTCCAGAAATAGAGACATCTACGATTTACCTGAAAAGATTGAAGAAGAGTATGTGGTGGATTTTCGACGAGGCGGTAAGCTCTTGTATCTTCTTCCAGGAGAAAGTAAAATCCAAGAAATGGGTGCGAGAATGAGGATTTATATTAAATCCAAACCTGATCCAACGGGAGATATTTCTCTTGCGAGCATAGATGCCCAAAGTCCCATACGATTTAGATTAGGTGATAGACTTACCCAAGATGGAAAGTTTAGGGGTGGATTTTTCGAATTTCATTTCTTTACTAAAAATATTGATACAAGAACCCAATCTGGTATTCCTGTGGTTGAGAAACAGTTCTTTCTTAAATTGTACAAAATCTACCCTGGTTATGACACAGCCAGCCAGAATGGAGAGGGTCTCTTTCCTATGATAGATCCTTTTGCGAAAAAATGAGCGATATACAAAAAGCCATAAAACGAGTATTAGATGGTGATAAACCAGCCGTACGTAAATCCATAATTATCGGTGTGGGCGGTTCTGGTATGAAGGGTGTTCTCTCTGTTAAGAAATGGATGGAAAACAATTTACCCAATGAAGCCTTTCGTTATTTACGATTTGTTGGAATTGATACTACCGATATTGAGACAAGTATAGAAGCTCAGGGTGGAAAATACAGATTCCCGTCCAAGCAAATGTTCCAAGAAGAAAGTAGAATGCTCTATCTTTCTTCTCCAACACCACCTGAATTATCCATGGATTTTCTTCGAGATAAATATGCCAATGATCCAGCTTATGACTGGCTTCCTAATCCCGATGTCTATGACATCTCAACTAGAGCAGGGCAGGGAGCCAACCAAACAAGACCCTTAGGAAGAATTGCATTTTTTGATAACCAAGAAAAGATTAGAGAAGCATTAATCAAAGAAAGAGATCGTTTGGACGAATTGTCCAATACTCCTAAGTATTTTCAGCTATTAGATGTAAAAGAAGAAGATCGAAAAGAAGAGATGATCTCTTTTGAAATTAAACCAGGTATTAATAAATACTATTTTCAAGATAAAATTGAAAAAGGTAGAGAATTTATAGCACTTGAACCAGATGCACAAGCAAGGGCAATTTTAGCACCTCATTCCAAGTCCATGATTCAAATTGAATCCTTTCCTCAAGATGAGAAAGGATATCATTTTGCAGTAAATCCTAGTCGATTCGCTGGCAAAACATTTAATTTTAAGGGAGTCCATGTCAAACGTGATGGGCAGATTTCCATATTTATCACCTGTTCTATCGTAGGCGGAACAGGCAATGGAATGATACTCGATATCGCTGCTATGGCAAAAGACATCTTTAAGGATCACTGGCCACTTCCTAGAATTTATGGAATCTTAGTTCTGCCATCTGCCTTTAAGAAGGTTGTTTATAATCGAAATGCTAGAGCCAATGCTTATGCCGCCTTGAAAGAATTTGACTATTTCATGAGTGGGAATTCTTTTAAAGCAAAATACCCAAGCGGTAGAGAAGTAGTTGTCAACGATCAAATTTTTGATAATGGTATGCTGTATTTATTAGATATCGAGAACATGGCTGGCAATACTTTGCAGGGTCGTGACCAAGTGCAAGAACTGACAGGTCAATTTATTTCTACCTTTGTTGCATCTACTGTGGGTGGTGCCATAGAAGAACGAATGGTGAATGATTCGACACGTGTATCGGGTTATTTTCCAGAAGCGGAAGGTTCTAAACGTAAGGCATGCTTCAATTCATTTGGTATCTCAAGAGTTGTATATCCTGTTGAACAGATGACCAATATAGGATATAAGATAACAGCCAATAAACTCATAGAGAATTTTGTTAAAGAAGTAAGTCCAAGGTTGCTTTTGGAAACGATAGGTGATTTGAGCAAGGGTTTAGTTCGAGCACTCAGATTGAATTGTCTTTCTTTGTTTGAGATTCTTTATCCAGACTACCAAATGGATATGGATGTTGAATTCAAGTCATGGAATCTGAGAATGGAAGCTGCCTTAGCTAAGAATGATCCACGAGGTGTTCTTGCTATTATGGATTCTGTATTTCGTGATTATGGTCCAGAAGAATCTGAGAAAATCAAAACAAATTATCTCAGTCGTATCCAACAGAGATCTAGATTGGAAGTGGAAAAGTTTGCAACCATTTTGACAGAAGAAATCCACAAGTATATGAAAGATCCTAATCGAGGATTTCATTTTGCAGAGTCTATACTAGGACTTCTTCTGGATAAATTGGATCTCTACCAAAAGAAATACTACCAAGAAAGAGTTGGTTTACAAAGATACTCCCGTGAAGATATGCAAGCTGCCATGGAGGATGTTGAGTCATCTGGGGCAGCATTTAGCAAGGATACTGCGAAGAATTTTATCAAGATGCAAGATTTTAACTTCCGACAATTGGTATTTGAATCCTTGCTTTCTTCCGCAGAGAATTTCATTCGAGATTTGAAGACATCCGTCTTTAATATTCGCAACAATGAAGTTTTAACTATTAAAGAAAAAGTGTTAGGACTTCAGAAGACTCTAGAGAAAGAAATCCAAGAAGAAAAATTCGAACTAATAGAGAAGAAAAATCCACTCTTCTTCTATTTAATCAATCCAGATGAAATAGATCAATTCTTGCATAGATATTTCTATTCTAGATTATCCATAGAAGATATGTCCAATGAAGTCGATTTCATTCATATGGATAGAGAAGATGATGCCATGCAGATTCTTACAACTCATTTGATAGCAACGCGAGGACTTTCTATTCTTGATAAGAAGGCTGATGAAATTCAGGACATTTTGAACAGAACCTATCCTGCCTTATTGTCCTTAACTCCTATGGAGATTAAGAAAGCACTTGCCGAGGAACTTGAGCAATCCGAAGACAAATTAGAGGTATCAGAATCTACTCAGAATAAAATTGAAATGGAAAGCATTCGTACTAAGCTTTTTCAGCTCATTTATTCGAGAATGAGCGGAGTTAACTTCAATACTATTAGCATCAAATCAGTATTAGAAGAAAAGAAAATCCCACTCAAGAAACTTTTGGAAAAGTTGGACACATTTTCAAGGCCCTATATTTCCGTAGAAGCTTCAGGCTTGGATGCTATGGAATACTACAGAACGGTATCAAATTTTCCTTTGAATACTTATGAGGATGGAGATGATGATAGCAAAGATCAAGAGAATGACTTACCAGGAAGATTGGATCATTATAAAAAACGATCTTCCATTGTTCCTGCGATCAGCGTAGAGAATTTTGAAGTGCCATCTATCTGCAAGCCTTATGAGATGATATCCATAGGCATACTATTGGGTGTACCTATTTATAAAATTCAAAACATTGAAGATAGTATGAAGGATTATCATGCACTGATGGAAGAGCGTTCTCATCCCTTGCATTGTTTTAATAATCCTAAACTAGATGCAAAATACTTTCCTGATCCTATGCGTGATTTGAATTATCTCAACCCGGCTAGGTTGTGGGATGGTTTACTTCAATTTGGAATTCTAAGGCAAAAAGATTCCGTCTATGAATACGATGAAAGTCTTGCTTTGAACCTGAAAGAAATGGAGGCAAGGGAAGGTTACAAAGACCAGCTTCTTGATTTAGAAAAGAAGATCCTTGCATCAGGTGGGTATGAAAATATGTCCGCTAGTTTACTTGCTCAATCCATCCAAGCTTTGGCTATGCTTGCTAAGCTGAAGGATGGCTCTATAGTCTTTCGTCGTGAAATATCATTTATAATCGCAGATATCCTCGATGGTGATGGAACCGCCGAACGTGCTAAGGAAAAAAATCTAAGTAAAGATGCCTATATAGAAAAATACTTGAAACCTCCTAAATTTCAAACGCCTAATGACTTGGTAAAATTTCTATCTTCTCTTGATGGAAAAGTTCGTTCCTTTCTAATAGCGGATATCAAGAAAACAATTGCAAATACTAAATCCAACCAACTATCTGGAGCGCCTGTTAGTCTTCCTGCATCCAAAGTAAATGCTACAATCCTTCCTAGCTTCAAAGATAAGACGGCATTTTATGAATATTTCGAGAAAAAGGGATCATTAGAATGGCAGCGCTTGATGAAGGAAGAAATGGTTCGCAAAATGTCCACGCATTTGGGATCCTATGATTTCAGAATGGACTATGACCCAACTCTCTTAGATAGAAAGAAAATCACGGATTATTTAAATGAAATGAGAGACAAATTGCCCGATGTAGTAACTTGGGAAGTCGCGGTAAACAATAAGATAATTAAATAGATGAATCTTTTCTTGAAGAGATTCTTCTTTCCAAATTGGATTTGATTTAGCTTTTAGGCATAGCTCATTTTTTATATTTATGATTTAGAAGTGCTCGAATCCAAGATAGCTAGGTTGGTACATTTTGTTCTTAAATAAGAATTCTACCTTGGCTTGTTGATCTGTTGCGCTAAGCCTACCAATTTCTGTGATAGCAATACCATTCAAAACTTCTGGAAGCTTTTCTTTTGAGGTAAAGAGCAATTGCAATTCTTCGCCTGAGCTAAGTATTTCATCTAGACTCAGATAGTTTAAGTATTCATCCAAGCGAGGAAGCTTATTTAAATGAATTTGGATGTGAGTCTTCGATGCCTTTGCTAATTTCCAGGAGTCTTGGAACAAACCATCGGTTATATCCATAGCTGAGTTGATTTTTATATTTCTAAACGGCTCATATAACTTTGAATAAACTGATTCAGGGCGAAGGTGGCTCTTGATAGCCTCTTCGAACAAAGATGGATTCTGGTCTTGGCTACTCTCCATCGGTTTGCTATTCTGTTTCAGAGTATCACTTGCTTTCAGTTTTTTATAACCCAATTGGGAAAGCCC
Source organism: Leptospira sp. (assembly GCA_002786225.1). Classification (GTDB taxonomy): domain Bacteria; phylum Spirochaetota; class Leptospiria; order Leptospirales; family Leptospiraceae. Next base: position 11,838 of record PEQN01000002.1, on the reverse strand, counting down.
CACAGAACCAGTTAGATAAACAATATCCCCCGGTTTTGCCTTGTCTCTACTCCAAACTAGGCGGTCAGAAGGCAATTCCCCAAAGAGGGTTAGTGTCAATTGGGTAATTTTGCTAGAAAAAGTATCACCACCTACAAGTTTAGTTCCATACAAGCTCAGTCTATCTCGGAAGGCATGGGAGAAGGCTGTGATCCAAGAATTTTGTCTAGATTCTTGGGATAAGCCAAGATTGAGTAGGCAAAATTTGGGTTTACCTCCCGAACTGAATATATCAGAGACATTGACTTCTATCAGTTTGATTGCAATATCTTCTGGGCTGGACCAATCCAAACGAAAGTGGGTTCCTTCCGAAAGGCTATCAGTAGTGACTAGCTTATTCCTGTCAAAATGGTGGCAATCATCCAACATAGACTCGGATGGATTCGCAAAAAGTTGAATGATCTCTTCTTCTTTCAATGAAATCCATCTTTCCCCTTGACTCTGGAATTAAAACGAAAATCCTGTCCAAAGAAAGGAAAATTAGGATGTCTATCATTTCAAAAGAACATAAAACTCCTTCTTTGAAGAAAGAAGAAGTGCAGAAAAACTGGTTTCTCATCGATGCGAAGGGAAAAACACTAGGACGACTCTGCTCAGAAGTAGCAAAACGTCTCAGAGGCAAACATAAGCCTACATTTACGCCTAACCAAGACTGTGGTGATGGTATCGTTGTAATCAATGCATCTCAAATCAAAGTAACTGGGAATAAAAATACCCAAAAAATCTACTACCACCACTCCCGATACCCAGGTGGTATGAAGGCAACTCCATTTCATGCTCTCTTGGATAAAAATCCAGAGAAAGTAATCATGGAAGGCGTTAAAGGTATGCTACCTAAAAGCCGTCTTGGCGATGTTATGCTAACGCATTGCAGAGTTTTTGCGGATGACAAGCATACTCTACAATCTCAAAAACCAGTGAAATTGGAAATATAAGGATTTATTACATATGGCAAAAGATAATTCAATTTGGACAGTAGGAAGAAGAAAAACTTCTATCGCAAGAGCCAATTTAAAATCAGGAAGTGGTAAAATCACTGTAAACAAACAAGACATCAATACCTACATAACAGCTGGTGCAGGTAAGATAGCAATTGCTCTAAAGCCGCTTGATATTCTTGAATCTCGCAATAAATTTGATATTGCTATCAATGTTTCTGGTGGTGGTATCACTGGACAAGCAGGAGCAATAGCCCATGCTATCAGTCGTGCTCTTTCTAAATTTGATGAGAAGTTGAGACCTACTTTGAAGAAAGAAGGTTTACTTACCAGAGACAATCGTATGGTTGAGAGAAAGAAATACGGAAAGCACAAGGCGAGACGGGGAACTCAATTCTCGAAACGTTAAGAATTTCTTTTTCCTTTCTATCAAAAGCCGTAAAGCCTTGCTCTACGGCTTTTTTTTATTTTTAAATCAAATTAGGGTAGTGGTCCTGTATAATCTGTTCCTTGGCTTCTTGGAGCATGGAAGCTTATATCAGTGGGCAATCTAGGAAGAGTCACCTTGCGGGTTGCAACTCTTTCTTTAATGTTGAATTCTTGTAAGAAAATTTCACCAGAATTCGTTTGGTACAAAATGAAGGCAGCATCCCAGGTTCCAAATAATTTAGGCGCTGAGCCTCCTGTAAGAATTGCTTCCGCTGGAAGTATGGATTTAGTTGTAATTGTTTCTAGGTTCTCTGCATTCAATACATGAAGAATTCCCTGGTTGTCTAAAACTAAGATTTCTTTACCTTCCTTTTCCTCTGAGACAACATTCCTTCCTATGTAGCTTGGTAGTGTTTTTGAGATAATACTGTTGTTACTGCCCTGGATTTGAAAAATTTGAGTTTCTGAATTTGAGCCAAAATTTCCATAAAATACGGGTCTAGTACTTCGCCCACCAAGTGAGTAATTGTTATTTACAAATAGGGATTTGAGCACTGTAAGTTTAGCACCTGTAGAGATTCTTACAAAGGTATAGCTTCCTGCCCCTGATGTTGCATTTGTATCAAAGTGTTTGACTAAGAGAACATCCGAGTTACAGGGAAAGGCTAAATAATGGTCATATAAATAAGTTAAGTTTAAGTTGGAGAAATTATTTCCCGCTTGGGCAAATCTATAGGCAGCAGGTATTCCCCAGGAAGTGCAAGTTTGATCACTTCCTTCGTCTGTCCCAAAATTAGTTCCTGTTCCTCCCGATCGAAAGTTAATTGTATTTGCATTTGTAGAACGGATCAGCTTACCCTCGTTCATCCAAATCGCAATACCATTGTGGGAAGAAGGTGGAGAACTGGGTGAGTTTATTGTGATTCCAGCATTTTCATCTACCATAGTACTCTCTTCTATGACTCGAATTTGCCCATTGGCATAGGTAAATCCTGATTTTCCATTATAAGAGAAAGCTCGGACAGCTGTTGTGCCACCTATGTCCAAACTAACTCCTCCATGACTTGGATCTATGGTAAGCGGATTGGATTTATCCACATGATAATGGTCCCCATGTGGACTTAAATTGAGCCCTGCGTCTATAAATCGAAACCTAGTTCCATCAGCATAGATTGAAAATCTACCAGATTCGGATGAAATTAGAGTGTTCGGATTGGAAGCCGCTAAGGGTGAAAAGCCTTGGTCCACATTCCAGTCAAAAACGACGGGTCCTTGTGTGGATGAATACGAATAAACCGACCTTCCGCGAAAAGGTCGTGGTTCTTGGACAGTCTGGGATTGGGAGGAGGCAAAGGCTAAACCTAAAAGTAAAAGATTTGCTGAATTATCTTCCTTTTCCTTGGTAATAAAAGGAATTTTACAATGTGAGAAGCTAAAGAGAAGAAAAACTAGAAAGTAAAGACTTGATTGGATTGATTTGTGGTTCAAAATTAGACCTCGGTAATTTGAGAAATCCTTACTTGACAGTAATATTTCATTTGAGAATCTGTCAATCAAATGATATTCAGTTGTATTTGCAAATCAATCGCATCCAAGAAATCACTTCTTTTTTCCTTACTTTTATTTACTTTTTCTTGTTCTGAGTATTTTGGCAGAAAACCAGAAAAATTCGACCAAAATGTTTTAGATGCTATAACAGCAGGTATATCGGCACAATCTGCATCGTCATGTGGAAGATTCAGTGTAGCTCCTATTCGGGGTGGCGTTGGAAGTGTAACCGGAAATTCTAACGGGACACGAACAGGCTTTAATATCTCCGGTTGCTCGGATTCTAACTCTCTTTCTTCACTGGGATTCCCAAGTGTAAATGTCGAATTCACAGGAAGTGGAGTGAGGGGTGCAAGTGAGCTCAGTAGAATTGTTTCTACCTCAGATTTTACTTCTGTGGGAGGGACTAAGAATCAATCGATAGAAGTGACCTTTCAAATTGACCGAAGCGATGGTTATTTGGATGTCATTGCCAATGCAGCAGTTTCGGGTACAGATGCAAATGGTCCCAAGTTCCGAATTACAGTAAATGAAATACGGCCTTTCAATAGTGGAGGAACCGCACTAACATTTACCGGTCCAAGCCCTCCAAGTCCCGTGGGTCAAACCAAGACATATTGTTTTGATATTCATGATCACAGCGGAGGTCACCTAATAGGTTGGGCTAAGGCATGTTCCGCATTAACAGACCAAGACCGAAGCATAGGTGGCTATGGTTTCGAGCGAGCAGGTATACAAGGAAATATGCCTGGATCTAAGATAGCTTTTGTCTTAAATGGAGCAACCTTACGTACTATCATCGCTGGGGAAATGATAGCTCCACATTGATGGGAATAGAAAAATTATTGCAACATGGTTGCATTTGAGAATTATGGTAAATAAACAATCACAAAAGATTGTTAAATTAATTAAGGAAATTTAATATGAATAGAAAATGGAAATCTGTTGTTCTTTTTGCAACAATATTAGGACTTGCTTTTGCTTGTAAGAAGAAAGAAGACAATGATGATCAAACGAACCTACTTGCATTAGCAATCTTAGCGCAAAATACGGGATTCGTTTCGGTGAACTACGGAGATGGTTTCACTGCCTTCCGAACTGCTGATGCCGCAGGTAAGCCTGAAACTAAGGTAAACATAGCTGGTTTAGAAAGAAAGACTAGCATGGAGATCACTTTCAACTTTACTTCTACCAACGGAGAAATACGTCTTTTCGGTTCTGTGGACCAAAACTTACGATTTGATAGTAGCACCAGAAATGCCTACATTTCAATCAGACCAACTAACCTCACTAGCTCGGTTATTGGAACAGCCAATCCAACAGCTGGCCAAGCAGGTGGAACTAATTTTGTCTCAAATTTAACAAGCACAACCTATTGCTTTGACATTCACAGAGAAGTTGAGTCAGTAAATGAAGTGAAATACCACTTGATCGGTTGGCCCAAAGCCTGTGCTTCATTAACCAACGCTGATAGACAAAGCACTGGCTATGTGTTGAATTTTGAAGCGGATGCTTATGAGAACGCTTCTAGTAAACTAGCCAATGCAGCACTCACAGAAGTCTTTGCAGGCTATGCATTCAAAGAAGCTGCTGTAACTTCTATTCGTTTCAACCAACCTCTAGCTCTTGGTGGATCTATTAAACAGTAAAGTTTTATATGACCTCTTGTCTTTTTTCATTGTGAATTAAAAGAGGCAATGGGTCATTGTACTTTTTGTACAATAAAAAAATGTTACTTTTGCAACCTTTATTATAATAATGAAAATCTTCTATTTTTGTATTTTGTTTACTTTGCTTTCATTTGGTATTTTCTCCGAGAACTTAGAATTCCAAAAGAAATCAGACCCTGTCTTCTCACACACGGACTCTAAGAGAAACAGCAATTCACCTCGCTATAAAAGTATGTATGAAACAAATATTTTAAAAAATTTGTTTGTTTCACCAAACGACAGATATAGGGAAGAATGGGAACAATTTAGTCAAATTGACAAAACAGATAATTCAACTTCTTCTGAAAATGCTAGTTCCAAAACATCTTCAACTGCTAAGAATCCACAAAACCAAAATTTTGATTGGGAAAAGCAACTGTTAGATGAAATTGCTGCTCAAGAAAAGCAACAATCTAAATTTGAAAACTCAAGAAATATATCCAGCCCAACTCAAGTGAATCCACTCACAGCAGATCGTTCTGTGCAGAACTTAATGATGGATATGAGTGCTTCTGTTGATATGGTTGGTCAATGGGACAATAACAAGCCTCAGACGACTTCTAACTCTTTGGATGTAAGAGAGGCAGAATTTGGTTTCTTCGGTGCGATTGACCAATTTGGAAGAGGTACCCTTCTCGTTGCCGCTCACAACGAAGGTGGAAGATACTTTTTTGAAATTCATGAGGCTAATATTATATTTCCATTTATTAGCAAATATGTAAATCTTAAAGTTGGAAGATTTTTCTTAGATGTGGGAAGGTTGAATCGTATCCACAGGCATGATTGGAATTTTACTATGGCTCCTATAGTTCACCAAAGGCTTATGGACAATGAGGCTGTTGAGGATACGGGAGCAGAGGCAAGTATACTATTTCCATTTTGGAATTTTATGACAACGGAATTGGTTTTAGGAGTTACAAACGGTCGTTATTGGGGCCATACACATACAGCAGGGGTTAATAAGAATAATCCCATGATGTATGCTCATTTGAAAAATTTCATTTATTTAGGAAACAACTGGGGGACACAATTCGGTGCTACTGCTATGCGCTATGAAATTGATCCTGTTACGAAATCTTTTCGAATGCAATATGGTCTAGATTCCGTTCTTAGGTGGAATCAATCTATGTTAAAAAGCTTCATTCTTATGAGCGAATTATGGTATAGGGAAAATCGATATCCAGATCAAATTGATCCAACCACATTTAGAAATAATCCCATACCTATGGAAACTTTCTGGGGATATTATATCATGTTAGACTATCAGTTTCACCAACAATGGCTGATTGGTTATCGTTATGATTTTTTCAATGTGCCCAATCTTAGAGATAAAGATGGAAAATTTGCTCGAAATGCAGTAGAGGGAAATACAATTCAGCTTACCTACAAACCCTCAGAGTTTAGTTTTATACGAACCTCGGTTGAGAGACGTTATACCGCGGATTTTTCTTCAGACCTTGATCCAGAATTTATAGATTACAGATATTATGTACAAGCCACTTTTATTTTAGGAGCTCACCCTGCTCATAAGTATTAAACTAAATCAGAGATAAAATAATTACAATGAAAAATACCAATCAAAAAAAAATTCAAATCATATTCCAAAAATGCAATACTGCAATTTGTATTTTATTCAAAAATAAGAATGGATTGAGTTTTATTTTGAAGAGTATAATAGTACTATCGATACATCTAAGTATCTTTTCGACCATTTCTATCCATGCCAATGAAAAACTAAAGATAGTAGTAACTACCACTGATTTGAAATATCTAGCTGAGCAAATTGGTGGTGATAAGGTAGAAGTTGAATCTATGATTCGAGGATTTGATGATCCTCATTTTGTAATGACAAGACCAGATTTTTTGCTAAAATTAAATCGAGCCAACGTCTTCTGTATGATTGGATTAGATCTTGAGATTGGTTGGGTTCCCTTACTTTTAGAACAATCCAGAAACTCACTTATACAGAAGGGGCAAAATGGATACTGCGATGCGAGTATAGGGATAAATATTTTAGGTAAACCCACAGTTTCTGTGGACAGATCCATGGGAGACCTTCATATCTACGGAAATCCTCACTATTGGTTGGATCCAGTGAATATGATTCAAATGGGATTTAATATTCTCAATAATCTTAGTTTGGTTGATCCAGAAAACGAAAGCTACTATAAGTCAAATTTTGTAAAATTTAGATCTCGTATGACTGAATTGGTAAAATCAGAAATGAGAAAAATGCAGCCATATTTTGGCATCAAGGTTGCTGTTTTTCACCAAGAATTTGTATATCTGGCAGAGCGATTTAAGTTTAATTCTAATCTTTCTATAGAGGAAAGACCTGGAATTCCACCTTCTAGCCGTTATTTGGAAAATGTTATTAAGACAATGAATGCCCAAGGAATCAAAATTATCTTAATCTCTCCCGTTAATAATCCTAAATATGCAGAGTATGTAGCGAGTAAGGTAAACGGTGCTAAAGTATTGGTTATGCCAACTTCAGTAGGAGCTTTACCTGAGGCTAAAACCTATGAAGATTGCATACAAATTATGCTTCAAAGAATCAGAGATGCGAGCGAATGATTAATCTAAATAGTGGAATGATTTAAATTTTAAAATGGAATCAAAATATTTTTCTCTAGAAGACGTATCTATAGGATATAATACAAAGAAACCTATTTTAAAAAATGTCAATCTTACGCTTAAAATGGGTCAGATGATAGCTGTTATTGGTTCAAATGGTTCTGGCAAAACCACACTAGTTAAAACTATCGTTGGTCTCATCCCACAACTCTCTGGATTAAAGCAGATTCCGAATGAAACCAAGATGTCTCTTGTTCCTCAAATTAAAGATCTTAAGTTGGGTTTCCCATTAACAGTAGAAGCGGCATTGAATCTTTCTTCTGGATTTAAAATATTTCAATCAAATAAAGTAGCCAAAGAGAAATTTGCTAATGAAATTCTTGAAAGAATCGGCATCCACCATTATAAGAATTTATTAATTCGCGAATGCAGCGGAGGTCAATTGCAAAAATATCTCATTGCTCGTTCACTGATCTCAGGTTCGAATTGTATATTTTTGGATGAGCCCTTAGATGCTTTGGACGAAGGTTCTCAGAAAGGAATTTTTTATTTGCTCAATGATCTCTCTACTAAAGAGAATTTTAGTTTTTTTGTAATTACCCACCATTTGGCCAAGGACTGGCTTAGTAATTTTTCCAAAATCTATCAGATCAGAGAATCAGAATTAGTATGAATTGGGAAGTGTTCAATAGCTTCGCTTTTTTCTTTCCACAAATTTTGTTAGGCGCAATTGTAGGAGTTTTGCTTTCTATCTTTGGCTCTTTCTTGGTTCTGAGAAATATGTCATTTCTCGGTCTAACTTTAGCCCAAGTTGTATCGAGTGGTGTAGCGGTTTCCTTGTTTTTAGGATTAGAGGGGGAATGGTTTGCCATACTATTTTCTTTAATCATCATTTCACCCTTAGTATCTTCCAAAGAATTATCCAATTCACAAAATGATACTTTGCTTGGTGTTCTCTTTGTATTCTTTGCTTCTTTTTCCCAATTTCTTCTTTCTATGGGTGGAAATGTAAAGAATCAAATCATGGCTTCTTATTTTGGTGATATCTTAACCAATCAAATCAATTTATCAAAAATGGAACCAATCTTATTAGCATTAAGTTTCTTATTCTTTCTATTGTTCTATAAAAAGTTTTTGTTTTTATCTTTTGATAAGGAAGAATTCATAGTTCGCAATTATTCTATTTTTTTCTATGAAATGATTTTCTATACTATTGCTATCGTGCTTGTTAGTATAGCCATTCATCTTTTGGGATCTTTTTATGCCACTGCTCATTTACTTGTACCCTCTTTTGTAGCTTTGAGTTTTGTTCGTAGTATGAGTGGACTTTTGTTATTTTCAGCTCTCATAAGTCTTTGTGCTACTGTTGTTGGTTTTGGAATTTCTTTAATCGGCTTTCCTTACCATGAGGAAGTCATTTATTTTCCAACCTCATCAACGATTGTTATCTTGCTTGCTGGATTGGGACTAGGGCTCAAGTTGCTGAAAAAACGTTAAACTATTGGAATTTTTCTGACTTATCTTCCGTTTTGGACCAAACAATAGTGTCTAAAGCATAGCTGGTATACAGTAAAAATTGAAGGAAACCTAAATGATCCTGAACCCTGAATACGACACATTCACCTCCCAAGGTGACAATCACTCCATGACTTCAATCGAGACCCCACTTCGAGAAGATGCATTTGTAAAGACAGACGAAGAGAAGATCCAAAACATACAGAAGTACTTTGCACTCATTATGGGTGAATTGGGACTGGATTTGACTGATGATAGCCTCAGAGGCACTCCTTATAGAGTTGCAAAAATGTATGTTCAAGAAATTTTTTCTGGATTGAATCCTGCCAATAAACCTGTAATCTCTACTTTTGATAATAAATACCAATATGACAAGATGCTTGTCGAAAGTAACATCTCATTTTCATCTTCTTGCGAGCACCATTTTCTTCCTATTGTAGGCAAGTCACATGTTGGCTATATTTCCAATGGTCGTGTCATTGGGCTTTCAAAGATCAATCGTATCGTTGATTATTTTGCCAAACGACCTCAGGTTCAAGAGCGAATGACAGTTCAGATTATCGAAGAATTAAAAAAAGTTTTGAATACTGAAGACGTAATCGTGGTTGTTGAGGCAGGACACATGTGTGTTTCAACTCGTGGCATAAATGATAAATCTAGCATGACTACTACTATAGAATATTCTGGAAAATTCATGAGTCCCAGTTTACGAAATGAATTTTTTCAATTGATTGCCAAGAAATCAATAAGTTAATAAATTATTGACTCATTCCTGTTCTATTTGTTCCTCTCAGAAGCTTAGATATTTATTCTCTAAGCCTAGTAAAGATAATACGAATTATGATATTTTTCAATGCAAAAATTGTAAAATAGTTCAAGTTGTACCACTTCCAAGCCAAGAAATCTTGGATAGATACTACTCTAATGAATACTTTACCTCACGAACAGATCGTGGTTATGAAAATTATTATTCTCAAGATACGCGCAATGAAATTTTTCGAGTATGGAATCTTAATTTAAATGATCTCGGTGTAGATTTTATTGACTTGAATAAACTAAATCCAAGGTCTTTAGACGTTGGCTGTGCCGCTGGTTATTTTGTAGACTATATGAAATCTATGGGTTGGAGAAGTATGGGAATTGAAATTGCTCCTGATCCCATAAAGTTTGCTAGAGAAAAATTGCACTTGGATATTGTAGAAGGCAATTTTCTGGAATGGGATAAGAGTGCTGAAGAAAAATTTAATCTAATTACTCTTTGGGCTTCTATAGAACATATGCGCGAACCTATTCCTGTATTAAAAAAAATGCACTCACATCTTACCGATGATGGTATGTTAATTCTGTCAACTTGCCGGTGGGGATTACTTTCAAAATTTTTAAAACAAAAATGGCGTTTCTTAAATGTTCCGGAACATCTTTTTTATTTTGGGCTGAAAGAACTTATTCAAATCATGGAAGGACTAGGCTATATTTATCAGAGTTCCATCACTTATGGAAGTGGAATGACAATGAAAAAAAATCCTAGTTGGGGTTTTCTTCTTTTTAAGAAAATTTTTGATTGGTCTGTAAAACTAACAAACCAAGGTGATATGATGGCTATTCGATTTAAGAAAGGATCATTTAATCATTGAGAATCATTGATTCAATCATAATCCAGTTAAAAGTTAAGCTTGAAAGAATTTCTTTGAAATAGTAAACTAATTTCTGGATTCATAATCGCTATTCATTTCTAAGTTCTCCAAAACATCTTTCATTAGTTCCTCTTCTGATTTCAGTGCATCTAAAAAAATAGTATCAACTGGTAAAATAGATAAATAATTATTTCGGATGGAAGTAAGTTTCTCTAAATTTTCAAAAACGTCAATTTCATTGCGATTTAATTGGATTCTTTTCATAGCAGATTCAGGATTTATATTGAGAAAAAAAATTTTATTTGGTCTCGGGAAATTTTCTTTTAGATTTAAATCCAATATACTTTGAGCAGAATTCTCTTCGCTTGCTTGATAGGCTGCAGTAGAAAAATAATATCTGTCTAAGAGAACAATTTTACCTAGACTCAAGGCAGGTTGGATATTTCTTTTAACAGATTCTCTGCGATCAGAAATAAATAATTTCATTTGTTCATCAGGATTGAGTAGAATTTTACCTTTAAGAAAATCTCTAAGTCTTAAACCGGTGTCATAATTAGTTGGTTCTCGAAATAATTCTGTAGGAATATTTCTACTAACAAATAACTGAAATACATTTTTACTTAAAGTTGATTTACCTGAACCATCAATTCCTTCGAACACTATAAATTTGGACATTTTTCCATATTAAAGATGGACAAATAGCCTCAAAAGTTTTTTTTTGTAATTAGGAGATATATAAAATGAAAAAATATCTATTAATTACAACATTGGTTTTCATTTCTCTATTTTTCGGATTTTGCTCATCTAAACCTCCAGTAAAAGAAGAAGCAGCCTCTAAAGTGGAAGAACTAAAGCCTAGCAAAAAACCAGAATTTAAAGAAACATTCAAACCAAGAGAAAGAGATTTTAAATAAAAATAAAATCTTATTTACCAAGCCATCTTATTTAGTTTAAACAACTAGAGAGGATGGCATTTTTATTTTAAAATAATGAAAAGATGTACTATATTTAAATCATATTTAGTTGGGATCATTTTTATTACTCTTACAATGATCTCATTGAATTGCATGTCTCAATCTACCCAGGAAAAGGAAAAAGATACAGACAAAATTAAATTAATCGAAAAAGAAAATTTTGAAACAAAAAACAAAAAACAAGAAAATATTAAGAAATGAATATCTTGAAATCAAATACTTATTTACAAACTTTTATTTTGTTTGTATTTTTTTCTTCAATACTTGTATGGATAGGAGCTGATAATTTATATACAGGCGATAGCATAGTAAAGCTATTTCAGGCACAATCTCTTCTTAATAATAATTTTAATTCAGAAAAATTAATTTATCCTGCTTTGGATTTTGATCCTAGCTACAGTTTATATTTTTTTGGATCTGGTATGACTTTACCTTTAGATAGTTATCTCATTGGTCAATATCCGCTTCTCCTGTC
>PEQN01000001.1 GCA_002786225.1 Leptospira sp. | reverse complement strand
CCTAATCCCTAATCCCTAATCCCTAATCCCTAATCCCTAATCCCTAATCCCATTGAAACTTTCGAGATCTGATTCTGAAAATTCACAATTTTAGGTCTAATGATATGTTTAATACAACTATTATGAGCACCAAATTTTTAATTAAAAATGCAACTATCGTCAACGAAGGTAAAATAGAGCAGAGCGATGTTTTGTTCTATGATGAAATCATCCAAAAAGTTGGAAATATCCAAATTGAAGAAGAACATCATGTGATTGATGGAACTGGAAAATATTTATTGCCGGGCATTATAGATTGTCAGGTTCATTTTCGAGATCCTGGCAATACACATAAAGGCGATCTGTATACAGAAAGTAAGGCTGCCATAGCAGGAGGTGTAACTTCATTTATTGATATGCCAAATACTATTCCCAATGCTCTTAGTTTAACGGAAGTTTCTAATAAATATGATTTAGCATCTAAGAAGTCATTGGCAAATTATGGTTTTGTCTTAGGTGTCAATAGCGACAATATTGATGAAATAATGAATATGGATACCTCCCAATTAATAGGCATTTCTGATGATGGATTGTATTTTACTAAGAAAGCCAATTTACTCTCTGATAATCCTGAAATTATGGAGAAATTATTTGCGAATTGTAAATCTATTATAGCTATTCATTCAGAAAAAGAAAAAATAATTGAGAAAAATGAAGAAGAATTCAAAAAAAAATACGGAGATGACGTACCGATAGAATACCATCCAATCATTAGAAGTGAAAGGGCATGTTACGAAGCAACGAAAGACTCCATAGAGCTTGCAAATAAATATAAAGCAAAATTACATATTTTACATTTAACGACGGAAGCAGAAACCCATCTCTTTGATAACTCAATTCCCTTAGATCAAAAGAGAATTACAACAGAAGTCTCAGTGCATCATTTATGGTTTTGTGATAAAGACTATAAACGTTTGGGAAAGTTGATAAAGTGGAATCCTGCTATAAAAACTGAAAAAGATAAGAAAGGTCTTTTGAAAGCTCTGATTGATGACAGAATTGATATAATTACAACAGATCATGCCCCTCATACTTTAGAAGAAAAACAAAGACCGTATTTTCAATCTATGTCAGGGGGACCAATGGTACAACATTCCTTAAATTGTATGTTAGAGTTCTATTTGAAAACTGAAATTTCTTTGGAGAAGGTTGTTGAAAAAATGTGTCATAATCCTGCAATTCTCTATAAAATTGAGAGAAGGGGTTATATAAAAGAAGGATACTATGCGGATTTGACCTTAGTAGATATGAATTCCCCTTGGACAGTGAACCAAGATAATATTTACTATAAATGTGCTTGGTCTCCTTTGGAAGGAACTACTTTCCAAGCTAAAATTGTTAATACATTTGTGAATGGGAATTTGGTTTTTGAAAATGGCCACTTTAATGAAGAAATCAAGGGTAAATCTCTGACCCTCAAAAAAACTTAGAATTTTAAATTTCATATTCAATTTTTCCTTGTAAATGTCACAAAGACCGAATAGCTTTCAGTCTCAATTCAGCAGTGAGGAAAAATCAATGAAAGTTTTAGAAAAGATTTTAGCCGTTTTTGTAGCTATACAACACATGCTATTTTTAGTTTTGGAAATGTTTTTATGGCAAACACCATATGCTCTTAAAGCATTTAATATGACTGCTGAAGTTGCAAATGCATCAGCAACTTTAGCCAAGAACCAAGGACTCTACAATGGATTCCTTGCAGCTGGTTTAATATGGGCGGTTTTTTTTATTAAGAATGCTAATCAAAAATTACAAACAATTTGCTTCTTTCTAATCTGCATTATTGTTGCAGCTATCTTTGGAGGTATTACTGCTAAACCAAGTATTCTTATAGTGCAAGGTCTACCTTCTTTAATAGCTTTAGTGGTTGTTATACTAAATTCTAAGAAAAAGTAAGAATGCCAACTTTTGATGATCCTGATATAAGTCTTTTGGATGAATGTTTAAAAGGGAATCCAGGATCATTGGAGAAACTGATTCACAATTACCAGAATAAAATTTTTACATTGAGCCATCAATTTCTTTGGAACATAGAAGATGCGGAAGATGCGACTCAAGAAATACTTGTTAAAGTAATTACGAAATTATCCACCTTTAGAAAAGAATCTAAGCTATCAACTTGGATCTATCGTATTTCTGTAAATCATTTAATCGATTATCGAAAGAGTAAACAGGAAGATTATAAGTTAAAATTTGAATACATAAAAAACGAAATTCATAATACCCAAGGTATACCTAAAATTACTGATAAAGAAAAAGCAATATATGCTCCACTAGTTCGAACAAGTTGCACCTATGCTATGCTTTTGTGTTTAAGAAGATCATATAGACTAGCATTTATCCTAGGATCCATTTTTCATTTAAAAAGTGAAGAGGCTGCATGGATACTTCAGATAAGTGCCGAAACATTTAGAAAGCGACTATCAAGATCCAGAACGCGAATGAACCAATTTATGACAGAAAATTGCGGACTAGTCAAATCATCTAATTTATGTCGCTGTGAAAATCGTATAGATTATGCATTGAGTCGAAATAATTTAAAGTCTCTTTTGGAAGCCTCACGGTCTTTGCAATCTACCAAAGAATGGAGATTGGCTGAAGAAAGTCTAGATGCTTCAGAGGATCTTCTTGAAATGGAAAAAGTATTCAGAAATAACCCAAAATATCCATTTCGTAAACGCTTTATAAATGAGTTGAAAGTATTGATCGAAAGTAAGAAGAATAGTATATTAGAAATTAATTGAATTTTAAAATGGCGCAAAATTAATAAAATTGCACCATCAAAACAGTTGTGAGTGAATTATAGTTTCTTCTTCAAAAAACTTATAATAAATAAAAGAACGATAGAACCACCAATTGCTATTGCAATTTGCCCGATTAGGTTTCCACCACCAAGACCCAAAAGTCCAGCTAGAAAAGATCCTAAGTAGGATCCAATAACACCTACAATCATATTCCAAAGCAATCCAAGACTTCTGCCTTTCATCACTTGTGAAGCAACCCATCCAGCCAATACACCTATTGCTAGAAAAATAATTAAATTAATTAAACCCATTTGCACCCTCTAAATTTATTCTATTCTATCTGACTTGAATATTGGAAAAAATCAACTAAAAAGAACTCTTATATATTATATTGATAGACATTTACTGAAAAAATTGAATTTTATACAAGAGACATGAGCACAAGAGAATTTAAAGAAGAAGCTTCCAACGATGAATTCTTTGGCCTAAATGATGAAGAGAATTTTAAGAAAAATTTCATCGATGTAAACAAAGGAAAACCCTTGTTTATGATTCGTTTTGAATCATTGAACGGTATTCGACTCTCTGATTTTATAAATCTCTTACGCAAGCAAGTAAATTACATTTTAGATTTGGATGATATCGAATTTGGTTTTCATTTCATAGAAAAGAAGCAAACTCTTCTGATGGGAATAACTCCCTTTTTACAATGGGAACTGGATAAATTTCCTAACATTGACAATGCAGTTGGAAGATTTCACCAAGAATGTTTTAGAGAAAAAACAGCATTTTTTAATTTTGGAGTATCTCGCACCCAAAGTAATTTTATATCGGATGCAGATGAAATTTATTTGGAGTTATTCCAAGCATCTCAAAAGAATCTGAATGATAATTTAGTTCGCTGGAGTTGGACATACTATAACAAAGCAAATACTTATATCTCTGGAAATATTCATGAGGCAATGATTCAGCCAACAGTTTTTTATGATCACAAGAAGAAAACATTTTCTGTGAAAGGAGGAGAGGTTTTTGTTGGTGGTGGAGCTTATGATGGGTACAAACAGCTTATTAATGATATCCCGCAAGATCAGGATATAAATAGAATAGAGTTACTCATTCTTGAGAAATTAATAATTGCCTGCGATAGAGCCCCAGGACTATTAAAGTTTAACATTTCACCTCAATCCTTAATTGATACATTTTCTAGTCATGAAAAAGTAAATCGACTAAGCAGACTCATAGCAAGCATGAGCTTAGAACCAAAAAGTATTCGGTTTGAGCTTGTCGAAAAACCTTATGATGAAAAGGAATTCCAACTTAAAGATGTTTGCAAAGAATTTTGGAATTTAGGAATGAGTTTTGCAGCCGATGATTTTGGTGTAAAATCACAAAGTCACCAAATTGTTTTGGATCTTGGTCTTATGATTAAAGAATTCAAACTAGATCCTATTAGTTTTAAATTTAAAATCGAAGAAGATCAGATTAAATTTTTAGATAATTTAGCTTTCATAGATTATTGCAAGAGACTTGCCGATAACAGAGAAGCTGTCATAACAGCAGAAGCAGTAGAGGATATTGATACATTGAAATTTTTAATGGAACATCAAATCTATCAATTTCAAGCAAATATACTTTTTGGTAAGATGCCTATGGCTGATTACAGAAAATACTACGATACTTACAAGAATATTCCTGAAGATGTCATTTGGGAAATTCTTACTAAACCTGAATTTCTCGAAATGCAAAAAAAAGAAGGAAATATTTATAATTTGGGAAAGACTCTCAAACTTTTCTAAAAATCCTTAACTATCTTTTCTAAATCAGAGGAATGATCGCCTAAAGATTTAGCCTTATTCTCAATTTGATGCATTGCTATGATTTGCATTTCTGAAGATCCTGAAATTTCTTTCGTTGTATTTGAAATTTCATTGGAAATCACTAGATTTTGTTCCATGTTAGAAATTAATTCATCACTGCTAGCGGAAATTTCTTCAACTGAGGCAGACACATCAGATATTTGTTCAGATACAGATTTGGCAAGTTCTACTATATCCTTAAAATTAGATTCAGCAGATTTTATGCTTTGGATTCCAGTTACCATAGTTGATTCTGTTTCTTGGACTGAGATGACAAGATTTTGAATTTTGTTTCTAATTTCTGCAAGCATGGATGTAATTTGTTTAGCGGAGTGCGTTGATTTATCTGCGAGCTTACTCACCTCATCGGCAACTACTGCAAAACCTTTCCCTTGGTCTCCTGCTCTTGCTGCCTCTATAGCAGCGTTTAATGCTAATAAGTTAGTTTGTGAAGCTATTTGAGTAATTGATTCAACTATCTTTCCGATTTGGTTAGAACTATTATCTAAATCTATTGCAATAGAACCAGATTTACGTATGGATGATTGAACATTATTCATTTCATTCGAAAGATTATGAAGATTCTTTTCTCCCGATTCAGCGGATAGAAAACTGTTAGAAGCCGCATCATTCACACTAGCCGCAACGACAGCTATACGATGTAATGCGATACTTTCTTGTTCAACAGCAAGTTTACTTTCTTCTAGACTATTGATTTGTTCGTTGATTACTTGGTTTAATCGAGATACCAAATCTGCTATTTCCTTAGATTGTTCAATGGATTCAGTTGAACTTTTTAATAAAATGGAACCAGATTCAGACATGTATTTTCCTGCTCTACGAATCTTATCTATATAAGTTGAAATTTGGTTTGTTAATTGATTCAAAGATGCGAAAATAGATCCAATCTCATCGTCATTAGTATAAAAATTATCTGAATTAAAATTACCATTTAAAACTTTATCAGAGAAGTTCTTCAAGTGACTCAAAGGCTTTAAGATGTGCTTGAATCTTAGATAGAGTATTGCTATCGAAAAACAAAAAAGTAAAAATCCTATGATCGAGATCTGAAGAATATAATTCAATAAATTTGAATTCATCTGCTTGGTGCTTACATCAATACCATAGATGGCAATTACCTTGTTATTTGAATCAAAGATAGGTACCAAAACAGAAATCCAGTCTCCTAAAGCATCTGTATATTCTTTGGTAATAAAACTTTTACCTAGTAAGGTTTCATTGATAGCATCAGAAAAAATTGGGGCAGCCTCGTACAATTCACCAGGTGAAATTCCTGAATCATAGATTCTTTGATTCGCTAATAGTATCTTATAAAATACTTTATTTTCTTTAGAAATTTTAATTCCATCCGTAAGATATGTCTGATGAACAATCTCTAGTGAATTAGGTAATAAATCTAACTGATTTTGCAAGGAAGCCAACTCTATAGAGGACAGAGTGGCAAGAGATTTTTCTTTATAGCTTAAAGTTAATCTTTGAATTTCTGTAGATTTGAGTTGAAAGTATTGTGAATGTATTTTGGCAACATCTAAGTAAAATTTCTCAAATAAATCTTTTTGTTTAAAATATGAAATAATAACAATGAATAATCCAATTAAAATAAAAAAGAAGGATAAATCTAATACGATTTTTGTTTTGATGCTTTGTTTCATTAGCAGTTATCATTTTTATTTTCGGCTTTGAAAAAGACAAATTCAAAAATATTTTTTATTTTGACAAAAAGATTATACCCCATATGGTATATTAATATGAATCCTACTAAAGATAATAATTCAGACCTATTGAATCGATTGAATCGTATACAAGGCCAAATTGAAGCACTTAAAAAAACCGTTCAATCGGATGAATTGGATTGTTTGAAATCTATGCAGTTGTTAAAAGCAGCTACAAATGCTTTGAAGAAATTTGGGGAAGCCTATGTTTCTAAGCATTTAGCGGAATGTGTTAAGAAAAGAGGCAATATTCATGAAATGGAAAAAGATTTACGAGATGTGATCTCTTCTAGTTTCTTTCTTTGATTTTATTTCTTAGGTCTTTTCTTTATCTAGTTTCTTACTGACAGAGCAAGTAAGTATTTAGAATAGGAGATAAGATTATTTTTCTAAATTGAATAATTAACAAGTGAGGCAATATGTTCTATCGCAGAGAAGAAATAACACTATCAGGTAAAATAGCAGAAATTATCCACATCCAAACAAATGATCAGAACTCTCTAACAGGCGCTAATATGCGTGAACTTTCAGCAATACTTAATGAGATAAAAGCAGATCCAAATAAAAGAGGTGTAATTTTAGCATCTGACAATGAAAAATTTTTCTGTAATGGTCTTGATGCTGAAAACTTGCTTACAACTGATCGAAAGGATTTGATCCAAGAGGTAGGAGGAATCGTAAAACTTTTTGCTGAGATGATTAAATTCAATAAACCTCTCATTGCAGAAGTTTCTGGTTATGCTATGGGTGGTGGAGCTGTAATTACTATAGGTTGTGATTTCAAATATATGTTAGAGGGCAAAGCTAGAATTGCATTTACAGAAATACTTGTTGGTTTACCTTTACCAGGCAGCTTTGTCGATAGAATTAAAATGTGTGTAACACCAAAATTTTGGTCAGAAATATGTTTAACGGGTGCTAATTACAAAGCAAAAGAAGCCAAAGAAATCGGACTCATAGACGAAGTTGCAATAGATAGAGATGAATTAAGAAAACTTAGTATAAAAAAATTGGATTCTCTAGTAAAGCTACCTATGCAGGCTTACCAATCAACCAAAGATGTAATCAATGGAGCGATTCTTGCTAAGTTAGAACAATACGAAAAAGAAACATTAGAATCTTTTTCTAAACCTGGTGTTATTGAAACACTTTTGGAAGCAATGCTAGCTCTAAAAGAAAAACGCAGACCGAATTTTAATTAAGAAATCTATTAGGAAACCTTTTAGATGAATGCAATATTCAATCTAAAAGGTTCTTATTCAATTAAAGTTTTATTAGACTTGAATCTTCCCAAGCCTTCATTTCTCGAAAGAAACAACTGTATTCTCCCGTATGACAAGCTGCTCCAATTTGATCAGTATGATAGATTAAGGTAACTGATTTCGTCTCTAAAACTTCCCAAATCAAATTTTTCTGAAAGTGACCACTTTCTTCTCCTTTGATCCATAATTTATTTCTAGACCTTGAGAAATAAGTTCCATTCCCAGATTGCAAAGCAGAGAGAAGTGCGTTTTCATTCACCCAAGCTTGCATCAAGATTCGACCAGATTTATCTTGGGCGATAGTTGGGATCAATGTATTGATGGAAGTGTCATTTTGAAAAACACTTGTGATCCAATTTCCAATATCTTCTTGATTCTTTAATATATGTCGAAATGGGATTTCATGATCGAAGGGTTGTTTCTCAAAATGGATGAATGTATCTAAATCACAATCAACTTCCCATGTGGATGATAAACTTTCTTTGAAAATTTTTTCCAAAATATTTTTATCCAATATTTGGACATTCCAAATTAAAAAAGTTTCAGGATCTTGTTTGATTAAGGTAGTTGTATTTGCTATTTGCATAAAATATTTCTTGCTTGCTTACTTATTCATCGAAATTGTATTTTTGGTCGAATAAAAAAACATTTTTCATGCATTTCTCAAAATCACCAACAACAAGGGAACCTCCCGAAGATAAAATACTAAATTCTAACATAAGATTGATTGAATTACCAAAGTTTTCGTTAACTAAATATCCATCAGAGTCAATAGGATGACCTGAGGAATGAATTTTAGTTTCAATTCGATTGATAACATTATCGACGAGAGTTAATTTCTCGGGCAAATATCCGAAGATTACTTTTCGCAAACCAAAGGCATATCCAATCTCCCAAGATGTTCCATCATCCACTAAGGGTCCACGAAAGGAGGAACAATTTGCAACTACATATTCGCATTCTTCTATGAATCGAGTGTTATTTATGAATATGAGATCAGCAATTTCCATAGGTAAAAGCTCTTTGCCCTTTGCGATGGATAAGTCTGCATCCATTGGACTTATTCCAACAAAATTATATTTTTCACAAATTTTCTTCATGGAATTTAAAACTTCAATTGCATTAGGAAGAAATACTTCTGGGCCAGCTAAATAAATTTTTCGAGCAGATGACATCTTGAATTCCTGGTATTAGTTCAATATTCTACACAGTAGATGTTTCAATCCTTAAGGCTAGATCATTTTGTTGTTTTAAGAGAAATCTTTTGTAGGATTAGATGATTCCTAAAAATCAAAATATAGGAATTTCATTCCTTGAAATGTTTCAGAAACTTTTTCTAGATAGGAAACTCTTTGTATTTCTGTTAATTTCTATTTCATATTTAGATTCCAAATCATGATGATTCATATAGCACATATGAATCCGATTAAAAATCTCTCGGAGACCTCTCTTTTCTCTCTTGCCGATAAATTCAAAAACTTAAGAATCCAATACGGACTTTCAATGGGAGAGTTATCCAAGAAAATTGAAAAAGATTTTGGACTAAAGATGTCTGAAAATCTCATTGGAAAAATTGAAAGAAAAGAATCTAAATTGCAACTTTCTCAATTTTTAGCGTATTGTTTTATCTTTCATGTAGAGTTAAAAGATTTAGCACCTGATTACTATAAATTCAATTTAGATTCTCAGAATCGGCTTATGAAGGAATATTCGAGAAATCCAGACTTTCAAACGATAGTGGACTTACTGCTGCTAAGAATAGATGAGTTTTCAATGATTGTTTACATCAAAAATTTTATAAAAAATACATTCCAATTATATGAATCAAAATCAAGCTCTTCTGTTTTGAAAGCATCTAGCCCTAGCCTCTCAAAACGAAAAAAATCCCAAACTTAAAAAATTCCTTTTCTCAAATTGCCGATACTAATCCTATCTAAACATAGGCTGCTTTGTAATTTTGATAAGACATAATTTTAATAAATGGATTCTTTGTACTTTTTTCTTTAGCCTTAGCTTGTACTTTTTCAATATAGTTTCTATTCATTCAATAGATCTTCCCAAAGATAAGAAAGCTTCCTATGTCTGGCCTATAGTTGGAGCGGATGCTATCACGGGAACTTTCGGAGAATACCGGTCTTCGCATTTTCATATGGGAATGGATTTTAGTACCAATGGAAGAAGAGGTCTTCCCGTTGTTTCCGTATCCAAAGGAAAAATTGTTCAGGTTCAAAGGTATTGGAATAGTATTGGGAATGCAGTCATTGTTTTAAATGATGATGGGATTTACACGCGTTATGGGCATCTATCTCGCTTCAATAAGGAATTAGATAAACATCTACGTAGTTCAACGATTTCTGCTCTTTATAAAAAAAGGAAAGACTTTACTTATAATTTAAATACACCAATTGACGTTCAAGCTGGAGAAATCATAGCCTACTCAGGTGACACAGGTATTGGACCACCTCATTTGCATTTGGAATTATACAAAGATGGGATTTATTATAATCCAAAAGATTTTGGTCTAGGACATGAAGAAGGGGAAGAAGTTGTTCTTGAATCAATAACTCTAAAGCCTGAAACTTCGAGAACATTTATCAATGGAAAGAATGAAGATCTAAGTATAAAGTTAATTAAAGCAGACGGTGGTTATGTGCTTGATCCTATCGTTGAAACGATATTATTACAGGGCATAGCCTCAATTCAAGTTTCAGGTTATCAGAAATCTAAATCAAGTCGACTTGGTCTTCAATCTCTTTCTTTACTCTTGAACCAAAGAAAAATTTTGGATCTTTCCTTTCTATCCTTACCAAAGACAGATACTAAGAAATTTGTTTTGGTTTATGATTCTTTCAAAAGCAAATCCAATGGTCAGCCTTTTTTGTACAATTTGTTCTCAAGAGATAGTTATGGAAGTAACCAACTTTCAAGAATTGTATCTGGCAATGGAATGATTTCATCTGGAAGCTTAGAGAGAGATAAGCCAAACTTAGTTTCTATTCTTGCGAATGGTTTAGGTGGTAACCAATCTGATTTAATTTTTCCCATCCTGAAAGATGCTGGGGATTATTCTCATATCAAGACCTTGGATATGTCATTTAACGTAAAATTCAACCAATATACGAACCTATCCTCGGATGATCATAAGATAGAATTATTTTTTCCAACAAATGCAATTTTTACTAGAGGAAATTTTCAAATTGATGAAATCACCAATCACAATTGGGAATTCCCTGGGCTTCATTTAGAATCAAAAATATTCAAAATTTCACCTGAAAATTTCAGAGAATTCAATCTGGGTTATGATATTTATGTAAAGCTCAGTCAAAAGTCTGACATGTCCAAAGCGGGTTTATATGAAATTAAACCGGACGGTCGAGCGATTGCAGTTAAGAAAGCCAGCTATAGTACTTGGGGAAGGTTTTTTAAAGCAAGATTGAAGAAGACAGGGACTTTTGCTGTACTTTCCGACCTTACAGCACCTACTTTGTCTTTAGGAAATGACTATAAGAACGGACATACTTTTGGTAATTCAAATTTTGAAATTGAATGGAAGATGAAAGATTTGGGATCAGGCTTTGATCAGAACTCTATCCTAATTAAAATTGATGGTGAAATAGCAACTGCTGAAATAAATCCCCATACTGGATCAGCGATAGTTGTAGAACCTGAGCGAGTCTTCGAACCAGGTAAGCACCGTATGGAAGCAACGGCAATTGATCGTGCTGGCAATATGTCAGAATCTATTGTTTTTGAATATTCTGTAGCTGGAGGCAAGCTAGCTAGCACGAACAATGAGATGGATAAAAATCTTACTGCTTCTCGACCTTTATCTTCCAAACAAGAAAAAGTAAAAAAGCAATAAGTGTAATTCCAAATTACATTCCTATAGCAGCCCCACCATCCACTCTCAAATAAGTTCCAGTTATATAAGAAGCATCATCACTACAGAAAAATTTTACTGCTGAAGCGATTTCTTCCTGTTTCCCAGGTCGTTTTAATGGGATTACTGCCGGATCAGTTAATTTCTTCTGTACTTCATCAGGAAGTTTCCCTGTCATTTCAGTGATTACAAATCCTGGACAAACAGCATTTACTAGAACATTTCGTCCGGAAAATTCTCTAGCAAACACTTTGGTCAATGCGATAACAGCTGCTTTAGAAGCTGAATAATTTGCCTGACCAGGTTGTCCTGTCAAACCTGAAACTGAGGAAATGTTCACTATTCTGCCAGATTCTGCTTTTAGTATTAGTTTTGTTGCAGATTTGGTCATCAAAAAGACACCCTTACAATTCACATCCATTACAAAATCAAAATCAGCTTCGCTCATTCGCATAACTAAATTATCTTTGAGAACTCCAGCGTTATTAACTAGAATATCTAATTTACCAAAAACATCCTTTACTTTAGTAATAGCATTGTCACAATCCTCAGGTTTTGTAACATTGCAGGCAATTCCTAAAGCCTTGATTCCGTATTGATTTTCTAAATCTTTTGCAGCTTGGTCAATTTTTTCTTGGTTTAAATCTACGACGACGAGTGTCGCTCCATGTGAAGCCAGACGATTGGCAATTGCTCTGCCCAATCCTATGGGTGATGCTGCCCCAGTAACTAGTGCAACTTTTCCTTCAAATTCTTTTGACATATTTTCCCTCATAATAGTTCTTTAGGAACATTTATTGATAAATTAAAAGTATGGCAATCGGAAAATTATTGCATTTTTCAGTATGACTCACGTAATATGGCTATTAAACTATGGAACAAATTAAATTGAAACTTTATATAACAGACCATAACAAAAGATCTGTAGCTGCCATAGTTAACCTAACTCGATTAATAGAAGGTCAACTAGTGGGAAGATACGACTTAGAAATTATCGATGTGTTAAAGGATGGAGAGCGTGCTCAGAAAGATAAAATTTTGGCAACACCTACCCTTGTATGTCATTTGCCGAATACGCTAACTAAAATCATTGGAGATCTTTCGGAAACAGAAAAGATAATGACAGTTTTAGAATTTAACAACTAAACTCTAGAATTGTTCTATTATTGTTATAGAAAAAAATTATTGACTATGAATGACCTTATACTTTTAGTACAATCTGTTCTTGTTAAATATAAACCGAAAAAACTAAAAAGTAAGTGAAATAATATGATCAATTCTGAAAATTTAGACCAAGTTGTCGATGCAATACCAGATGGAATTTTAGTTTTAGACTCATTTGGAATTGCTAAATATGCTAATAAATCAGCTATCTTTTTGTTTGGTGGTGATTCTGATTTTATCTTGGAGCGAGAATTAGGTCTACCTGTCGATGAAGAAGCTACAGTAGACCTGGACATTATTAGTAATCCTCAATTTCCTAAAATTGCTGAAATGAGAATCCAAAAGATGCATTTAAATGGGGAAGATGCCTACGTCGCTTCTTTGCGAGATGTTACGCTCAAAAGACAAGAACAAGAAATAATTGAATCAGTTTATAACGCTTTTGGACTTATGAACGAAGGGTTTTTTATCTGTAATGAAGATGGTAAAATATTTTTCGCTAATGAGGCTTTAGAACGTATTACAGGATACCCTAGGAGCTACATAGTTGGAAGAAATCCCAATTTTTTACAATCGGGTATTCACACCGATGAATTTTTTAGTAATTTTTATAAAAAGCTAAAAGAAGATGGAGAGTGGCAGGGAGTTATTTGGAACAAGAGAGCTAGTGGGGAAATATATCCAGATAACATGACAGTTACAACACTACTGAAAGATGGCAAAATTGATAAATACATCGCGGTATATTCAGATTTTTCAGAAGGATACAAATACTACAAAGAACTAAATAAGCTCCGAAGAGCTGCTATTGATTCTAATATTAAAAAGAATCTCTTTTTGACGGATGCAAGCCAAGCGGTTCGTGAACCTATTTCTGAAATAATCGGAAGTACTGAGTTTGTTGCAGATTTGCCTCTTACTCCTGTTCAAAAAGAATATATAGATGTAATAAGATCTTCTTCTAAGTCTTTGTTAAATATCGTGAATGATATCTTAGAAGTTTCTAAAATTGATTCTGGGATGAATTATACACATAATTCATTATTCTCTGTTAAAGAACTCATTCAAAATGTTTTTCAATTTTTTCGAGTTCATTCGTTAAATAAAGAATTAATCTTCGAATTTTATTTGTCTGAGAATCTTCCTCAATTAGTTAAAGGCGATAAAGAATCCCTGCGGCAAATTTTAACAAACATATTAGCTAATGCATTTAAATTTACATCTCAGGGCAGGATTAGATTTGGTGTAGATTCGGTAGAAGATTTGGAAGATATGTTGGTTCTTAATTTTTCTGTAATAGATACAGGGATAGGGATAGCCAAAGAAAATTTAGACAGAATTTTTGATCCTTTTTTTAAAGTACAGGATGAACTATCAAATCATTATAAATCAGATAAAGCTACCTCTGGTCTAGGATTGACTATTGTATCTAACCTACTGGAACAGAACGGTGGAAAAATAGTAGTCGATTCTAATTATAAGAAAGGCTCTCAATTTCAATTCTCATACAAAGTTATAAAAGTAAATGAGAACCAAGAAACCTCTCAATTTCAGGATTTAATCAACAATAAACTTGAAAAATGGAAGAGC
This sequence comes from Leptospira sp., assembly GCA_002786225.1. GTDB lineage: Bacteria > Spirochaetota > Leptospiria > Leptospirales > Leptospiraceae. The sequence goes on along the minus strand of PEQN01000001.1, from coordinate 292,935 downwards.
ACAAATCGAACGATTCATGTTTTAATTGTGGAAGATAATATATCTAATTTGTATTATACTAAGCGTGTTTTAGAAAAAAAAGGAATCTCTACTAATCTTTCAAAAAGTGGGAAAGAAGCTCTTGAAAAATTAGAAAAGCAAGACTATGACTTAATCATCATGGATATCAAGATGCCTGATGTCGATGGGTATACTGTAACAAAACAAATTAGATCCCATATAAATTCCAAAAAAAAGAATATTCCAATCATTGCTTTAACTGGTTTGACTTCAGATGAAAGCAAAACTAAATGCAAAGAGGTTGGGATGAATTCTGTTTTACATAAGCCTGTTGCTGAAGATCATCTATTGTTTGAAATCTTAAGATTTGTTTTTCCTTAGAATCAAAAAATTGCATTCAAATGTAGTTGAATCTACAATGCTTTCATAGATTGTTTCCTTATGATTGATAGATACAGTAATCCTGAAATTTCAAAAATCTGGGATTTAGAAAATAAATTTAAAATATGGACTGAAATCGAAATTCTAGCATGCGAAGCTCGAGCCAACAAAGGGGAAATTCCTTTTGAGGATTTGGAAGAAATTCGTAAAAATGCTAAATTCAATGTTTCTGAAATTTTAGAAATCGAAGCACAGGTTCATCATGATGTTATTGCGTATCTAACAAATCTAAATTCTTACATTGGTCCTGCATCCCGTCATGTGCATTATGGACTTACTTCTTCTGATATTGGCGATACTGCACTTTGCGTGCAAATGGTTCAAGCTATGGATCATCTTCTTCGTAGGGTTGACACATTAATTGAGACTACTAAATCCCTTGCAATAAAATATAAAAAGCTACCTTGTATTGGCAGATCGCATGGAATCCATGCTGAACCTATGACTTTGGGTTTGAAGTTTGCTCTTTTCTATACGGAAATGCTTCGCAATAAGCAAAGAATGGTAGATGCTCGTAAGCAAATAGCAGTGGGTAAGCTATCAGGTGCTGTTGGAACATTTTCCAATACGGAACCCGATATTGAGAAATATGTTCTCTCTAAATTAAAATTAGAACCTGATTTAATTGCTACTCAGGTTATCAATAGAGACAGACATGCTTTTTACTTGAGTGTTCTTGCAATCGTTGCAACAAGTTTGGATCGTATGGCTCAAGAAATTCGTTTGCTTCAGAAAACAGAAGGAAGGGAAGTTGAGGAACCATTTGCAAAAGGCCAAAAAGGTTCTTCTGCTATGCCTCACAAACGAAATCCAGTTGTCTGTGAAAGAATTTGTGGTATAGCTAGAGTTATCCGATCCAATGCAAATGTTGGATTTCAGGACATGCCTCTCTGGCATGAGAGAGATATTTCTCATTCTTCAGCGGAAAGAATAGTGATACCGGATTCAACAATCGCTTTGGATTACATTCTAGATAAAATGAATTTTGTGCTTTCAGGCATTCATGTTTATCCTGAAAATATTGAAACCACCTTAAATGCAACTCGAGGCTTGATTTATTCTCAAAAAGTCTTATTGCACCTCATAGAGAAAGGAAATCTTTCAAGAGAAGACGCTTATACTATCGTTCAAGATAATGCTATGTATGTTTGGGCGAATAAAGATTCTGATTTGAAGTCTAAGTTAAAAGAAGATTCTAGAGTTGAAGGAATTTTAACAGAACGAGACTTAGATGAAATCTTTAAACTGGAACCATATTTAGATAAAATTGATTTTCTCTACAAACGATTAGGAATATAGATTCTTTAATTTATGTGGTCGAGAATTTTGGTGAGTGGAAGAGCTAATAAATGGAAACAAACATACAAAGTCTTTTAGACAAAATATATGAAGATGGAATAGAAAAAGCCCAAGAAAAAGCAAAAATTATTATACAGGATGCGGAAGTTAAGGCTAACCAAATTCTTACAAAAGCCCAAGAAGAATCAAAATTAATTTTAGATAAAGCTAAACTAGAATCGGAGTTCTTGAAATCTAGTCTCTTATCAGATTTAAAATATTCTGAAACTCAATTGCTTAATTCTTTAAAAACAAAGATAGCTGACCTGCTTGTTCTGAAAGTTTCAAATCATGAATTTGAATCTTTAAACCAAGATAATCAATTTTTGAAAGAAATATTAGTTAATCTGATAAATACTTGGATTCAGAACCAAGTTCCACCTGAATCTATAGAGCTTCTGTTTCCTCTTACACAAAGAAAAAAAATCGAAGAGTATTTAAAACTTAAATTTGGCGAAGAAATAAAGGGCATAAGCATCGAAGATGGAAATCTAAATGGGTCTTGGGGTTTTCAAATTCATTATAAAGGTGAAGGATATAAGATTGATTTTTCAGAAGAATCTTTGAGAACTTTTTATAGAAACTTCTTAAAAAGTAAGACTAAAGATTTTCTTTTTGGAAAGAATGAAGTATGAATTATTATTATCTTCTAGTAGCCCTGCCATCGACTAAAGATTTTCAGGAAAAAGCATTTTTAGATATCGAGAGAATTCAAGCATTCATCCTAGAACATTTGACCGAAACAGATAAACAAGCCTTCCGTTACACTTTGTACAGAAATGATAATAAAAATTTATTATCAATTTTAAAGAAAAAATACAATTGGATGGAAAATCCTGTCATTTCTTTTCATACACCAGCAGCTTTCAGCTACCAAGAATTAGAAAGTGGAATTGAGGGTTTTTTTACACTTCCAAAGTATATGCAAGAATTCTTATCTTATGAAAAAGAACAATATAAAGGAAGCGAAACTGAAAATCACTTAATTCGATTGTATTTTCAAGAAGCTTCTGAACTAGAGAATCCTTTCTTAAAATCATACTTTGAATTTAAGCGAGATATAAAAAATGTACTTTCAGCTATCAATAGAAACATCTACCATTTAACGAATTCAAGCTCCTTTCTGGAAGGAGGTTTGGTATACCATCTTCTGAAAAATTCCACAGGAAATGATTTAAGAGTTCTTGAGTCCTATGATTTTATTGAAGAAATGCAAAGTTTGATACAGAATAAGCAATTTATAAGAATAGAGAAAAGAGTAGATGAGATCCTATTGAAATTTATTAGTTCTTATCCTATTTTAGAGCCATTTTCTTCAGATGCAGTTTTTGCTCGTTTTCTCCAGCTTTCTATACAATATAGATGGCTTAAGTGGGAAGAAAACCTAGGTTTAGATCATTTGAATCAAAGCATAGAATGGATTTTAAAATCAGCTACTATGCCTAACGAAAACAGTGCGGAGATCTTTACATGACCAAAGGAAAGGTAATAGGAATTGTTTCTAACCTGGTCTACATAGAAGTAAATGGACCTGTAGGTCAAAATGAAATCTGTTATATCTTATTCCAGAATCTTCGCCTAATGGCAGAAGTCATTAAGATTACAAATCGTATAGCTTCTGCTCAAGTATTTGAATCAACTCGAGGGATAAGAGTGGGAGTTGAGGTTGAATTTACTGGATCTATGCTAGAGATAGATCTTGGTCCAGGTTTGCTATCAAAGAAGTATGATGGTCTCTTAAATGATTTGGATAAATTATCGGGAGATTTTTTGAATCGAGGGGAAAGGTCGGATTCCTTAGACCCAGATCAACTTTTTGATTTTCTACCCTTGGCTCAAGTTGGCGATTGGGTTCAAGCTGCTGATTGGTTAGGCAATGTAAAAGAAAATTGGATTGATCATAAAATTATGGTTCCTTTTCGATTGGATGGGAAATGGAAAATAATTCACATCAATTCTCCTGGTTTCTATAAGGTGGATGAATCTATTGCTATCTTAGAGAATTCAGAATCTATTCAAACAAAAGTTACTATGCGTCAGAAGTGGCCTATAAAGATTCCAATTACGAAATATAAATCAAAACTTAGACCTTTCCAGTTGATGGAGACTGGAATTCGTGCCATAGATACTTTGAATCCAATGACAGAAGGAGGAACTGGTTTCATTCCAGGGCCATTTGGCTGTGGCAAGACGGTTCTTCAACATGCAATGAGCAAAAATGCTAAAGCAGATTTAATCATCCTAACTGCGTGTGGTGAAAGAGCCAATGAAGTAGTGGAAATTTTTAAAGAATTTCCTGAATTGGATGATCCAAGAACAGGAAGAAAGTTGATGGAACGAACAACGATTATTTGTAACACTTCAAACATGCCTGTTGCTGCAAGAGAGGCTTCAGTATATACTGGGATGACTGTTGCAGAGTATTACCGTTCTATGGGTTTGAAGGTACTTTTGCTTGCGGATTCTACCTCTCGTTGGGCCCAGGCTCTTCGAGAGATGTCCAATCGATTGGAAGAACTCCCAGGCCAGGATGCCTTTCCTATGGATTTGTCTGCTGTGATTTCTAATTTTTATGCAAGAGCAGGCTATGTAACTTTAAACAATAATTCGACTGGCTCAATAACATTTGTGGGAACTGTCTCTCCAGCGGGTGGAAATCTTAAAGAACCAGTAGCGGAATCAACGAAAAAAGCTGCACGATGTTTTTATGCTTTGGCACAAAAGCGAGCCGATGCGAAAAGATACCCTGCCATCGACCCACTTGATTCCTATTCAAAGTACATAGAGTATCCTGAGTTCCAAGAAAATATCGAATCAATCCTAGGTAAAGGTTGGATTCAAAAGGTTGAATTAGCTAGAAACATACTTCGAAAGGGACAGGGGGCAAGAGACCAAATTAATATTCTTGGAGATGATTCTGTTCCTTTGGAATACCACGAGCTATTTTGGAAGAGTGAATTAATTGATTTTGCTATCTTACAGCAAGATGCTTTTGATTCCATTGATTCTAACACAAGCATGGAAAGACAAAATTTTATGCTGAGTTTTATTTTAGATATTGTAGAAAGAAAATTTCATTTTAATGATTTTGAATCAATAGGAAAATCATTTAAACTCTTTATCAATCTGCTCAAGCAAATGAATTATCAGAAATACCAAAGTGCAAAATTTCTTGAATACAAAAAGTCTATTGAGGATGAATTGCTTCCACTCTCCCGCAAGGAGAATAAATTATGATTCAGAGACAGGCATTTCAGAAGATTTATACCAATCTTACAAAAATCACTAAAGCAACAGTATCCTTGAAGGCAGACAATATCGGCAATGAAGAAATGGCTATAGTGGATGGTCGATACGCTCAAGTTGTAAGAATCATGAAAGATGAAGTTACTCTTCAAGTATTTTCGGGAACAGAGGGTATCTCTACAGAAACAGAAATTATATTTTTGGGGCGACCACCTAGTATTCAATTAGGAGATGATCTGGCAGGAAGATACTTGAATGCTTATGGAATTCCTATTGATGGAGGTCCAGATTTAATGGGTGACCTGGTTGAGATTGGAGGACCAACTTTAAATCCTGTTAGACGTAAGCAGCCATCTGAATTGATTGAAACTGGAATAGCAGGTATAGATCTGAATAACACTTTGGTTACGGGTCAGAAAATTCCTTTTTTTGCAGATGCGGATCAACCCTACAATCAAGTTATGGCTATGGTTGCACTTCGAGCTGGAGCTGATAAGATAGTATTAGGTGGAATGGGTCTATCGAATGATGACTTTTTATATTTTAAATCTGTGTTTGAAAATGCAGGAGTTTCCCATAAAATAATATCTTTTATCAATACCAATGACTCTCCTCCTGTAGAACGACTTTTAATACCAGATATGTGTTTAACGACTGCAGAATATTTCGCAATGGAAAAGAATGAGTCAGTTCTGGTTTTGCTTACAGACATGACACTTTATGCTGATGCGCTCGCCATTGTTTCCAATAAAATGGATCAAATTCCATCCAAAGATTCTATGCCAGGTTCTTTGTATTCAGACCTAGCTAAAATTTATGAAAAGGCAGCTCAGCTTCCATCTGGTGGTTCCATTACTATTATTGCGGTCACTACACTCAATGATGGTGATATCACCCATTCCATTCCAGATAATACTGGTTATATCACGGAAGGTCAAATTTTTCTAAGAAGAGATACAGACATTGGTAAAGTAATTATAGATCCATTTCGATCCTTATCTAGACTCAAGCAAATAGTCATAGGTAAGAAGACTAGAGAAGATCATGCTCAAGTAATGAATGCCTTAGTGAGACTATTTGCAGATGCAAGCAATTCCAAAACAAAAAAAGAAAATGGATTTGATTTAACTGAGTATGATTTGAGAACCTTGGAATTTGCCAAAGATTATTCTAATTATTTATTAGCAATAGATGTAAATATTGATACTATCCAAATGCTAAATATAGGTTGGGAATTATTAGCAAAATATTTTACAAAGAACGAAATCGGCATCAAAGCAGATTTATTAGAAAAGTATTGGAAGAAGTAAGATATGCCTTTTCAATTTCAATTGAACAAGACTTCCATGCAGAAAATTAAAAAAGATTTGGATGTTCGGAGAACTGCACTTCCAACTTTAAAAGCTAAAGAAACGGCTCTTAGGGCAGAGATTCTTAAGATCAAAACAAGCTTAGAGGAATGGGAAAAGGAACTTCAGAAAACTATGGATTCCCAAATGAACCAAGGTTTAGTATGGAATGAATACCCAGGTCTGTTAAGTATCAAATCGATAGATGAAAGAAATAAAAATATAGCGGGCGTTAAGATTCCAGTTCTAGTCGAAATTCATTTTGCTACCGTGGATTATTCATTGATTGCAAATCGTACTTGGGTTCCAGGAGCAATTGAAATTCTCAAAGAAGTTGTTAATTTAAGACTTAGAATTCAATTTATAAAAAAGGAACTCGATATATTAAATCATGCCAGAAAAAAAACAACCCAGAAAGTGAACCTCTACGAAAAAGTTCAAATACCAGAATACGAGTCAGCCATACAAAAAATCAAAAGATTCCTCGAAGACGCTGAGAATTTGAGTAGAAGTTCACAAAAGTTAATCAAAATTAGGCGAGAATCGGAATTAACTTTATGATAGAACCAATGATGAAAATTCGATTTTTGGTTCATACCGAAGATAAGAAGAAAAGTTTAGTTCGCTTACAAAATCTTGGATTAGTTGCCTTAGAAATAAAATCGGGAAAAAGTAGTTTAAAAATCTATAAACTAAAAAAGAAACTTTCTCGTTACCAGGATTCTTTGGAGAAATTAGAATCCTTAGTAAAGAATTCAACTAATCAAAGTAAATTTCCAGAGACTATTCATACTTTTCATCAGAAGCTACTATTCTTGGAGAAAAAAATCAATCTATGGGAAGAGAAGAAACTTGCCTTAGATGAAATGAATCACTTAATAGCTAGTTTACAAATTTGGGGAAATATAAACTGGGATACTGTTAATCAATTGAGAGAAAATGGAATCGAGTTACGATTTTATAAAACAACACAATCTATCTTAGATAAAACCAACCCAACCTATAGTAAGCTTATAAAGGTAAACCAAATTGTTGATTCTATATACCTACTGTGTATAGACTTCCAAAATCAAAAAGATGATTTTAGTTTTGAACAAATTGTACTTAGCGAAACTTCCCTCGAAGAATTAGAAAAAGAGAGAAAGATATTAGAAAAATCGAAAAAAGAAGATGAACAATTTTTATCAGGATTTAAATCTTCACTTCGATTATTTCATTCAGAAATTATGAATCTGAAAAGCAATCTATCCTTTGAAGAAGCTAAGATTAATTTGGACAATTCCTCTAATGGAATTGTATTCTCTATCCAAGGTTGGTTGCCAGTGGTAAGATCATCCGAAGTAGTAAAAACTTTGAAAGAATATAATATCTCCTATGAAATTCTGGAATTCAATGAAAAAGATTCTGTCCCAATCTTACTAAGAAACAATCGATTCACGAAAATATTTGAACCAATAACTAGAATATTCTCTCTTCCAAAATATATAGAAATCGATCCAACCTTTTTCTTTGCTCCATTCTTTATGATTTTTTTTGGCTTAAGTCTAGGAGATCTTGGTTATGGATTTATATTGTTTCTCGCCTCAAGTTTCTTTTGGCTCAAATCGAATGAAACAAATCGCCTTTATAGTTTACTTTCGATTTGTCTAAGTTTGTCGACTATGGTATGTGGCATTTTTTTGAATTCTATCTTTGGAGAACCCATATTTTTGGAAGATTCAACTTTCATAAGATCTGAATGGTTCCATTCAGCTCGTGATTTGGCAATTTTTTCCCCTGAAGAAGTAAATGGAAAAATGATTTATCCTGCAATGAGTCTTTCTCTTGTTCTAGGATTCATTCAAGTCTCCATAGGAATGATTCTTCAGGCTTGCAATCGAACTTTACAAATGAAGAACATTTTGTATTCCATTAAACCTATTTCAGTTTTAGGAATGATATGGGGAGGATTGTTGATTGCTGTTCGCAAAGACTTTCTAGAATTAGGATTGAATTCCAATTTTAAAGTAGGTATTTTTTTTATTGGTAATTGGTTACATTTTGTTCCAGAATTTATGGGCTTAATTTTATTCTATGTAGGTTTATTTGGTTTTGTGTTTTTCCATGATCCATCTAAATCTTTTTTTCTTCGACCAATTTTGGGAATCTGGGAATTCTACCAGTTGATAACTGGACTCTTGGGTGATATACTTTCTTACATTCGTTTATTTGCCTTAGGCTTAGCGAGTGGACTTTTGGGTAATGCTTTTAATAAGGTTGCATTATTAATTTTACCAGATGGGAATTTAAGTAGTCCGTGGATTGTAGTTTCTATTTTTATTTTAATTTTAGGTCATAGCTTAAATTTTGGATTAGGATTATTAGGATCCTTTGTGCATCCTCTTCGTCTAACATTTGTTGAATTTTATAAGAATATGAATTTTACAGGAGGTGGTAAAGAATTCAAACCCTTTGCCATAAGTAAGTAGGTAAACTATGGAACATTTAATTGCGGGAATAGGATTAGCATTAATGCTTGGTTTGGCGGGAGCTGGATCAGCAATAGGTTTAGCAACAGGTGGCGCAGCTGTATTGGGTCTTATTCAAAAGAAACCTGAAGCATTTGGAACCGGATTGGTTCTTTCTGGTCTGCCAGCTACACAAGGCTTATATGGATTCGTTGGATTTATTCTTTTTTCAGGGGACATGAATGCAGAATTAACAATGTTGAAAGCAGGTATCATATTAACTGCAGGGATAGCATTGGGCTTTGCCGGTTTTTTTTCAGCAGTACACCAAGGAAAAGTTTGTGCAACTGGAATTCATGCAATCAGCAATGGTGTGGATGCTTTTGGAAGAACGATGATTCTTGCCGCATTTCCTGAATTTTATGCCATCTTGGCTTTAACAGGTTCCATTCTTTTATCACAATAGGATTCTTAATTCTATATTATTATATTAGAATTATTTTATTTGCCATCGGGAATTTGAAAATTTTTCTTAAGAACCAGGGAATGACCTAGTTCATGAATGGAAGAATCTGTTAGGGAAAAAGTTTGACGACTTCGAAAAAAATTTCGCCACTTAGGATTGATTTGTATCTTAATTTCTCTAAGTTTATTCTTCCCAATCGATATATTTAATATTGATCCAATTTTTTTCCCTTCGTAGGTAAAGACGGGGATGGATTTATATTTGGAGTCTGGTATAGTACTAAGAAATATAGCATCAACTCCAAATTGTTTTACAAAATCTATTCCAATATAAAGATCTGGTTTCCATAAACCAGGATCTATAGAAATGCCTAAAATTGTTTTATGAACTGGATCCAGGTGAAGCTTCATTACAATTCCAAGAAAATCACCTTCAGAATCAATGGCTTCTTTCCCTAAGATTTCATCGGATGTAATCATGACTTAAACATTCACCTTAAGAATAATATTCTTTTTCATTGTTTCAATTTGATCTCTATAAATTTTCTTGGAAGGCAGATAAAATTTTTTTTTATAAAGCAAAAAATCAAAATCATTATAAAATCCTGATTGTTCTATCTTTGAAATATAACCTAAGTTCTTTCCATCTTTCGAATAGACATTCATATTAAGTAATAAGTGGATGGGATCAAGATCAAGGAACAAAGAAGAGGATTTAGAGAGTGAATTCCAGTTTCTAATATATTTTGAATCGATAGATACAATCCGTCCATTGGAAAATAATTGTAAAGAAACAACAGTAGACCCAGAAAAATGAAATCCAATAATTCTGCCTGCTCTTTGTCCTGATTTAGAGCGAACACTTCTAAGAAATATACTCCAAAAAGATATGCCTTGATCAGCATTGGGTTCAAGAATCTTAGCCATTAAAATAACTCCAAATTAAATTTGTTTAATAGAATATTTGCAAGAAAAATGGAAAAATACAAAATAAGAATTCCTAATATAGCAAATACACTTAATTTCTTAAAATTATATTTAAAAGCCCCTAGCACAGTTGAAAAAACAGGTGAAGGCAAAGGCATCATATTCATAAGTAGAATCATCCAAATTCCCCATTTATTTAGGAGACCTTTCATTTTATAAAAATTCTTTGGTGGAATGAATATTTTACACAAACGATTTAATCTTAGTCCCAACCAATAATTCATAAATTGTGCGCAGATTACACCTAAGACGTACGGAAGTAAAATAGAAGAAAAAGTGGAATTTATTGTTAGTATCGAAAAGAAATAAATTTCAAGTGGGAAAAAAAAGAAAAAAAGTCCACCCAAAAATGAGGTTAAGAAAAGTCCTAAAAAACTTTTGGATTGGATCTCAGTTATCAAATAATCTATGTAAATATATAAAGGAAAATTTGCTTTTTGAAAATCCATTTTAAGGAAGAGAATTCCCAAACCGATAATTAGGATAAGGAAAAAGGATGAAAATAGAAGAACACTGTTCATTCTTTTTGAGGTTTCATTGTATTCAAAGATATTATCTTTTTGAAAAAAGTTTTCTAATTTTTGCATTAATCTATAGTTTTACAATTATATCTTGACTAGATCCAACAATATATACTATCTTAAATTTCCTGAATTTTAAATTATGATTAAAAAAAATTCCATCTTATCTGACTTAAGTTTAAGAACTAAGATGATTGTTTTAGTCTCTCTAGTCGTTTTGATTTCAGTCCTTCCACTATCTGCCATAGTTCTTTATAGAAACCAAGCAGTTGTCTTAGATAAAACTTTTGAAGTTTGCCGTAATCTAGCAGAAAATATCTCGAACTTGTCTACAGAAGAACTGCTAATCAATGAAACTTATGATGCAACACAAACATCTTTAAATCGACTTAAGCAAAGTAAAATTTCAGGATTACTTGATTCATTTGTTCTAAATATCGACGGTAAATTTGTCGCAGATTTGAACAACGAAAAAATCGGCGATGAAGCATCTGATGAAATGATAGGTGATTACTCTTCACTTACTGAACTTACATTAAAAGAAATTTCTTTAGAAGAAAATTCTATTCTTAGATTTATATTTCCTATTTTTATTGAATATAATAATCAAAGAATGAGAGTGGGTACTGCAGTTTTTGATTTTGACAAAAATAAAGTATACGAACCCGTTTTTCAAATTCGCCAAACAGTAATAATTGTAGCATCGGTTTTATTTACCATTGGAATTATATTAGCTCTACTTGCTGCTTTTTCACTTTCTAAACCCTTGGAGAAATTATCGGAAGGCGCGAGATTGATTGGACAGGGCGATTTAAATTATAGGTTTCCTATATCAAGTAAGGATGAAATTGGAAATTTAGCAATTACTTTTAATCAAATGACTTCGCAGATTCAAGACTTCACTAATAATTTAGAATTGATGGTCGAAAAAAGAACTGATGAACTTAATGAATCATTACGAGTTGTACAAGAATTAAAGGAAGCACAAGATGGTGATTATTTTCTTACTTCCCTGCTTCTTGATCCTCTTCAAATGAACAACAATACAAGTTCAAATATTAAAACAGAATTCTTTATAGAGCAGAAGAAGAAATTTACATTCAAGAAATGGGAATCAGAAATCGGAGGAGATATTTGTATAACTGATACTATTCAACTTTTCGGAAAAGATTATACTGTCTTCATAAATGGTGATGCCATGGGTAAGTCCATACAAGGCGCAGGTGGAGCATTAGTATTTGGAGTTGTGTTTAATACGGGAATCACTAGATCAAAGTTAGAAAAAAATTCCAATATTCATCCTGAACTCTGGTTAAGGGAAAGATACTTAGATATCCAAAATGTATTTTTATCCTTTGATGGATCTATGTACATTTCCATATCAATGGGACTGATTGACAATGATACTGGGCTCATGTATTATATCAATGCTGAGCATCCTTGGTCCATTCTTTATAGAGATGGAAAGGCATCTTTTTTGGAAAATGAATTATTTTTAAGAAAGATAGGTACGCCTGGGCAAGAGAATAAATTTTATATCAAACTATTTCAATTGCAAGACGACGACATTATTTTGTTTGGATCGGATGGACGGGATGATATTCTTATTCAATCAAATGAATTGAATGAAGAAATAATGAATGAAGATGAAAATTTATTTATTAAAACAGTAGAAGAGGCGAATGCTGAAGTTGAAGATATTATTAAATTAACAAAAATTAAAGGAAAAATATCTGATGATTTTTCTTTGCTTAAAATAGAGTTTAAAAAATCTACATCAGTTGATTATATCATTGATGATACAATTTTTAATTTGATAGATGATTTACAATCAAAGATGGTTTCAGAACCGAAATATGTAATTGAAAAGATTAATTCTATTGTTTATGAATATCGAGATCAGAAAATTTTATTTAAAATTAGAGCTGAAGCTTACTTAAATATCCAAGACTACCAGGAAGCTTTAACTGATTACTTACATTACAGTACACTAGATCCTTCTGACAGTTTAGTGCTTTTTGAAATATCAAAATTGTATGAAGCTCTTGGTGATATAAACAATGCAGCAAATTTTGGCGAAAGAGTTTATTTAAGACTTCCAAATTTTGTAGATAATATAAAACATTTAATCAAGTTAAATATCAAATTAGGCAATGAAGATAAAGCTAAAATACTTTCAGAGAAAACTTTGTCCTTAACTAAACAAGATTCTTATTCTAAACAAAAGAAAGCAATCTCAGATGTATCAAAGTTTTTTGAAAAAGAAAATGAAGTTCAGAAATTAGAAGGACATTCTGAAGAAGAGAAAATCAAAATTGCAAATTCATATTACCGAAAAGGTGATTATCAAAATGCAATGAGCATGTACCATGAATGCTATAAAAATAATAATCAAAATACATGGGTATGTTTCCGGCTTGCAAATAGTTACTCTTTGTTAAATAAAAATAAAAAAGCATTGGAGTTTTATCAGAAAGTTTTAGATATTGAACCAGATAATTTTCATGCAATCAATAATATGGGAAGTATTTATTTTAAATTAGGAGATTACAATAAATCGAGAGAATTATGGACTTCTTTAACCAATTCACATCCAGAATTCACGAAAGCTCAATTGAACTTATCTCATTTAGAGAAACTTGAGCAGCAGAGCATTACTTCCAATGGAATGGATAATCAAGTATGATTGGAATAATTAAAGCGCTCATACTCATAATTTCAATTCAGTTTACTCAATTATCTATATACTCTAAATCTTCTTCTCCAATAGAAATAATTCTTTCTTCTGATAATTCTATCTACGAACAAGCTTTATACGGAATACAATCATCTTTAGAAACTGATTATAAAATTTCATACTATGATATAATTATTTCTGAAAATTCAAGCATCGAATCTTATTTTCAAAATTTAGAATCCTCAGGCGTACCTTTGGTAATTGCGATTGGGCCACAAGCTGCAAAAGTAGCTAAAGATAATTTAAATAAAACGCCAGTCATATTTTCTATGATTTCGAATCCCAAAAGTTTAGGATTGAATCAAAAGAATTTTTGTGGTGTTGGAATGGATATCTCTATAAGTGAATTTTTCCAGACTTTGAATCAAATTGATCCAAGGATAAGGAAAGTGTATGCATTCTATTCATCTGATGAAATAAATTACCAAGCAGGAGAAGGAAACTTTCGAGATATTGAGTACAATTTACTATATTCGGCAATGAATGTATCTGATAAAAATTTTGAATCTACCTTAAATGAATTAAATAGTGATGCTGATGCATTTTATATGATATCTGATCCTATTTATAATTCTTCTCGCTTTGAAATGCTTTCGGAATTTGCAAAGAAGAATAATATAATACTAATGACTACTTTTCCTGCTTTAGTTAAAGCAGGGGCGACTTTTGCCATCAGCCCGGAGTATAGTAAATTGGGTGTAGAAACTGGAAGCATGGCAAATCGAGTCTTGTCAGGTAAATCCAATTGCTCTAAAGAAAGAGTTTTACTGCCAACACAATCAGCATTTTATATCAATGAAGAATATGCTAATGCATCAGGAATCAATATTCCAGATCAAATTTTAGAAAGAGCAAAGCAGACGAAATTATTTTCAGCTGGAATTACTTTGCTAAATGAGAATAAGTTGACTTCAGCAAGAACAATCTTCGAAGCAATTCTCAAAAAGGATTCAAATAATACGTCAGCTCAGACTTATTTAGCCTTAACTATTGAAAAAATTACAGGAACAAAAACAAAAGAACTTTTGAAATTGGCAAATTCTTTATATGCTAATAATCAATTTCTCCAAGCTAAAAAAGAATATTCTAAGATTCTTCAAATCAATCCGAATAATGAATTAGCTAAATTTGGATTGAAGGAAACTACAATTGCACTTAGTGAACAAGAAAGATTGCGAGGGAATGCTTATGAAAAATCCGACAAGAACTTTGAAGCTATCAAAGAATATTTGTCTAGCCTTAGAACTCTACCGAGCAATACAAAAACACAATTTGAACTAGCTAATCTTAGAAAATCAGAATCTACTAAGATAGAAACATATCTCAAACAAGGAATAAATTATTACAATGAAAGACAATATGATATTTCAATTCAAATGTTTGAAAATATTTTATTAATAAATCCTGAAGAAAAATCGGCAAAAGAATATTTAAGACTTTCTTATAAAAAAAAGGAAGCAATTGAAATTTTGAAAGAGAAATTACGTAACAAAAACTAATGAAATCAAAACAAAGTATAATATTAATTAGCTGTATTTTTATGATTTGGAGTTTTTCACTTTTTGCGGAATCTAAATCTCAAAAAGTGAGTATTAGTAAATTTCAAATCTTAAAAGGAGCACCATCTGATGAATTTCAACGATACTTGTTTGAATCAATATTAGCTAATTTAGAGAAAAATAAATTCGAAATCAATATCGAATCTAATAAATCATTAGATTCATCTCTTTCAAATTCAAAAAATAATAAATCAGATTTTTATATTTCAGGCTTTATAAGTAAAACCAATTCTATAGAACTTTCAGCTCAGATCTATGATCCTGAAAAATCCATCATCATTGATGCGATTAATATATCTGATACTATAGAAGGCATTGAATCACTAAATATTGACATCAATGATATTAAGAAATCCGAATCTCAATTAATCAAAGAATTTGCAGATAAAATATCTATTCGATTGAGATCAAATAGCAAGAAATCTTTGCGGTCTCAAAATGTTCAAGAATTTGTAACCAATCATCCAACTCTTGGAAAATTAAACTTACCAACACTTGATCAAGACACTAAAACTGAATCAAAAGAAGTTTTCCAACTAATGGCAGCTAATGAGATAACTGTTGCATCTAATGTTATAAAGGACTCAGACAAACAACCTGTTTCGGTTTCTGTGATTACTCGTAAACAAATTCTTATGAGTGGTGGTAGAACAATCAATGATGTTTTATCTATTTATGTACCTGGTTTTTTTAAGGTAGAAGATCAAGACGATACCATAGCTGGATTTCGTGGATTGGTTCCGGATGCAAATGCAAAGACACTATTATTAATCAATGGACAGAATGTAAATACTGAATGGCAGTTTGGTCCATCGGATGCAATCTTAAATTCTATGAATATGGATTACATCGAAAGAATAGAAGTAATTCGAGGACCAGGCTCAGTAACCTTAGGGCAAGGAGCCTTATTAGGTGTAATAAATATTATTACTAGAAATGGTAGCAA
Organism: Leptospira sp.; assembly: GCA_002786225.1. Lineage (GTDB taxonomy): Bacteria > Spirochaetota > Leptospiria > Leptospirales > Leptospiraceae. The sequence continues at coordinate 276,899 of PEQN01000001.1, read as the reverse complement.
TTATAATGGAACTTCCTTACAAGCAGGAGTTGGTGAAAATCAATTTCGCAATTTTAATCTTCAAGCTGGATCATCTGGTAAATATGTTGAAGATCTTAAAACTTATTTTTATATTTCCAAAACCCAATACAATGGACAGAAGATGCGTAGTGATGGTTGGGCAAGATCTCGAGCTTATGAAGGCGTAGAAATTCAAGGTTATGAAATAATAACTAAACAAGATGAAGTTGCAGCCTTTAAACCAGAAACCTTTGGTCCAATCAATATCTATCCTAATATTGCTTCCTCCAGTGGTAACCGATTAAACCGTAATCAGAATGATACAATTATTGGAAATATTGCATACAAAGGTTTTAAAATTGATACGCTCTTAACAAATCAAAATCGAGATATTTATAATTTTTATCGTGATAGAAATGAGGTATCTTCTAAATTATATAATGTTGGAACTAGCTATGATTATGCGGTTAATGAAAAAATAAATGTCAAGACAAAAGGTTTTTATACACAAGATGATTTCGGATTCCAATCGCACAATGGTATTCTGCTTGGTGGAACAAGAGAAAATCGATACGGTGGATCCACTATTTTAAATATTAGTCCCTTTTCTAACAATCAACTGGCAATTGGTACAGAATATAGAAAGTATGATATGGGGAATAAGGACGCAAATGGTAATAACTTTATTGTAAACAGAGCAGATGCTAAAAGCTTTTTCCCAAATGTATCAAGTCCTTCTTTACCACCTAATGCTAATTTAAACAATACAAACACTTTTGTAAAACCATCAACTATTGAGGTGGCATCCTTTTTTGCAGAAGATTTTCATAAATTAACTGATTCGGTAGATATCTTTGCAGCATTTAGATACGATAAGCATCCATTCTGGGGTTCCAACGTCTCTCCAAGATTAGGTGTTTTATATGCAATGACCAATGATCTTAAATTTAGAATATCTTACCAAGAAGGCTTTAGAGGAGCTGTAGGAGTAGCCTATGTTGGAGGCTATCGAAGAGATGGACTCCTAAGAGGAAATAATTTTGACAGAGTAGAATTGGCTCAAATCCCTACAAAAGATAGAAATGGAAATCCAACAACCTTTCGCAATATTACTGAAACTCAGCCTGAAAAAATGCGATCAGCAGAGTTTGGTAGTAAGTGGAAGATAAATTCTAATTGGTCCTTTGATGGTGTAGTCTTTTACAATCAAGTTAGAAATATTATAGATGTGGGTGTGATTTTCCCAGAGCCTTTTGGTTCAGGTGCCCCTCCATTGGGAGATGATATTCCAGGAGATTGGGGAGGGTATTTCTTCTTTAGAAATGTTCCTGGAACTCTAAAGCAAACAGGTGGTGAATATTCTATATCATTTCTAAGTAAATATTTTGGGTTTGATTTGAGTCATTCAGTTGTTCGGGTAATTTCAGCTGATAGAGAGCTTTACGGTTCTATTTATTTAACACCTAACTCGGCAAACAGAAGACATAGAGCCTATCCCGAAAATGTTACTCGAGCAAATATCATGATTTATCCAACAGATAAACTAAGTTTATCATTAAATTATTTACATTTCTATGATTGGTATGCACCTACAGGACAGAGAGTAATTGGTTCTGGAATATTGAATTCAGCGATAGCATATACTTTTATGGAAAATATGGAATTGATTTTATCTGCAACTAATCTTCTTCAAACAACGGTACTATATCCTTTGAATAATAATGCTGGTGATGTAGCTATAGGTAGTGGATCGCCAGCTATAGAAGGAAGAACCTACTGGTTAAATTTCAGATATACTTTTTAATTAAAATCCACCTTGTCCAAAATTTCCATTGAAAAATTCTTCAGGAGCAATTTGGCATTCTACCAAAGGAAGATTACATGGAGAGAGTAAAATTGTTTCTTCACAATAATGAATATCCTTTTTTGAGTAATAAGCGCTGTCTAAAATCAATCTAGGATTAGTAATAGCTAAATCAAGAAAAAGTGAATTCGTTAGTTTACTGTTTGAACATTTTTGGTAATAGATAACTTGTGCAGTGGAAATAATTTGAATGGCTTCATCTCGAGTATAAACATCAGGGCCATCTATACCATAGTAGTTTCCAGAACAAGATAAGCTAAATGGAATAATAATTTTACAAAGTGTAATAAATAAAAAATTGTATCTATTCATAAAATCAATTTTGAAAAGTATCCTATTTATATTCTAAAAAATCTTTAATAAGGAATTCCATTAGTCTAATAAGTGTGAAAAGATTTGCAATCATTATTCTAGTTCTTTTGTTTAACCTACAATCAGTTTATTCCAAAGAATCATCAACTCAATCTGGCAAAATTTCTTTTAGATCCAAAGTGTATGATTGGGAAACTAAGAAATTTATTTATACGGAAAATCATACCGAGCATTATAAAGATGGATCGCATATATTCTCTATAATTGAATACAAAGACCCTATGGGTAAGGCATTTGCTAGAAAAAAAATTGAATTCGGTAAAAAGAGAACCCAACCAGACTTTTTTATGGAAGATTTTAGAACAGGATACCTTGATAAATCTGTTTTAGTCAATCCATCTACTCAAGAATTTGCTATTGAACACCGTCGTTCTGAATCGGAACCCTTGAAGAAAGAAAGATTAAAAGTTCCAGGTTTAGTCGTTGTAGATGGTGGATTCGATTATTTTATTCGGGATGATTTTGATACTGTCGCTAGTGGCAATATGATCAAGGGTCAATTTTTATTGGTCAATCGCTTGGATTACTTTGTTTGTCGTGTTCGCAAAATTGCTGATTCCAAATTTCAAGGAAGAGATGCTACAGTGCTCATTCTTCAGCCAGAAAATGTAATCTTAAGAACTTTAGCTGATAAAATCCAAGTCACGTATGACACAAAGACTCATCGTCTTTTAGAATACATAGGTATTTCTAATTTGAGAGATGATGCAGGTGAGGATTTTCCCAAGGTGAAGATTGTTTTTGAATATCCAAAAGGATTTTTAGATTAGAGAGGAATCAACACAAATCTTTGTTAAGTTAGAACAGGTAACTTAGGTTTATATCCAAAATTCTCTGAAACTGTCTTGATTCGCGCTTCTACTTGTTTCCAAAGCGCATCTTTGTCAGGTGCAAATGTTGCATATACACCTTGTTTAATTAAATCAAAAATTTCATCTAGAGAAAAATCTAAAAAGCGATACAATTTAAAATACTCATATGTAAGATTTACATTAAAAATAACTGGATCATCTGTGTTTATAGCAAGTGGGAGACCTTGGTCATAGTAATACCTCACTGGATGATTTTGTTCTTTTCGAACATATTTTCCAGTAAAAACATTGGATGTTACACAGATCTCAATCGGAATATGATTGTCTTTCATATACTTAACCAATTCAGGATCTTGGATAGCAGATGTTGCATGACCAATTCTCTCCGCTTTACATAGAGTAACTGCATCCCAAATCGCCCAAGGACCATCATCTTCTCCAGAGTGAGCAACTGTTCGTAATCCGGATTCACGAGCTACTTTGAAAACTTCAGCATAGTCTTTTGCAGGGCCCATAAGCTCAGCTCCTCCAAGTCCAATACCAATAATCTCTGGATGGCGAATCTTGAGAACTCGATTTAAATTATTCATAGCATTCTCAGGACCAAATGATCTCGAAACATCGACTAAGATCCGTATGTCGGTTCCATCTTGTGATTTTATTTCTCGGATTTTGCGAACCATAACATCTACCATTTCATCAAAATCCAAACCATTTTGAATAAATTTAGATGGGGCAAAGAAAACTTCAGAGTAAAGAATGTTATTTGACTTTAAATAATCATGTAAGCTTTCAATTAAATACGCTAAATCACTAGGTTCTTTAACAGAACTTTGGACGAAGAAGAAGACTTGAATGAATCCCATTAAATCTTTGAAATTGAACTTTTCTTCAATTTCTTCCTCGGTGAGAGGATTTCCATTTTTCTCATAAAGAAATTTTAATGTTTTCTTACTTACGCAGGCTTCTAGGTGTAAATGTATTTCTGTTTTTGGAAGTGCTCTTAAAAAATCTAAAACCAACTGCTCACTAGGGTGTTCCCCAGAGAGAGAATCTGGCTCGGGGGCCTTTGCTTCGTCTTTGGCACCAGTAAGAATCTCAAAGGATTCACTTTTGAGCGAAAGCCAGCTAGGAGGGCTTATTAGGCCCAAATCCATAAGTGCAATTCGTTCATTCAGTAAATTATTTATTTGTTTATCGAAAGATAATTGTAAAGAAGGTGAATAAGGACGGTCAGCAGGTAATCTACTTTTGAGTCTGTTTAATTCAGTTACATCTCTATCAATAATAGAGACTCGTTCCAATATATCCTTAAGAGTTGTAGACATTCCTTCCCGAAATTGTTTGAAATTGCCCTCATCCTACAAGTAGATTTTTATTTTATTTGAAATTAAATTCAACTTTTCCCATAAATTCCGAAAATGAAATAGACAGAATAGAAAAGTACTTACTTTTAAGTTATGTCACATAAAAATATGAACCAACAAATACGAAAGACCTTCTTACCATTTGCACTTCCTAGTATATCTGAGGATGCAATTGACTCTGTGACTGAAGTACTTAGATCTGGATGGATTACGTCTGGTCCTAAAGTAAAACAATTTGAAGCTGACTTCTCAGATTTTCTTGGCTGTGATCATTCTATAGCAGTTAGTTCGGCGACAGCTGGACTTCATTTGGCATTAGAAGCCATAGGAATGGATAAAAATTCCGCAGCTATTACTAGCTCAGTAACTTTCACTGCAACTACAGAAGCAATTTGTTATTTCCAAGCAGAACCAATACTTACTGATGTTGATCCTTTATCAAACAATATGACTGTGGCAACTTTAGAAGCTTCGATAGATAAATTTTGTACAATACGTTCAGGAAAATTATATCTCAAAAATTCTAAAAAACTCGTAAAGGCTATCCTTCCTGTACATATAGCTGGTTCATCTTGTGATATGGAAGGAATTATTTCCGTAGCTAAAAAGTACAATTTGTATGTAATTGAGGATGCAGCCCATGCTTTTCCAGCGGTATACAAAGATAAACTAATAGGAAATTGGGGAGACTTTACAGTTTTTAGCTTTTATGCAACCAAAGGAATCACAACTGGAGAAGGCGGAATGGTAAGCACCAAACATAGTAAACATGCTGATCGAATCCGTCGAACCAGATTGCATGGAATTAATAAAATTGCTTATGATAGACCTTCTTGGTATTATGAAGTAACGGATGCTGGTTTCAAATACAATATGACTGATATTTCTGCGGCATTAGGAATTTCTCAATTGAAGGATGCGAATTTTTTTTGGGAAAGACGGAGAGCTATCGCAAAAGCTTATGCAGAAGCTTTCTGTAATATTCCAGGTATGAAATTGCCACAAGAGGATAAGAATGGTGTCCATTCTTGGCATTTATATAGAATTGAATTGGATCCTAATCATGCTAAAATGGGAAGAGATAGTTTAGCGGAAGAACTCAAAGATAGAAATATTGGTTCCTCCTTGCATTTTATTCCAATTTTTGAGCATCCGTATTATAGAAAAAAATTTCAATATGACCGAGAAGATTTTCCTGCTGCATGCAAAATGTACGATCGTTGTCTATCTCTTCCTCTCTTTGCCGGAATGAATGATGATGATGTGGATGATGTTATCTATGCAGTCAAAAATATTTTGGAAAACTAAACAATCTATTTAAATTCTTGAAGATTACAAGATACTTGATCTATTGCATTTTCAGATTAAACTAATATTTGATTTACTTAGAGGAAATATTTGATTCTATTAATTTTTTATTTGAATCCAAATTTCTTGGATTTTGATATTTTTCAAATCATTTAAATCAACACAAATATGGTGGTGGGATGACGTACCATCCTTCTTAGCTTTTCGAATTCTTGGGACATTGGCGGCATTTGCGTAATGTGTATTGTCTACGAAATCAAGCCATTTTCTAATTTGTTTCGTTTTGGGATTTCTATGGTGCATATGCCCAGATGCAACAAAGAGAACTTTCTTGCCTTTGGATTTTGCATAAGAAATTGCATCTTGCAAATCTGTATCTCCCCAGTCTCCTTCTTCCTTAAGAAAATCGCAGCCATAAATATTGGTCGCTTTTGCACCCAAACCAAATGGTCCATTGTGTGTTAGAAACGCAAGATTCTCATTTGCAGATTTGTCTATTATTGCTTTATATCTAGCGAAGGAATCTTCTAAAGTTTGTATGTTAAATAATTGCTTGAGGATGGGTACAAATGAAATTGGACCACCTGCTGAAAATGGTCTCCCAATTATTAAATCAAATTCTTTTAAGGAAAATAAATTGAACATTCCTAAATGAAAGTTAGGCAATTGTTCTTGAAATTTATGAATTCGTTTATTGTGGCTCAATGATCCAATCCTAGCAAAGAAAGGATTATGCCATATTTCACCAGCCATCTGAATAAGGTTTGTTGTGTCCCAATTTCCATAAGAGAAATAGACAGGCTTAGAAAGATTTTGAAGAAAGGGGATTATTGTATTTAAACTTTTCTGAGTTCCACCTTTGAGATCTCCTACAAAGAAGAGGGCATCGTAATCTGATTCATTGAAATATGTAGTATCCTTATGGTTCCAAAACCCATGCACATCGCCAATAACTGCTATTTTCATCTTGTGTTCCTATAATTGGGATCGTAAGTAATTAAAAGTAAGTTTAGTCCTTCTAGAAATGCCTTATCGGATTGGTCTATCGATCTGCGAATCCAAAAGGCTACGCAGGTTTTCACAATGTCTCCATTGAAATGAATATCATCTGCATGACTCACAAATTTACTTGCTAGTTTTTCATCCTCATCATCAGAAAATTGTGGGTGCATGAAAGATTTATACTTCTCGAAATAAAAAGGATCTAGAATTCCATCTTTTCTCAATCGATTGTAACGAATTCTTTCTTTAACGAGATAAATTTGGTTTGAATGTAACTTTTTATAGGTGGCAAAAAATGTTCTAGCCAAATTCTTAATGTAGAGTTCGTAAATGGGCTGTGTTACTGTCTTGAAGCCTGAATCCTTACTTGCAGGAATTAGAGTTTGAGCTAAGAATTTGGGAAAAGAAGGATTGTAATGTCCAAATTCATATCTATCATCGAGTACCAAATATCCAGAGATATGAGGACCAGAAAGGAAAACACTTTCACCAAAGTAGGATTCTAATTCTTTTAAGCTTGCAAAATTCTTTAAATGGCAATATAAATCTTGCATACCCCCATTGGGGAAGGCATCTTCTCCAATGCACAGGGATTGTGTATCTGGTAATTCCTTCCAAGCATATTGAACTGAATCTAACCAATTTCCAATTGGCTTGCTTCTAAGCTTAGATTTAGGGATACAAGCAAATAAAGCTGCAATCAATATTACTACAGATCCAATGAAAAAATTTTGATTCAATATCTTATTTTCTATTGATAGTGATCTCCCAACGAGCATCTAGTTGTGTCCATTCATCTGAAGGTGAACTTCGAAAGTAAACGGGAGATTCTATTTTTTCCATATTATCTGATTGGAAGAGAATCAGTTCATCCTCTGTTGCAAAATAGGTTCTGTTTTCCTTGGAAGGCTTTAAATTATTGATAGATATAGGAATCCATCCGAATCCAGGAAAGTATGCATTTAAGGAATCTATAGTACTTGTTGAAAAATCTTTTTTATTCCAGCGAACTCCCTTGCTTAATTGGGAAGCAAAACCTTTTTCAATTAACTTTGCATGGACATCTTCCGCTTGCTTGGAGGATATTAAGCAAGAGTTAAAAACACCGAGTGCATCATTCGGAGAAATTTTGAGATTCTCTTTTTCTGGAATTCGAAATCGATTTAACTCATCAGGAATGGCTTCCTTCCTTTTGAGAAAACGATCATCAATATAGTAAGCAGTATTTGCTATTCTTGCTTGAAAGGTAAGTGTTGTGGATTGGTTGCCACGATCTGAACTAAGGTCTAACTTTTTATTGAATGATCTGGAACGATTCATAGTTCCATTGCGAAAGCCTTTTGAAGTTGCCTCCAGATTTCTTATCCTTTGGTTTTCATTTGTTGGTGGCTGCAAGATCGCTATCTCTGATTTGGCAAGTGAGATATCAGGGAGCTTATAGTGAATTTTATAAGTAACATTTACTTCTGTCTCTCCTGAAGAAATAAAACGATCTGTTTCTACAAAAGGGATAGAGCGAATTTGTTTACTTGCTCGATCTACTACCCATAGTTTTGCTCCGGAAAATAAGATACCACGAATCTCATCAGCAGGTGCTTGGATAGAACCCGTAATATTCCCATTGTTTGGATTGTAACGATAGACTGTTCCATTGGAAGAATCACTTACCCACAGTGAATCCTTCCCATAAGTCAAATCACGGGGAGATGCTCTATCCGTTAAGAATCCGCCAACAAGTAAACCAGTTGCCTTATCCATAAAACGGATTTTTCCCGATTCTAAATCAAGAAGAAAATAGGTTCCGTCTGCTGATGCGATTCCCCCAACAAGAGTTAACGGAATAGGAATGCGCTCAACAACTCCACCGGTATTCGGATCAAGCTTAAGAATAACCTTAGGAGCTGTAACAAGCAGTCTTCCTTCCTTGCTATCGAAACTTATTCCTTTCATATTTGCAAGACCTAGATTAAATACTTCCTGCTCACCATTATCTAGGTAGCGAATGATCGCTCGACGATCAGAATCTAAATAGTAAAGGTAGGTTCCATCCCAAGTAATTCCGTAAGCTTTATCGCTAACAGGGTAATCTCTTTGTTCTTGAGAAAATAGATTGGGAATCAATACGAGATTGAATACAAGTACAAAAGAAATAAAATATTTCGAGTTAGTTTTCAAGAAAAAACCTCCAGAGTTCTAATAGCAATGAGTCTTCACCTGGTTTAGTTCCAATAGAAATTGGCGAAGGAACAAAAATAAAAAATAAACTAAAAAGCATAAAGTATCCTAAGCACTTTCGGTTCTTTCCCATTTTATTATGATCAGAATCTGGTGTAAAAGGATGCTCGATTTTGATAAAATAAAAAATGATAAATGCCCAAAGCAACCAACCAAAATTAACTAAAGATAAAGATAGAAAGGCGATAAAAAGATAATTAATCCAAGTTCTATATTTTTCACCAAAAATTGCATAAATGATATGCCCTCCATCCAACTGACCGAAAGGAAGAAGGTTGATTGCAGTAATCAGTAGACCTACCCATCCAGCCTTGGCAAGTGCATGAATATGAATGTCAAATAAGTTTGGATCATAAGGTCCGAGTATCCACTGCCCGGTCCAATATGTAAACAAACTATCTCCAAAGAAAAGGAAATTGGAAGTATCTACACTTGGATCTATGGGAACTAATTTTGAAAGATAGATCCCAACAATCCAACAAGGTATAGAAAGAATTAAACTCATTAAGGGACCACCTACCCCAATATCAAAGAGTTGAATCTTATTGCGAATAGGTTCTTTTATTTTGATTACTGCACCCATAGTTCCAATTGGATTGTATGGAAAGGGAATGAAATAAGGTAAGGAAACCTTGAGCTCATAGAGCCTAGATGGTACATAGTGACCCATTTCATGAGCAAACAGTATGAAAATAAGCGGGAAGGAATACCAAATTTCCGACCAGAAAATAGCTAGGCTTGTATTTAAATCCAATAATCCAAAAACAGCTAAAAAATTCTCCCGAAATGTCATAGAAAGAAAAGTTGCTACGAATAGAAATATATGAATCGTATAGGTTTTAGTTTTCAAAGTGCTGCTACCTAAGCTTAGATTAAGGAATAAGAATCTTGATTCAATAACTATTTCCTAAAAACTGGAGATAAGAAGGATCTGTTTAGAGTTAGAAATTATGTTTAAAAATATCAAAGCAATTAGAAAATTTGACCCTGCTGCAAGATCCATAATCGAAATTATACTTTGTTACCCAGGTCTACATGCTCTTTGGTTCCATAAGATTGCCCACCTACTCTATGTTTTAAAGATTCCACTTTTTCCTAGATTGATCAATTATTTTACTAGGATGTTTACTGGTATAGATATCCATCCTGGGGCGAAAATTGCCAACGGAATCATGATAGATCATGGTCAGGGAGTTGTAATTGGAGAGACTGCCATCATTGAAGAAGGTTGTCTTATTTACCAAGGAGTTACTTTGGGTGGTACTGGTAAAGAATCTGGTAAAAGACACCCTACCCTTCGTAGAAATGTAGTGGTGGGAGCAGGGGCAAAAATTTTAGGGAATATCACCATTGAAGAAAATTGTAGAGTCGGTGCTGGTTCAGTTGTTATGCGAAATGTGCCCAAGGGCTGTACTGTTGTTGGCATTCCAGGGAAAATTGTTAAGACTGCAAGTGGAGGAAACGATGATACCAATAATATGTTAGATCATGGAGAAATGCCAGATCCAGTTGCAAAAGTATTTTCTATTGTATTAGAAAAAATTGAAACACAACAAAAACAAATCAACAAATTGTACGAAGATTTACGGAAAGTTGATTCTATGCACATTGAAGATACCAAAGATGACAATGAGATGATTCAAAACTTTATCAACGGGGATGGTATTTAAATTTCATCTAAGATAGATTTTCTTTTTTTATTGTATTCCTCTAAGGTGATTAATCCTTTTTTCTTTAAGTCCTTCAATAATCTAAGTCTTGACTCAGTATCCTTTGGCAAATTGGAAGATTCGTTTTTCTTTTCGATTCCTATTTTATTCTCACTCAGATTAGATGGATTATCTTTTTTGAATCTCCAAGCAACAGCGTCGAGATAATATTCCTTGTGTTCTTCTTCTTTGGAAGTTAAGAGTTCTGCTTCTAATAGTGTATTTTCTAAAAATGTGATTCGTGATTTTCCTTTTTTGGTAACGGTAAATTTTTGAGAAGATACCCAATCACTAAATGTATAGGGAGTTAGAAAGCTGATACTTTCCCGAATTTCACCAAAATAAATATGAACTCTGCCTTGATTCAAAAAAATATAAAAAGAAGTTCTTAGAATTTTTGTAAAAGGAGCTAAGTCATCATTTTCCTTTACAACTACAAAATAAGTTGTAGGTGGATAAGAACCTTGGGTGTTTTGAAGTCTTTGCGAAATTGCTAAGGATAGGTATTTGTACGTTTCATCCTTGGAAAAAATCTTGGAAGGATTACTGATAAAAAGCGATGCCTGCACAACTAAGGTTGATTTTAATAATGCTTCTATACTTATAGGGTTCCATTCGGATTTACTTTCTAGAATAGTTTCTGAAATAGTGGAAGAGGAAATAGACTCCTGAAAAGAAAGTGCTTCCTTATTACTTAATTCAAAGATTGCAAAACTCTCATCCTGATCGATTAATTTCATTTCCCGATTTTGTGAAGATGTGCAGTCTAAAACTAGAATGACTGATAATAGATATACTTTAAATTTACAGAGATATGAAATCTTAAGATTCATCTCTGTTAAGTATAAGAAGATTCTCTTTTTCCTGCTAGTCTTTTTCTTTCAAAAATATTTTAGCTTAAATCTTTCCTTAAATGCAGAGGAAATCAAATCAGATATTCCAATCTTTGCTATGAAAAATCAATTTGAAGAATCCATAGCAAATTCTAATATAAAGAAAAAGAATACAATCCTTATGGGTTGTTATCCAGAAGATTGGATGCTTTGTAAAAGCCTAGCACGCAAAATTTACTGGTTGATGCAAAATCATATTTATGGTAAAGAAGATAGTTATAAATTTATAGCCTTTATAAATGCACAAAATCTTTCCAAGCAAGATTTAATTCAAATCAAATCTCTTTTAAAAAATGATAGAATTGAGCCATTGTATTTAGATTCTAAAGGCGAACTTAAAAGTGGATTAAGAAGTAAAACAATGCTTTTAACAACTTACAATTCATCTGGTAAAATAATTCGAAAGGAAAACATTTCTGAAATGAATGCTAGAGAAGTAGAGAAGATCTTTAAAGAATTTATCCCTCATTCTGAAATAGATTCTAAAGAAGTCAAATAATATATGTATTGTGAGTTACACAACCATTTGTATGGATCTTTGACTGCTGAAAGATTGTATACAATAGGCAAAAGAAATCCAAATCCAAGATGGAATATATTCACTGATAGCTATGAGAAGGCCTATGGTCGTATAATTGAACCCTCGAAATTCTTTGAAGAATATGATACCTTAGAAAAATTTTCAAAATTATACTACTTTAATCACCGAGGACCTTTTCCTGAATTTCAAGCAAAATTCAACCTTATCATTGCTTTAGTACCATTTACAATAGATGAAATAAAAAATATCACTGAACAAATTGTACTCGATCATGCAAGAGAAAATGTAAGTCATACAGAATATAGAATCATGTTTCCGCCCAATGAAGAGAGGGATATTTTCGAGAGAAGAATTCAAGCAATTTGTTGCGGACTTGAGGAAGGTGAAGCCTTAGCCTTAAAGGAAGGATTGAACATTCGTTCAGAAGCTATTCTCTCGCTTCATAGAAATCAAAACACTATAGAGAATTATAATTGGCTCAAGGAATTAATGGCGAAAGATTCCTTGGTGAATGATCGACTAACAGGAATAGATTTTTGCCATATTGAAGAAGGTTTTCCTCCCAAAGAGAAAGAAGGCTTTTTCAATCGGGTGCTTTCGGATAATAAAATTGATCCAAATTCTGCATTAGCCATTGTCTACCATGTCGCAGAAAGTTATGAGGATAAGACACCATTTTCTGCTTCGAGATGGGTTTGGGAATCAGTTAAATATGGAGCTCATCGTTTAGGACATTGTATAGCACTCGGCGTGGACCCAAAATATTTTGCGAATAGCATACGCAAAGAAAGTACAAAGGAAAGAGTGGATCAACTCAATTGGGAGTTAACACACTATGAAGAGATTACAAGGTTTGGTGAATATTATTCAAGGCAAGAAATAGAAAAAAATCTAAAAGAATGTCACCATTCTCCTTTATCCAATCAAAATGTTAAAATTCATATTGATGAGATAAGTATTCGATACTTAAGAACATTGCAGGATTATATCTTAAACTTTGTAAAAGAATCAAACTCTGTAATTGAGTCTTGTCCAAGTTCGAATTTTTACATTGGTATGATACATAATGCTAAAGAACATCCTTTGAAGCGATTTGTTGAAAATAAAGTGAAGGTCACAATTGGTTCAGATGACCCTGGAATTTTTGATACGAATCTACAAAAAGAGTACACTATGGCTAAAGAGATAGGCCTTTCTGAGCAAGAAATTGAAACCATTCGAACAAAATCATTTTTATATACAAGTGCTTTGCTTTCCGGTAGAACTAAATCGAGTTGACCAATTTGTAAGCAGTTAGAAGCTTATAGAATGTTTCGTAGGTTTATATCCTTCCTAAGCATTCTTGCAATATTTTTTGTATCTTCGCAAATATTTTCACAAAGTGGAACTGGTTTTTATGATGAATACAATATGGACTTAAGAAATCTACCTGGAGGAGAGGCTGAAACAGAAGGGGAAGAAAGATATTCTACTTATACTATCCCTCCTAGAAATGAAAAAAACTTTGTTGTAACTCCTAAGAAAGTTGGAAGATTGTATGACCCACTTCTTAGCATACCAGGTGCAGGTAGTATTCAAAATCAAATAACTCAACAAAATAACCAGAATGTGAATCAAGCGAATAATAGAAATACACCAGCTCCACTAATTAATCCTATAACGGGGGAAGTCAACCAGGAAGCCGTAAATAACTCCTTGACTAACCAATCGCAAAAGCGAAGTAAAAAAGAGAAGGATAGACAACGATTCAAAGAAGAAACTGTTTATAAAGAATCTAAGTTAAGAAGATTTCAAATTATATTTTTTCTTACCATGCCATTTGCTCTTGGAGTTTCTGCCGGTGCTGCCGGATTATTAGGAATCGAAAGAACCATTTCAGGTTCTATTTTAATGATTACAGGGACTAGTAGTTTATCAGCTGCTAATGCTTACCAAGATTTAAAAAAATTAGAAGAACATAAGAAAATACATGGCACGGAATGGCCTAAGGATGAAGATATTGCAGTAACTTCTCCATGAAACATAGATTTAAGAAAAAAGCTTATATATTCTTTCACCATATCTATGTATTTTTGAATCATTTCAAAATATTTGTAAACGCAATTTACGTAGCTAATCTCTTAGCTTGGGGTCAATTTCTTTACGTTCTTTCAGGAATAGCTTCTGCAGTAATTTTAATCATGGAATTTGGATTTTACTATCCAGATTCCTGGATCAATGCTATTTCATCTATAGTAAATATAATAATAAATTTTCTCCTTATTTACGAAATATCTGCCTTCCTTTTCACTAGTTCCAATTTTTGGGAATATTTCAAAACTCACTTAGTGGAATTTTCAATAATAGTAATTGTTCTTTTACAAAAATTTTTCAAAGACGAACTATTAATCTATTTAGCTCCTGAAAAAGCAGGATTACTTTTCTTGTCTATCACTCAGGCATTTTTTCTTTTTTCTAATTTATCGCACTTAATTCGAAATACAAAATTTTATGATGTGAAAAAATTCAGTCCTTCTACTATTTTTGTTGGAAGCTTTGCTTTTATTATTCTTTTTGGTTCCGTACTGTTGCACTTACCTAAGGCTATGACTAAGTCTATTCCTACAATCGATATTTTATTTACTGCAGTAAGTGCAACTTGTGTAACTGGACTTGCTACAATCAATATTTCTGATTCTTTTACATTTACAGGACAAGTTATTTTAATCTTGCTTATGCAGGCAGGTGGATTAGGAATTATGACCCTTGCAAGTTTTTTTGGAATTTTTTTAACTGGCAAAACATCTGTTACAGATAAGCTTCTAATGAAAGATTTATTGAGTGAACAGTCTCTAGGTGAAGTTAAATATTTGCTATTAAGAATAGCAATTTTCTCTTTTGTCATTGAAGGTATAGGTTCGATTATTATGTATTATTCTATTCCTGAGACAATAGTTAAATCCAATTTTGAGAGAATCTTTTTAGCAATCTTTCATTCGGTCTCTTCCTTCTGCAATGCTGGATTTAGCTTGTTTCCAAAAGGATATGCAACAATTGAAATTTTTCACTCAAAACTTTTTTTATCAATTTCCATGGTTCTGATAACACTAGGTGGAATTGGATTTCCTTTATTGAGTCAAACATACAAGAAAATTCTGAATCCAGGAAATCCTAAGATTCGATATTCTGTTTCAGCTAAATTAGTACTTATTACAAGTGGCTTATTGTTTGGTTTAGGAACATTTTCCTTTCTCTTGATTGAACAAAACCATGCTTTGAAAGGAATGAGCTTTGTGGATCAGTTATTTCACTCTATGTTTTATTCTGTTACATTGCGTACGGCAGGTTTTAACTCCATAGATATGGGTTATTTAAGTGAATCTATAGTCTTTTTTTCATTACTATTTATGTGGATAGGAGCAAGTCCTACCTCAACGGGAGGTGGGATAAAAACTACCACATTTTCAATTGCGATTCTGAATATATGGATCAACTTTCGAGGAAAAACTAATGTGGAATTTGGAAAAAGAACTATTTCAAGAAATAGCATTTCCCGTGCTTCTGCAACTATTCTATTGTCCTTCTTTGTAATTTTCGCATCCTTATTTCTTCTAACATTTTCAGAGAATGGGAACTTTTTGGATTTAGCTTTTGAAATTGTATCTGCTTATGGAACAGTGGGTCTGTCTAGAGGACTAACGGAAAGTTTATCCCTTTTTGGTAAAATTGTCATAATGATCGTTATGTTTGTGGGAAGAGTTGGTGTATTTAACTTAGCCTTAGTTATGATAAAAGAAGAAGATGTATCGAATTACCAATATCCCGAAGAAGAGGTTGTTGTAACATAAAATGATAAGAAAAAAAATAGCAGTAATTGGTTTGGGAAGTTTTGGAAAAGTTTTAGTTGAAAGACTATTTTTGGAAGGACATGAGGTCTTAGCTATTGATATAGCTCAGTCAACGGTAGAGGATGTCAAGGATATTTGTACTGCATCAGTTCGTCTGGATGCAACGGATGACCATGCGCTTAAATCACAAGGTCTGGAAGAGATGGACATTGTGGTTATATCGGTTGCAGAAAATTTTGAGGCATTGGTTGTAGCAGCTGATATACTTAAGCAAATCGGTGTTAAACAAATTTTCGCTAGATATAAAACAGAATTGCAGAAAAGAATTCTTAAATTAATTGGTGTGGATTTCTTTTTTAATCCAGAGGAAACAGCAGCGACAAATATGGCAGAAATGCTGAGACACGGAAGTCTCATCTCAAATTTTTTCCTTTCAGACGAATACCGAATTGCAGAAGTAAAAATACCTGAGTCTTTGGTAGGAAGTCAGATTCAAGAAGCTATGCTTAGAGAAAAATTTAGTTTAAATATAATCACAATTAAAAGGCGAACTAAACCAGTTTCTAGGCGAAGAAATGAGGATGAAAAAGAAATTTCTATTCTTGGAATTCTTTCTGGGGATGAAAGGTTTAAAAGTGAGGATACACTAATTCTATTTGGAAAGCAAAAAGATATAAATAAATTTATAGAGTTATAATTTACTTATGATTTATCCAAAAAGAATAATTTGTTTAACAGAAGAAACCACCGAGTTGCTCTATCTCTTACAAGAACAAAATCGTATAGTTGGGATTAGCGTTTATACTGTTCGTCCATCCATTGCAATTCAAGAAAAAACTAAGGTATCTTCATTCATATCAGGCAATATCAAAAAGATTAAATCACTAAAGCCAGATTTAATCATTGGGTTTTCCGATATACAAGCTCAACTTGCACATGATTTAATTAAAGAAGGTCTCAATGTTTTAGTTACCAACCAAAGATCAATAGAAGAAATTTTTGAGACTATGTATTTGATTGGATCTCTAGTAGGAAGGAGCAAAGAAACTTTGCTTTTAATTGATACATGGAAGCAAACCTTGGATGGTATTTCAAGAAAAGCTAAAACAAGAAATTATAGACCAAAGGTATTCTTTCAAGAATGGGATGAGCCTATCATAACGGCAATCCAATGGGTAAGTGAATTGATCCAAATATGTGGAGGTGATGAAATTCATTCTAATAAAGCTGATAGATCACTGGCAAGAGATCGCATTGTAAGTAAAGATTTTATAGCTGATAAGAATCCTGATTTGATTATAGGATCTTGGTGTGGAAAGCCTGTTGATTATAATTGGATAAAGCAAGTAGAAGAGTGGAAGCAAACAACAGCAGTGAGAAAAAATAAGCTCTATGAAATTGACTCATCCATCATCTTACAACCTGGTCCTGCATTATTCCTCGAAGGAGTTCAGAAGCTAAATTCTATCCTTGAAGAGAATGTCAGTTGATTTTGTTTTACTGATTTAGAAATCCGTTTTTTCTTCCAAAAACAACAAATACCAAACCAAATCCTATCATAAAAATGCCCCAATATAGATTAATATTTATTGAGAAGGTTTTATCATACATTGAATTTCCGTCTGTCATTAAGCCATAAAGAAATAGAAAGATTCCAAGAATAGTAAATAAGGATCCAAGAATCCTTGCGATAGGAAGCATGGTTCGATTTTAGTATATACAATTTTACTCGTCAACTAGGAATTACATTTTATTCTGTATCAATGTTGATTTTAGATATAGATAATACTATTCTTCCATCCAAAGAGGCTTATGATTTTTCATTAAAATGTCTTTCAGAATTTTGGCAAAGGAAAGCTTATGGAAGTGCTTTAGATTTTTATGATAGATTTAAACTTGCTAGAGAAGAAATCAAAGTGAATTTAGAAGGGCATTCTTCGAATCGTTTACGTATTTTGTATTTTAAGAGAATGATAGAATTAAAATTTGGATCTTTAACTAAGAAACGTATTAACCTCGTTTTGAAAATGGAAGAGATTTACTTTAAGAATTTTAGCAAATATCTTAAAGAATTTTTCCATCTTAATAAAGGCAATTATAAGTTTACTTTCAAACTTTTGAATGAAATCCAAGCTTCTCATAAAATCATATTTCTATCAAATGAGAATCTTCGGACACAATTGATCAAATTAGAATCAGTATTTCCAAAAAATTTTCATTTTAACTTACTTGTTTCTGAAGAACTAGGAATCGAAAAGCCATCTGCTCAAATTTTTATAGAAGCCTGTCGTAGAATTGATTCTAATCCTGAACAATGTGTCATGATCGGCGACAACCACATAGATGATATCGAAGGCGCATCTAAACTAGGAATTACAACAATACATCTAAAAGAAATGTTTGGTGAAAGAGAAATATCTAAAAATTTGAATATCTCAGTTTCGAATTCTTTTGTTGCGCATAACTTGAATTCTTCTTTAGAATACTATATTTCAATGAGACCTGTATAAACTTCTTTCGCAGGACCTGTCATGAAGACGGAACCGGCTTGGGACCATTCTATGTGAAGAGTTCCACCTCTCAGATCAATTTGTACTTTTCTACCAGTTCGTCCTGTTAAGACAGCGGAGACGGCTACAGCGCAAGCACCTGTTCCACAGGCCAAGGTTTCCCCAGTACCCCTTTCCCATGTTCTTTGGTAGAGATGGTCCTTGGCTTTTACAGATACAAATTCTGCATTTACTCGTTTCGGAAATAACTCATGGTGTTCTATCTTAAGACCTCTCTCATACAAAGGTATTTTATCTGGATCTTCAACAAAGATAACACAATGTGGATTTCCCATACTCACTGAAGTAAAATGATAATCTACGCCATCTACATGAATGATTTGATTGATTACAGGTTCATCATCTTTCCATTTAAGTGGGATTAGGCTTGGTTTCAAAATTGGCTCACCCATATCTACAGTGACTATTTCAATTTTATTGGATTTATTTTTTTGTAGGTCTAAGGTAAGCACACCTTTACCAGTTTCGATTTTAGGATTCAGATTGTTTGTTAATCCATGATCGTAGACAAATTTACCGACACAGCGAATGCCATTTCCGCACATTTCGGAAGAAGATCCATCCGAGTTATACATATCCATTTGGAAGTCAGCCTTCTCAGAGGATCGAATGAAAATTACCCCGTCCCCACCTATGCCAAAATTTCTATCTGAGAGTTTTTGGATCTGCTCAGAGCTCAATCGAATATCATTCTTTGTTGCATCAATGTAAACATAATCATTACCGATGCCTTCCATTTTTGTAAACTTAAGCTCCATAAATTCCCTCTAGGAACATAATTCGATCCGGCAATCTTGTACTCAAGAGAATATTTTAGAATTTAGTTGACCTATACTTTTGATTTAAGATTCTAAAAAGACTATGACCCAAGAATGTATTCTTTGTGGATGCCAAGACAGCCAACCTGTTTTTGTTGAAAATGGTATAGCTATTGTTAAATGCTCCTATTGCGACCATGTGTATTCCTCTTACCAACAGGATGAGCATTATGAAGGCTATTGGGATGATCCAGAAGAAGAATTTGATTTAAAATGGTGGGATGAAGCTCATCGTGATATTTATGATGATTTCATTTCAAGATTCATAGCCGGTAAGAAGGGACAGATTCTTGATGTTGGTTGTGGTTTGGGATTTTTTGTCAAAAGAATATCTGAGACCAATCCGAGTTGGAAGGCTATAGGATATGAAATTTCTGAAAGGGCTGTGCAATTTGCGAAAGAAAAAAATAATCTTAAAAATGTCCATTCAGGTGTGGTGCAAGCTAGTAAGATAGAACCCAATTCTCTGGATATGATAACTTTGTGGGATGTGATAGAACATATTCCAAAACCACATTCTTTACTTCAGTATTTAAATTCCATTCTCAAGCCTGGTGGAATTCTATTTATGCAGACACCGAATTTTCCCTTTCAATTGTGGAAGGCAAGGCTTAAGGTATTGATCAAGGGGATGAGACCAGGTGTTCATTACTTAGAAGCCAAGGATCATGTAAATAATTATAAAATGAAAACGCTTGCTGAGTTAGGCTCACAATGCGGATTCTTCCAACCTAAGTTCTATATTCTGAAACCAATCATGAGTGTAGCAGGATCTAAGTCAAAGCTAGGATTGTACGCTAAAGTCCTTTACTATTATTTATCTAAGTGGGTATTTCAATTTAGTTTTGGACATTGGAACATCAGTAATACTCTCTTTGTCACTATGGTAAAAAAATAAAGTCAGTAGCTGCTATTTTACTAGCAAGCTAAGCTACAGCTGGCAATTGGTTCGCAACTCTATTCAACCAAGATGTGAAATAATTGCAAATGGATCGCATCATAAATAAATCCATATCCTTGTTGATTGGATCAACTTTCTGTCCTAAAGCTTGAATCGCTTTTGTGTAAACAGATCGAAATTCATTCAAAGAAGAATCACTTGGAAACAATGGAAGGATTCGAATAGCTTGCTCTTCAGTGAATCCATACTCTTCCATCCAACCCGAGAGAAGATTGCGAATTCCATATTTTGATGAAAGAATGTTTTGAGCTAAAATCAAACTGTACATATTGTCCAATGAGAGTATAGATACCATTGGATTTAATGTTGCGGCTTTCAATATAATTTGATCGCTTAATTCTACGCATCTTTTTAGATTATTGATTTTTTTGAATTGAATAGACATGAAATTATAAGCTTTCATATGATTCAGAATATTTTCCATATCAGCTCTACTAATTGATTCTTGGTTAGAGGATGAAAAATATCCCTCAACCGATTGAATTGATTCTTTTTCTACAGTAAGTGTTTCAATAACTTGGAACAAAATATCAATAGAAAATTGTGAATTTCTTTCATTGATAAAATTTAATTCACGCAGATAGCAATCGTAGACTCTAAAGATAAAATATTCTAACTTTTCTGAGTCCATAGTAACGACAGTTTTCATGAACTCTTTCATGTTTTTTGTAAAATCAAAACGATTTGCTTCAAGGAATTCATTTGGTTTATTATTTAAAATTCGTAAAGTAACATCCTTATTCAAACGAACAAGACCTAATTGAACTTCAGCCTGCCTTTCAATACTCTTCCAGAGCAACCCTGCTTTTGAGAAATTTGTACCTTTCTTAGCATTTTTGACCATACACCTGCCCTTAAATTAAGCATTTTGCACTGCAAAATGATTTTATCTTTATACATTCTATCGAATGCATAAATTGTACCTAAGTTTCTGATTTTAGCTTAGATTAATCAAAAAGTGAACTAAGTTCATTTTCAGGAAGAAGTGAAGTTCCTTTCTCGGCATCTTCTATCATTTCTAAGATAGATTCTACGATATCTTTCATATAGTATTTTGAATTGGAATAGGATTGTAGGAATTCTTGGATAGCTTTCTTTTGATCCTCATTTAATTTGTTTTCTATCATCAATCGCGATAGAGCAATGATTCCAATTGCAGATCTAATATCATCCTTTTGAGATGCAATTTTAATGATTTCATCACTGTCCAGCTCTTCGAAGGTTGGTAGAAGATCTGAAATAAGCTCTATAGCACCTAGAGGAATTGTTCTGTCTAGGTTTTTGATATAATTGATAATTAAGCGATAAGATTTGCTATCTCCCACTTGGGTTAAAATAGATATGAAGCCAGAAAGTATGTCTTTGTGTAGCGCCCAGGATAAGCGACCGGAATCAGCATCTCGCATAACTTGGTATATCAGAGACCAAGTATTTTTATCATTAGAAATGGCGGACTCAGTTAATTCACTGAGAATGACTCCAAAAGTTTTGGTTTCTTGGATTTTTTTTAATTCTATAATGCAATCGTTTGCAGAAGCAGTATTTAGTGGAAATTCAGCCGGCATCTCAAATCCTTAAAATTCTTCCATTTCTAGACGATTTCCATTACAATAATACATAATCCAGGTTTTGTAAACTAGTTTTCCAAGCGATTTTTTATCTTTTAGAATTAAAAAGGAATCTTTCCGATGATTTTTATATATGAGCTCCCAAAGGTTATTCTTCTTCTTGATCTTACTTTGTTTTAGCTGGACTTTATCGTATTCGAATCAATCGAATAAATCTACTCAACTAATAAAAGTTACAATAGGAATGAAGGAGAATTATGATCATTTGAAATCTATAAGTCCATCCGTTTCTAATTTTGGATCCGACTCTGAAAAAGTTTTATTTAGACGAGCATTGCAGCACCATATTGAAACTGAACTGCTTCAATTGCAGATGGATCTTGGTAAGGGTTTTGATGAATTACGAAGAACCCAAAAAATTATGATTCAATTATTTCTCAAAGTGGTTGAGTCCAATATTACACGCACAGAAAAAGACTTAATTCGTTTAACTCGAATCTCGAATCGACTTGAGAAAACAAATACACATCATTATCTTTCTATGGGTTTTCGGGAAATTGCTGTTGCAAAGAAAAAAGTACTTACAGCTAGAAATTCACACCCGCAGATCTATATTAATAAGATCCGAGATCTTTCTTATGCACTTCAGTCTGTTAAACAAGCCCAAAAGTATGTAGTCTTACTTGCGCTTCTTCATGAAGGGGAATATGATTCAGAAGAAGAAATGGAAAATAATTTCGATGTTATAAAATTGGAAATACAAAGAGTCATTCCTAAGAATTCAGATTACTATACTCGATGCCACTACGATAGTAATTTTAAGGTATATGATTCAGAAGATGCTTTTGAAACTATTTGGAATGAACCGAAATTACAAGAGTTATCTTCAGGAATAGATGGTGTGGATGATGCTTATTATCGAAATGAAGATTCTCCTGAAGTTCCTAATTTTTCTCCAAAATCGAATTGAACTCATAGTTGAATTTTAGATTATAATCATCATGGTTCAGAAAATATTTTGGGAATTCCCATTGACCGCAGGTTTGATTGTATTTTTATTTTTATTCTTTTTTATTTCGATTTTTTTTATACCAGATCCTATCATTCAGAACTTTTTCTTATCTTATCCTAGGGAATGGAATCCTATAAATTGGATACTTTCCAGTTTTGCTCATGGAAGTTTCAGTCACTTGTTTTCGAATTTAATGTTTTTGTTTATACTTGGCAGGGCTGTGGAGTACAAAGTTGGTATGAGCAAATGGATGTTATTCTATGGAATGGCAGCAATCGTATCGGCAATTGGCGATTCTATTGTAAGAGGATTTATCATAGGGGACAATACACCAGTACTAGGAGCAAGTGGGGCTATCTCTGGACTTGCTGCTGCCTCAGCTTTACTAAGCCCTTTTTCGATTCGTATGGGTGGTGTAAATTTTCCATTTCCATTATTCTTAATTGCTTGGGCCTCAGTATATACAGACATTACCAATGTTTTTGAAAAAGATCAAATTGCACATTGGGCACACTTAGGTGGTTTCTTTTCTGTAATTATTACTGCATATTTTCTTGAAGAAAAAGATAGAAAAAAATTGAAGAATGGGTTTATACTAAATCTTATTTTCTTTACATTGACTTTAGTTCTGTATTACTTTATAGAAGCGAGATATAAATGAAAGAAATCCATTTCAAGGCACTAGATTACACTTCCGATGATACCTTTATAGAATCAGATTATATTTATAAAGGTGATGAGAAACAAGGTTGGAAGATTATCCGAAATGGTTCTCCTTATCTTGAACTAGGCAAAGGTTACAGACTTCTTAAAACAAAATCCTGTGGAGTTTGTTCAACGGATATAGATAGGAGGTTTCTTCCATTTCCACTTCCCCAAGTAATCGGTCATGAAGTGATTGCAGAAGATCCTGATACTCATCAGAATTATGTAGTAGAAATAAATGATACATTCGAAGCCAGGGGGGATTCTGAAGTTGATTCTTTCGTAAGAGAAGGAATTCCAACCCATTCACCTGAAAGAAAGGTTCTAGGTATTGATCGCCTTCCTGGTGGCTTTGGGGCTTATATTCTTGCCCCCGTCCATGCGGCTATTCCATATAATAATCTAGACGAGAAGGCAGCAGTATTGATAGAACCATTTGCCGCTTCTCTCCAAGCTGTAATCGCATCACCCCCCGAAGAAGGGGATATAGTTGCTGTTCTTGGTCCACGTAGATTAGGTTCTCTTGTCATTGCAGCTCTCCATGCTTATCGCTTGGATTCAAAGAAAAAATTCAAAATAGTTGCTCTAGCTAGACGTCAAAAATTGCTAGATTTAGCTATTCGACTAGGTGCTGATGAGGGCATAAATATTTCAGAATCAAATACGATTGATTCTTTGGAAAATCATTTTGATATATTGTATGATACTACAAGTACAACAGATGGTTTTCAGTCCGCTATTCGTCTCGCCAAACGAGAATTACATCTCAAGACAACGAATGGTCAAAAAATGGGTGGTTTAAGACATCTAACTGAATTGGTAGTTGATGAACTTTCTGTACTTCCCTTTTCTCTTGAGAATCTTCATTTTCATTGGGCCAAAGAAAAAAGAGAAAATTTAAATATCTTCCTATGCCCCAGTTTCCAAGAAATTCCAAAAGAAGACATGGTACGTTGGATTTCCATTATACGCAATGAGCTTTCACAGTTTGGTGAAGTAAGTTTAACTCTTTCATCATTTGAGGAAGCTCACACCAAATTAGATGAGATTGATAAGGATGGAAAATTTCCTCGTTTTGATATTGCAATAGCTACTAAATTAGAAGAAATCGACTCTTGTATTCGACCCATTCAAGGAAAAGAGGATTCTTTAGTTCGACCCAGAGGTGCTATTCTTTATCTGCCTCAAGAACTAAACCTGGAATCTTCGGATAAGGAATATTATGCGATGAATGATTTTTTCCTTAAAGGGAAATCAATACGTACATCTAGGTGTGGGGACTTTCACCTTGCTATAAAGCTTTTGAATGAAAATCCAATTGTAACAAAGTCCTTAGCCGATAATATGATTTCCCATACTTTTGATGCAAAAGAATTAAGAAATGCTTTTGCTACAGCAAAGACTACAGAGGCAATAAAAGTAATGGTACAACATGCATAAACATCCTGAAGAAATTATACCTACATCCTTAGGAGTAAATTTAGAAAAAGAAAGTTCTGACCTTTATAAAATTGATCTCACAAATTTAAGAATCTTCTGGGGACTTTCTATACTTTCTAGAACACTTGGTGATGAAATTGTAGAAAGAGTTATAACTTCTCCTGGCGACATTGCTATACTGTATAAACTCAATCCGAATATCAATAGTGAACTTTGTGAAATGCATATTGGTTATATTCAAATTCATGCACGAGCAGGAGTTTTAAAAGATATTCTCATTTTCCGAGAAGAATTCCAAGATCATTTGAGAACTGTATTTGGTACATTTCAAAGACAAGCTTGGGCAAAAGTCATACATCCTGAATTTTACGGAGAAAATCCACGAACCTATCCAAGTAAAGCTTTGGTGTTTCCTTTTCACCATAATAGTGAAAATGAAAACGTAGATTACCAATTCATCCTAGAACGAGTACCCAATCAAGTGGAGGCTGGAGATTTCATATTTCGCCTAACGATAGAAAGATTTGATAGAGCAAATATAGATCTTAAATCAATAGACCATTTGATTGTTGATGATTTAAGTTCTAGAATCTATATTGGTGGTAGTACAAAAATTTCTGAATCAGTTCATAGTTCCTTAATAGGTTCATCCCAAAAAGGTGAAAGGGAATATATAGAAGAAAATCGCAGGTTCAGTAAAGTGTTTGAGCAAATCGAAAAGACTTCTTTAGGAAAATTGAATCAAATCAATTTCTATTGGGAGAAGTCATTTGCAAGTTTTCTTATGGAGTCTAATCCTAAAAACTCACTTCCGCTTTTTAAAAAAATATTTCTAATTTTAGAAGACCAAGAGATTACTAAAATCGTTAAAGAAGGTTATACGATTCATATAATCAACGGTAAAATCGATGTATATATTGATTTGAGTAGATTGGATAGGGTCTTAAATTACTCATTCAATCAAAGAAGAATTTCACTTCAAATGAGTCATTATTTAACTCGAATGCCAGAGTTAGAGAATTTAGCAAATCAGAGCGATCATAAACTCAGTTTTAAAAATACCAAGATATTTCTCATACACCATATCACCTCAGAAATACTAGCTCTCCTAGAAGCGTACAGAATGTTAGGAGCAGATTATGTAAATGTTTGCTTTGTAAAATACGGAGGAAAGATACCACCTATATATTTAGATATCCTTCTGGATCTTCCAACAGATTCCTTTTACATGTCTGGACTTGAACTTAAAATAAGTGCAGAAAGAAAAACATATTATTCCATCTCACCACTGTTTAGTGATAATTCTGATCTATTGGATTTAAAAGAATTCATGGATAAAGAAGAATTAGGGTTCTTCCCTGCCATGAAACTTTTGGCTACTCATTTATTTCTTAAATTATGCATTAACTCTTATCAAAATTCTGAAAAACTAATTCTCGTTGAGGATGGTGGCTACATTGCTCCCTTCCTAAATGCATTTGCCATAGATGGAAAATTAACTAAAGAGGTCGCAAAAGAATACCAATTGAAATTAGAAGGCAACTTAGGTGATATACCTATTGGTGACATTTTAGCGAAAGTTTTAATAGGAACTATAGAACATACACGAAATGGTTACGACCGATTGCTCTCTGTTGAAAAAGAAAAAGGAAAATTATTTCTACCAGCCTATTCCATAGCAATATCAAATCAAAAAGTGAAAGAAGAATCTAAAGAAGTTGCTCAATCCATTCTAAAAGCTATAGAAGATGTATTGCATGGACAGGGTAAGATTCTTTCTAGAAGAAAATTTTTAGTATTAGGTGCATCTGGAAATATTGGAGGCTTTTTGTGTAAGTATCTAAAAGGAAGCAGATTGCATGATACCAATGATCACTTAATTGAAATTGATATTAAAAATGAAAATCCTGAACCTTGGAAATTTGCAAATGTGAACCAAGTTCCCAGAGATAATTTATTGAAGACAGATTTATTTTTAGGAGTTATTGGGGATTCCATACTAAAGCCAGATTTTTGGTCTGATTTTCTTTATAATTGTGAATCTAAGAATATCTATTTAGCATCTGGATCAACTAAGACAGCCGAGTTCAGTGATTTTATTGATTGGTTGAATCAATTTCTCTTGAACAAATTGGATTCATTCAAAGATACCAAAGTAAATGTAGAATTGCGAAGAATCATTGATCCTCAGTCACAAATGGACCAAGGTGGAATTGCTATTTTTAAATTTATAAAAGATGGAAAAGCGATCGAACGAAATGTTTTCATGCTTTCCGATTTAAGTCCTGTGAACTTTTTGTACTATGGAGCTCCAACTGAGATTATGGACACTATTATTTCGGATTTACTTTCAGTATCCCTTGGAATGGTAGACCAAGCAAACTCGGGTAGTCTACCAGTTGGAAAGCTTTATGCTGTGGATCATGAGATTGATAAATGGGGAAAGAGTATTGTCTAAGCACGGTTTTTTTCAAATAACTCAAAAAGTTTTTCTTAGAAAAGGAAATTCACTTCTTGTCATGAAAGATAGAAAATCTGGCTTTGGAGATCTTCCCGGTGGTCGAATGGATGAAACGGAATTTTTTGATGATTGGCAAGTTTCTGTAAGACGGGAGTTGGAAGAGGAAATGGGAAATAAATTTCAATATGAAATAGAACCAAAACCCTTCCTCATTCATAAGCATAGAGTTACCGAAGGAAATCATCCTTGCATAATTTTAGGTTACAAGGGCATCTATAAAGGTGGAGAGATAGTACTTTCTGATGAGCATGATTTCATGGAATGGGTTGATATCAATAATTATAAGCCCGAATCATTCTTTGAAGATTACATGTTAGAAGCTGTACAAATCTATTTGAAAGAATATGCATAATTTATATTTTCCTTGGATACGAATTTTAATTTTTTGTATTTTGTTTTCTCTACCTTTTTATGGAAAACAATTTCTAAAACCTTCTGATCCGGCTTTACAAGAAGCAGATTTTTCAAATTTTAAATCGGAATCTGAAGAAAGATTCAAGACTATAGAATACATACTAAACGGATCTGATCGTAAACTTGGCAATTTAATTGGAATTCAGCCCTTTTTCCTTCCCTTAGATTTTTATTCAGGAGAAAATTTCAAGAATAGTCTGAGACCAATTTTTGAAAAAGCAAAAGCTGATAACCTTATTGATCGAAAAACATTGATTATATTGCCTGAACATGTTGGAACTGGTCTATATCTACTCAAAGAAAATAAGCCTGTCTATACATCTTCTTATTCTAATGCCTTAACTGAATTGAAATCTTCTCATAAGCTTGCAATCGAAGAATTTCAAAAGCAATGTAATTCAACAAATTGTTCTGCAGCTTCCTTGGAATGGGAAACTATCATTCGAGAAAAGAAAGACGAAGTGGCTAAAATTTATAATGAAACTTTTTCTGAATTAGCCAAAGAATATTCTGTAAGTATAATCGCAGGATCTGTTATCCTTCCTGAGCCTAAAATTGTGAAAGGAGAACTAGTTGCGGGAGATAAAGAAAGTAAACTTTATAATGTCAGCGTAACTTATCTTCCAAGTGGAAAGGCAATCGATCAAATTATCAAAAAAATTAATCTTAGTATTTGGGAGAAAGAGATCTTAACTCCTGGAGATTTAAAACAAGATTTAATAATTGCAGTGCCAGGTTGGAAGGTAGGAGTATTGATTGGTATAGATTCTTTTTATAGTTCTGTCTACGCTCAAATCGCAAAATCAAAGGTGGATGGATTAGTCTCACCTGCTAGTAACATAAATAGTGATCGCATTCAAGATGAGTCAAATAAACTTTTAGAACTTCAAGAACCAGTTACTTGGCACCGATATTCTTTAAAAGATAGATCAGTCGGAACCAATGCAAAAGTATATTTGCAGGTATTTTGGGATGGGAATATTTGGGACATAAAAGACATACCCCAAAGTTTCTCCAGTCGAGAAAATAATGATCCTGTTCTATCAAGCGATGAAAGAAGACCAAAAATAATGAATTTATATTTTTAAATTTTTTCAGAAAACCTATTGACAAAACTAAAAAACTATTTCGGAATATAACGCATGGGCAAAAAGAAAGATGAAAGAAAAAACGAATTTTTTATTCGTTGTCCCCTCTATACACAAAAGTTGGATGAATGCCCGAGTTCTTCAACCGTTTTAATGAAATCTGATTTTGAGACATTAACTAAGAAATGTTTAGCAGATAAATATAGCTCTTGTAAGGTTTTTGAAACCCAAAAAGATAAATCCCAAGCAGCTTAATCTTTTATTTGTTTTTTTACTTCTTTATATAAATCTAATACTGCCCAATCTTCTTCAGAATAAGCAGTATTAGCTAGTACAAGTTCACCTATTTTATTTTCATAGATTATATAATCTCTTGCAACTCCCCATGCTCTCTCACAGAGAAGAGGGTATTCTACTTTTTTAGTTCCTGGACTCCATTTGTAAATAGATCGATTGTAGAATGATAAAAAATCTTTTTTATTGGATGTTTTCCAAGGTTCTATTTCCCTCAAAGTTATAGAAAAACCTTTATTGATTTTAGGCTTCTTCCCAGCACCATATTCTACTTCCCGTAGATACCAAATTCCGATTTTTCCTCCAATAGTAAAAATGGATGTCCCATTTCCATAATATAATTTGGGACTAAGAATATCTTTTGAAATAAGTTCAAGATTGTCAGATTTTGTCTGTAAATAGTACATATTGTACGAACCAGCTATTCCAGTCATTAGAATGAAATTATCTTCAATAGGAACAAGGGAGTATTTATTTCTAAGTTTACTAAAAGGTGGCAAAATTTTAGAAGCATCTAGAATCTTAGTTGGTTTTCGTGGTGACTCTGTTTTTTCCTTATATAAACTTTCATCAATAAAATAATAGATAAACTTTCCATCTTTTGAAATACTCCCTGAATTTCTACAGGCTATGTGTGCACCTGAGTCATAATCCAAATCATCATTCAACATAGATATTGCTTTCATTCTGCAACCTTTCGTATTTTTCAGTCGAAAGGAAACTAAAGCATATTCTGCGTTAGTTGAAATTCTAAAATCGAAAGGAAGATCTGAAAGTGTTTTAGTCTTGACCAAAGGATTAGGTATGTCTCGAAAAATTAATTTTTCATCTTCGGACCACACTATCCTATTTCGATCTTCGGACATTCTGATTACTCTTTCTCTTTTGGGTTTTGTACGAGAAATTACTTCATCTGAATCTCTTTTGGATTCAAGTTTATCTTGTATGATAGTTAAAGCTTTTTCAAACTTTTGAACTTCGAGATATTGATTTACTTCTTCAAGAAATGTTTCATGCTTTGATCTACAATTGAAAGAAAGTAAGCTGGTTAGTATTATGCAAAAACAAACTAAAATGAAATGAATTTTATTCTTCAATGGCGACTTCTTTACTGTATAGAAATTCAATTTCTTTTGTAAAAATTTCCTTGGTATTCTTACCAACTGCCTTAGTATCAAGGAAAGCAAAAGTTCCTGTTATAGCGGCACCAGCAAAGGGAACCCATCGAGTGAAATTTTTTCTAAGAACTCTCTTGGAAATATCCAATCCTACTTTTTGCAATAAGGCTTGGAAAGCCCGCACAGTTGTTGGTCGGATTAAAATTTTGACACCAGTCTCTTCAATAAATTTACGAAAAAGATGAGCCCCTCCATGTTTAAATAAACAAAAAAGCAAAAGCTCTCGGTTCAATTGAGCTTCTTTACCATAAACACTAGCAATATCTTTGATCATCATGCCTTGGATTCTAAAAATCATAACCAACTCAGGAAGTAAGGTAAAAAACCCGAAAACCCCACCAGGCAAGGAACAGGTTGCACTGATAGTACTTGCCTTCCATGCACAATTCTTAATAATTTCATCTACTACTAGCTCAGGATTTTCTGTTATCTTGGAATATGGGCTCTTGTATTCTTGGATGCCTGAGAGCATTTCTACAAGCTTTTGGAGGAAAATATCCAAGTCATTGGATTTTTCAGGGAGATTAATGGATGAATTTTGATTTTGCAAAAAACGGTCTCTTTCTAGTCTTTCCTTATACATGGTAGATAGACTCAAAAAAATTCAAGAAAAATACCTTCGTCTGGATGATGAACTTTCCTCAGTAAGTGATCCAAGCAAGCTAAAAGAAATTTATAAGGAAAGATCACGACTAACACCCGTTTATACAAAGGCACAAGAATACCTAACTATTTCCAAAGATATTAATGATGCTAAAGCACTTCTGCCTAATGAAAAAGATGAAGAGATGCACCAAATGCTTAAATCAGAGATTGAAGATGGGGAAAAGAAACTAGAGATACTTTCTAAAGAGTTAGAAGTTATGATGCTTCCTCCTGATCCAAATTCTGGTAAAAATATTCTTGTAGAAATTAGAGCAGGCACTGGAGGAGATGAGTCAGGTTTATTTTGTGCAGATCTATTTCGTATGTACAATAAGTATTCCGACAAATGTGGTCTCAGAACCGAGTTAATAGATTCTAGCCCTACAGGGATTGGTGGCTTTAAGGAAATAGTATTTTCCATAGAAGATGAAAGAGCCTATGATATTTTCAAATTTGAAAGTGGAACGCATAGAGTACAGAGAATTCCTGCAACGGAATCAGGTGGACGAATTCATACATCTGCTGTAACTGTTGCGGTTCTCCCGGAAGCGGAAGAAAAGGAAATTGAAATTAAAGAATCGGACATCAGAGTAGATGTATTCCGTTCCTCAGGATCAGGAGGACAGCACGTAAACACCACTGATTCTGCTGTTCGATTGACACACATTCCTACAGGTATTGTTGTTAGTTGTCAGGACGAAAAATCTCAAATCAAGAACCGCGATAAGGCAATGAGAATCCTTAGAGCTAGAATCTTAGACCAGCAGATGCAAGAAGCAAAAGCCTCAAGTGATGCAATCAAAAAGCAAATGATAGGATCAGGCGACAGATCAGAAAGAATTAGAACCTACAATTTTCCACAAGGAAGATGCACAGATCATAGGATAGGATTCACAAGTCACAATTTAAGTTCCATCATGGAAGGCGATATGGATGAACTTATTGAAGCATTACTAGAAGAAGATAGATCTTCCCGTTTGGCTTCTGCCAAATAAAAACCCAATCCTTACTTTTAAGAATCAAAAGTCATGATGAAATCGTTGATAAGCTGTGCTACTTCTTTAGGTTTTTCGCGGTGGACCCAATGGTTTGCATCCATGAAATTTTTACGGAAATGAACAACATGATCCGATAGATTTTCATAAATCTCAGGAGTGATAGCAAAATCGTTTATAGGGATGATAGCATGACAGGGAGTTTCTATCTTATTAGGAATAGGAATCTCAGCTCCTTGCATAAGCTCTCGGTGCAATTGAATTGGGCCAATGGAAGATCGTAGAATTTCTTTGGGAGAATAATCCCACATTGGATCTGACTTAGGAACTCCTCCTGCTTCTAACATTGTGTGCCAGAAAGGTACGGAGCCTAAAGTCCAACTTAACTCAGGAAGAATAGGAATTTGATAGAAAAGAAAGTACCAAGACATTGTTCCTTGTTTAAAGAAGCGCATAATTTCATCTATATTCCAAGAAAAGATTCCACGATTAGCATAGGAATGCATTTGCTTCAGAGCTAAGGATGGATGAGGTCCTGCTATCCCAGTATAAGTGCTAATATGACCTGAGCATATAGGATCAGCAGCTAAACACCAACCAATCAAGGAGCCCCAGTCATGACCTACTAGGTGAATTGATTTTTCCTTTTTTGGATCTAAGTATTCAATTGCAACTTCGATATCTTTGAATATTCTTCTAATATTAAATGATTTTCTTGATTCAGGTCTTGATGAACTTCCTGCACCCCTCATATCGATTGCGGCTACTTGGTAATTAGGTTTTAATTCTTCCATTAACACATCCCAAGTACGATGTGTATCTGGGTAGCCATGTAAAAATAAAATTAATTTCTCTTTTTCTGGTTGAGAATATTTTAAATAAATTTTTAAATCGGGTTCTGGACTGAGTAGTGTTTCTTTATTCACTTTAGTTTACTGTTTGTACTGTTTGATTGGCTGGTTTTTTTGAGAAAAATATTTCAAAATTGCGATTCTTAAAAATTTCCGAAATAATATCTGTCATATTATGTTGGGAAGGATGAAAGTCAGGTTTTGCATAATCAACAATATATAAAAATAACTTGTATAATATTTGATCCTTTGTAAAGAAAAAATCTTTACCTTCTTTCCAAATTCTAAGGAACTGCCTGAGGTCATCTTGAACTATTAAATTAGTAGTAGCTAAAGTTAGGGTAAGATTCCGGACTAAGGATGCAATTAAGAATCCTTGCATACGTAGCAAATAATTTGAATCGATTTCCCTTAGTAAATCAAAGACTACATTAGAATGTTCAAGCTCTTCAGCTAAATGCCATTCGAATAGCTCTTTTAAGATAACATCTGAATTGCTAAATACTTTTTCACGTAATGAAAGTTCAGCTGTAGATTTATTATAGTGTTCTAATCCAGAAGCGATAGCAAGATTCAATTCATCGGATAAAAAAGCTTCCATGGAGCCATATACAAAATTCTTAAAATTAAAAGAAAGAAATTGAAAATCAAAACCTTGGTCTTTAAGTTTATTACAAAAATCGGAATGAAACTCACAATGTTGTTGTTCTTGACCAATAAAGGAAATAATTTCTTTCTTTAGTTTTGTGTTTTTCAATTTAGGAATGAATTTTCTTACAATTTTAATAAAGTATTCTTCTTCATTTTTAAAGATAATTGATAATGCATTAACAACATGAGTCTTAACTATATTTCCATCTAGCCAATGGATTGGTACTTGCTCGGTAATTTGCGAAAGTGGTTTTCGAATCGTTATCTTCTCAGGTATAGGATTCTTCTTATTGGGATAAATCATGCTTGGAACCAAAGAATGAAACTTTGTCAAAAAATTGAAAAACATTTTTTATTTATGATTTCTTTTTTTATTTTATAGTTTACTTGTTTTTTTCTCTTTGGTTAGGTAATTTTTATGAGCAAAAAAATTCACTTTATTGTAAATCCAAATTCAGGTGGCGGAAGCGTTGGTAAAAATTGGGAAGATTTGCTTAAACGAATTGAAGATAAAATCGGTAAAATTCAAGCAACTTTTACAAATGCCAAAGGTCATGGAAGTGATGTTGCCTTGGATCTTTGTAAAAAAGGAATCGAAGTCTTAGTGATTATTGGTGGAGATGGAACTATCTCCGAAGTTGTGGATGGAATTATTAAATCAAAGAAAACATCTGTTTCGATAGTGGTTTTAAATTTAGGAACAGGAGGAGATTTTTCCAGAAGTCTTGGAGTACCTGGTGACTTAAACCTTGCCTTAGATAAAATCAAAAATGGTAAAATACGAAAAACAGATGTAGGATTCGTGCGATACAAATCAGAAAAGACAGGTGAGAATTTAACTCGATATTTCATAAATATTATTGGTTGCGGAATGGCAGGAGCTGTTGTTCAAACTGTAAATAAATCATCCAAGAAGTTTGGAGGATTTTCCTATTATTTAGGTAGTATTGCTAATATTCTTAGTTACCAAAACAAACCTCTTAAGTTTAGAATGGATGGCGGAGAATGGCTAGAGAGAAAAGTGACTTCTCTTGCGATTTGCAATGGTCAATATTTTGGCGGAGGAATGAGAGTATCTCCGAATTCTGAATTAAGTGATGGATTTCTAGATGCTGTTGTTATAGGAGACTGGAATTTGTTTCAGAAAGTATTTTATTCTAAAAAGTTCTATAACGGAACAATAACGAATTCTCCTAAAGTTGAATCCTATAAGTGTAAGAAAATTGAAATCATTCCCATCCAATTTGACAATGCTGCAATCATTGATTGTGATGGAGAGGATATAGGAAAGATACCTATGACAATTGAAGTACTGCCAAGTGCTGTGTCTTTCTTAGTTTAAATATCTGATTTTCGTACCAATACACAATCTTCCTCAGCCTCTAGATTTAATTCTAAATTTTTTCTAACGGTTGCAGGAATTTTTTTAGAGTGTGAAAGAAATTTCTTTAAAATATGTTTATTCTCTTCCGTACAGAATTGGGGAGCCATCATTTCAGAATAAGTTTCGAGATAGTTTTCATCTCCACCAATTTTATTGTTTTCTATATTGTTATAGAAAAATTCTACAAAAGGAATCTGTAAATTCTTCTGGTGAATTGGAAAGATGGTATACATAATAGTTCTTAGGGTTGATGCAGAATACTCTTTAGATGGAGCAACTAAAATGGACATCCATTTACTTTTTGTCACGGGATCGGGATGAGCTGCTTCACAAGCAAGTGCATTGTCAGCACCAAACTTTGATTTGTCTTTTTTCAATTCATTATTTAATAATTTCTTTGTAAGTTTATCATCATAATGAAAGGAACAGATTTTCTTAAGAAGAGACCATCTGAGATCTTGGTCAATGGTTAAGCCAGAGACTAGTTCTCGGTTTTCAAGGATGTTAGCTGAACGAGTGTGGAATTCTTTGGATGATCCGACAGAAATATAATTTTGAAACCAAAATCTTTTGCGATCGCTATTGCTCTTAGAGTTAGCCATGTTCGCCCAAATAAAATTCTCTAAATCAGAAAGTAGCTTATCTCTTTCGGGTATATGTTTAAAATATAAAAAGGAATGGTAGGAGATATAATTCCCTGAAGTAATATGGCCAAGATTAGATTCCAAAATTAAATCTCTTGGATCTTTTGGCAATTCCTCCATTGCTAAAGTATTATAGTCTTTTAATTTCAAATTACCATCTTTAACTTCTTCAAAGAGATTGCGCCAAAGCATGAGAGATTGAAGTAAATCTCCGTAATCTGATAAAATTAATTTTAATGTATTTAAGTTTGATTCTTTTAGAAATTCTTTTTGAATTTCACTGCGAACAAAATCATAATCTCCATAGTTTAAAAATACAAAATCGGGGCAGGATATATTCTCTGAATTTTGAAATTCTAGTTTTGTTACCGATCCTCTATATTCCGCTTCTACAATCTTATATATTTCTGGCTTAGATTCTTTGAAGTTAATGAAGGCAAGCTTAGTTCTATGTGATCTTAAAATATTCGAGGTAGGTCCGTTGCCTTGGTGCAATACTATGGATTGGAGTTGATTTGATTTACAATTTTGTTGGTAAGAAAGAGTATTGGTGCCTTCTTTTTCAAGCCATTCTTTCGACCAACGTGCTAAGTCTTTTTTAGATGATTCTTCTATCGAAAATAAAAAATCACTGAGTTTTGCATTCGAATAGGAGTATTTCTTTAAATAAGCGGATACCCCTGTTTGAAAATTTTTATCTCCAACAAAATACTCCAATTGTTTTAAAACAGAAGCACCTTTCCCATATGTGATTCCATCAAAATTTACAAATGCTTCTTCTGTATCATTTATTTCAGCCTGAATTGGATGTGTAGTGGATGATCGGTCCGAGGAATAAGCCCAAGCTTTCATTCCTGTATAAAAAGTTTCCCATGCTTCTTTAAACTCTGTTGCTTCATATTGAGCCTTAGCTGCCATGTAGGTAGCAAAACTTTCATTCAACCAAAGTCCATCCCACCATTTCATTGTTACAAGATTGCCGAACCACATATGCGCCATTTCATGAAGAATCACATTTGCAATTTTTTCTTTGGCTCTTCGAGTTACAGTACCTCTGGAGAGTAATCTTTCTGTAAAGGTTACAGCCGCTACATTTTCCATAGCTCCAAAATTAAATTCAGGAACTATAAGCTGGTCATATTTTTGGAAAGGATATTCTATACCAAAATAATTTTCAAAAAAAACAAATCCTTGTTTGGTGATTTGAAACCAAAATTTTGAATCAATGTATTTTGAATTTGATTTTCTGGAAAATAATCGAAGTGGAATTTTATAAGAAGTATCATTCCATTCTGCATAAGGTCCAGCGTGTAAAGAAAAGATATAAGTTGAAAATTTTTTACTCTCAGGAAAACTATGTAGACTCAAAGACTTTTCCTTGGGTAAAATGGAACTTGCTAAAGTTGAAGAGATCACCTTCCATTTGCTCGGAGCAAGGACTTCCAATTTATATGTTGCTTTTAGATCGGGTTGGTCAAAGCAAGGAAACATTTGGTTCGCATGAAAGCTTTCAAATTGGGAATAAAGATAGGTCTCTCCATCTTCGGGATCTTTGAATTGGTGGAGTCCATTTCCACTGTGGCTATACGGATGAGAATAAGTAATTTCAACAATGTTATTTTCAAGTTTAAGCAGGTTGCTTGAAATTGTAAAAAATCCTTCTTTGTATTCTACAGATTTCTCTTCCCCATTGATATAAATGGAATCAATCTTGCCTCTATGAAAATCAAATCTCAGCGGTGAGTTTAAATGGTTTAAATTGAAATAGATTTTAACCTTTCCTGTAAAATTTTCCTCTTCACCTATTTGTAACTTTAGATCATAACGTACTTGTTGAACTTGTTTATATCGGCTTTCTGCATCATCTAGTAAAAGAATATCTTTATTCGTATCGCCTTGGTTAGTAAATAAATTGCAAGAGAATAAAAGCGGAATAAGAATTCCGAATAGGTGATTTTTAGCCATATCTATTAGACAAGATATTTACTAGGTTTAAGGTTGAAATTTCCTATCTAGAATAACCCAATTGTTGCCTTGGCGATCATACCAATCTTTTTCTGGAAAGTAAGTGCCTCCTGCTTTGGTCAAGATGAGTTCCATGTATGCTTCTCCTGGATCAAAATCCTTTCCTGTTAGGTAAATCGATCCTCCAAATTTCTTTTTAGCTTGGGTATGAGAATAAACGCCATGAAAACTTTCGATTCGTTGGTTAGATAATGGGAAATTGAATTTTATTGATAGCTCTTTAGTTAATTCAAGTACCTTTGCAATTTGCACTTCATTTGAAATTAAATCTTCAGTATCCTTTCCAACAATTTCCATTTGAACACATTTTTCATTCGTTCCATATGCTGTTGAAGGCAACTCATACAAACTGTCCAAGATTTGGTAAGCTTTACCATCCTTATCAACAAGAAATGTAGCATTTAATGCTCTAGCTTCTAGCACAGAGATAGACTTTTCGTAGGTTGGTATCGCTGTATAATGAAGAACTAGGCAGGTAGGTGAGATTGTACCTTTGAAAGCATATTGGATTCTTTTAGATTCAATTGCAAGATTGTCCTTGGTTTGTTCAATGGATTTGATTTCAACTTTAGGTGTTGGTGTAATTCCTCTTCCTCTATCTGGTTGGAATGCTTTCTTTATTGCAGAAATATTTTCCTTTCTCAGAACCCAATCTTTTTCAAAACGATTCTTCCATTCATTTTCTGAAAAATATTTCCCGCCTAATTCTTTTAGGAGCAATTCTAAGATTTGAGATTCTCCTAGATCGTTGATATCAATAAATCCTCCAAATCTTTTTTTAACTTGCAAATGCGTAAATATTCCTAGCTTTGAGCTAACATCATAGTTATTAAAAGGAATTTTCAGTTTTTGGCAGAGAGAAGAGAGAAGCATTTTAGTTCGAGTAAGTTGTTTAGTATTGTTGAGGATACTTTTTGTATCTCCTTCAAGAACGATGTGAATAGCTACAGCATCAATTCCGGGAGAGGTTGGGTAAAGAACACTTGCTGGAAATTCTTCTCCATAGATTTCTCCTTTGCTATCAATAACTAAGTGAACATTCCACTTACTATTCCATGCCTCTTGTAGAAATTTCTGAGTAGGCAATCCTTTGGTTGTATGCAAAACAAGAGCAGTAACATCTCGATTCCATCTTCCTTCTGACTTAGGACCAAAATTAGCACCATCCATAAGTGCACTAAATGGTAGGGGTGGAGATTGTTCGGGATCTGTCCAAATATTATAACGGAGAGTCATAAAACGGCAAGATACAATTAAAAATAAAATTGAATAATTTGTTATAAGCAAAATTCTTTTTATTAGAATCTTATTATTTTGTTCTTTTTGCATTTCTGGAATAATATTCTTTAAGAATTGATTGTTGTCTACATTGATAATTTTATTTGTAATTGAAAATTTTACTAGACAGTCTTTTTTTACGATGCGATTGTTCGATATAATTAATATTTATGATAGAGAATACAATTTCAAGAAATAAGTTTTTAAAGCTTTTTGCAAAAGTATCCGCTGTTTTATATATCGGATCCAAAACTATTGGATGCTCCGCCCATGGCAACATTCCTAAACTCAAAGGTATTTCAGAAAATGATTATCTTGGTTTCCATGCTATACAAAAAGTATTTTTGGAAGGTAATCCAGTTCCCGATTTTGATTTAGGCTTAGCCTTAGACAATTATGTTTATGGACACCCCTATCCGATTGAGACGGAAGATTTGATCCTTTTTCTAGCAGGAATCCCTTCTTCTACATTGATTGCATTTGCCTTGGATTTTTCTTTTACTCCATTAAGTGAACTCAATAAAGATGAAATGGAAAGAAGGTTACTCAGCTGGAAGACTTCAAGTTTGGTGATGAAGAGAGGACTTTATAGTATTTTAAGACAATTTTCATTCTTTTTATTATCTTCTGATAAAAGATTTCAAACTTATATGGGTTATAACGCATAATAGCCATTATATCAGAGGTTACATTATTCTTCAGGAGCAATACATGAGCATACCATTAATCAATTCAAAAATCATAACACCCAAAAAGCATGCCGAAGTAATCAAACAAGAAGGCATAAAAGACGCGAAGTGGAAGTTAAGTGTTGATGTTGTAGTTATAGGTTCTGGTGCTGGTGGTGCTGTTGCGGCTGCTGAACTTGCGAAAAGTGGTTGG
Source organism: Leptospira sp. (assembly GCA_002786225.1). Classification (GTDB taxonomy): domain Bacteria; phylum Spirochaetota; class Leptospiria; order Leptospirales; family Leptospiraceae. Next base: position 237,045 of record PEQN01000001.1, on the reverse strand, counting down.
AAGGTTGCACTCATAGAAGAAGGTCCTTACCTAACTCCTAGCCAATTCACGGGAGATGAATTTCTTGCTCAGGCAAGAATGTACAGAGATGCAGGATTTATCGTTGCTGAGGACCAAACCTTGAGTATAGTCCAAGGTAGAACCTTAGGAGGATCGACTACAGTAAATTGGCAGACATCCCTCTATCCTCCTGATTACGTAACCAATGAATGGGCGAATCGTTTTGGTTGGACTGGTTATGGTCTAGAAGACATGAAATCTTATGTGGACCAAGTCCACGAAAGACTTGGCGTGCATTTTGTACCAAATGAATTAATAAATGCGAACAATAATATCTTAATGACTGGTGGTAAAAAGTTAGGACTACACCCAGAAATACTAAAAAATAATAACCGAGGTTGCATAGGCCTGGGTCGATGTGGATTAGGTTGTCCTATCAATGCTAAGCAATCAACTTTCTTAACTTGGATTCCCGATGCATTGGAGCATGGAGCAATAGTTGTTCCTAATATGAGAGCTACCAAGATTTCTGATGGGAAAATGAAAACTGTATATGCTGAATTTTCACCAGATGCATACGAGAAAGCACCTTCCCAAATTATTGAAAAGATGGAAATTTCTGCTCCTATCGTTATCGTATCTGCTGGAGCAATTGAAGGTCCAGCTCTTCTCCAAAGATCTTCCCTTGGAAATGATTGGGTAGGAAGAAATCTAAAAGTTCATCCTACATCATCTATTTTTGCAAAATATAAAAATGAAATCAATATGTACAAAGGTCCTCCTCAGTCTGTTGTGATCAAAGACGGTCACAACCAAGAAGGCTCAGGTTATGGGTATTGGTTAGAAGTTGCACCCTACCGACCAACCCTAGCTTCTTCTTTGGTACCCTTCTATGGAAATACACAATTTTCTGTATTGAAAGATTACTCAAATTACAATGCGGGAATTGTACTTGTTCGTGATGGAGCAGACGGCGAAGCAAATGCTTCTGTGAAATGGAGCTTCGGCAAAAGAAAAGTATATTTTGAAATGACTCCAACAGATGGAAGAAATATGCTTAGAGGCTTGAAGGCTTTAGCGGAAGTTAGTGTAGCAGCAGGAGCTACTGAGTTGGTAATGCCATTTCCAAGATTTACTGCACCAATTCCTGTGGAAGCAGGCATGAACTTTGATTGGATTTTGAAAGAAAATTTTGCTCCTGGCTATCTTGCTATTGGTTCAGCACACCCACATGGTTCCATCCAAGCAGCTGCATCAGAAGACCAAGGTGCAGTTGCTCCCAATTTAGAGCTTTATGGCCATGAAAATATTTTTGTGATGGATGCTTCTGTCTATCCGACAGGTCTCTCTGTGAATCCACAAATTACAACTATGAGTGTTTCTTTAAAAGCCGCTAGACAGCTAGCCTCTGAGAAATCAAAAAGGATTTAGGCTTGGTCTAAAAGCCAAGGGTTTAATGAAGAATTTCAAAATTTTTACGATTTCTATTATTCTATGCATTCTCGTTTCTTCACCATTATTTACTCAAGTTGGTAAATCGGAACCTACCGAGCTTAAAGATGCAAAGAAATCCTATTCTCAGAAAAGTTATGCCACCGCTTTAAAGCAGTTTCAGAGCTATGCTGACAGCCATCCTAATGATGGAACCCCCTATGTTTATATGGGATATATTTATGAAAGTAAGAAGGACTTTAATAAATCAATATCCATGTTTCGCAAAGCAGTCGATGCAGATCTTTCTAAAAGCCATAGAAACACCTCTCTATTAAAGCTAGCCTTATATTATAATTATTACCAAGAGTGGGACCTTGCAGCTTCTTACTCTAGTAAATATTTAAATTCCAATCCTGGAAATGAGGAGGTGCAGAAGATCTATGAAAGAGCAAGTGCAAATAGAGGAAAGTCTCCCTCAAGAATAGCACATCATTCCAGTTCCAACCTCTCGAATCAATCGGATGACTCTCCTAGTCAATCTAAGAAAACAAAATCTGAATACGAAGCAATCCTTTCGAAGAATCCTAATGATGAAGAAACTCGTTGGGAGTTGGCACTTATGGCTTTCAATGAAAAGGATTATAAGAAAGCAGAATCATATATGAAGCCATTGGTTGCAAAATATCCAAATAAACCAAGCTATTCTTATAAATTAGGTGTTACATTATCAAGATTAGAAAAATACTTTGAGTCCTTAGAATACTTTCAAGCTTCTAAGAAACATATCTCTGAAGACGATAAGAATTTTCTTTACTTTCTCAATCTGAATGAAGGAATTTCACTGTTTAAACTTAAGCGATATACAGAAGCAGAAGAATCATTATTAAGTTCATATAAATATAGCAACAAGGATACTCCTCTTGTAGCTCTTGTATATTTGTATAATGAATCCAGCAATTGGGAAAAGTGTCTATCAACTTCAGAACGCATCCTGAAAGATAATTCGAAAAATTTAGAAATAAGCATGTACAATGCAATTTGTAAATATGAATCTAATAATAAAAACGCCATTCCTTTATTCTCCTTTGAAGCTAAAGTTAAAAACAAATACTCCAAGTTAGAATCTATACCTGATAGTTTGCACCTCGGCTTTTTGAAAATAGCAAGAGAATATACAAACTTAGAAAAATATTCTATAGCTGAAAATTATTTCCAAATGATTCAGAAAACTTTTCCCGAAGACCGTGAATATCTTTTCTATAGAGGGAAGGCGAATTATTATTCAGGAAATCCTAAGAAAGCTCTACAACTTTTGTTGAAGGTTGACCGTTCATCAGCTGCTTATTATTTAACTGCAAAATCTTATGCATCTCTTGGTGAGCAAGCTAACGCAGAAAAGTATATAATTAAAGCTACAGAAATTAAAGAATCTTATTGGGATCTTGCCTTAACAGAGGATGATTTTGAAGGTCTTAGGAAAAATCAAAATTTTATGGAGTTTCTAAAGACTAAGGGAAAAGTATCCAGTTTAAATAATTCCTTAGATATCAATCAATCTAAGGTTCCAAATCCCTCGCAATCTCCGACCACAAATCCCGAATAAAGAATTCAATGTCACCTTTATTTTTCTGCTTTTGTGTTTCTTTACTTGCGAAAAGAGAGAATCGTTTTTGATACACTTCAGAGTAAGATTCATTAGTGAAATAAGCTGATTTTCCTTTTCCAAAATATTTAGCATGGAAATGACTCCCACTTTTTCCATCTGAACCAACTGTAACTAAAGTTAATCCTTTATCAAGATACTTTTCAATATTGCCCGGGATAAAAAAATCTACAAGACCCTGAGGTATGATATAAAAAAATCTTCCGTCCAAATTGTATTCAGGGATTCCAAAAAATCTTCCTGAAAGATATTCAGTAGAGCCTTCTTTTTTATAGTTTATTATATATTGCATTTGATTTACTTTAAAAGTAAGTCCGTAGGTTTTTAAGGTAAAATCCAAAACAAAATTCAGGCGACTCGGATTCTTCCATATCATAGAACCGTTTCTAGGAAGCTTAATAATCAATTTTCGTTTATCATTTTCAACAATGATGGGTGTAGAATAGTTCCCATTTGGAATAATTAAGGTTTTAAATTTCAACAGGTCAAATCTTGTAGCGTACTTCTCATAGAATTCTGGGTATTCAGATTTAGTTTTCTCATCAAATTCATAAGTTAAAATTTTGAAATCTTTTGTTTCTTCCACAAGGCATTTGAAGCTTTTACAAAGTTGCTGTTGTGTAAAAGAAGTCTTAATATCTTGCTCGATCATTCTTGAAAGATTCTCCCAAAATATAGAAGGTTTAAAGTCTCCCATTCTATTCGTTTGCTTTCGCTTAACTTGGTAAAGATCTTCCTCATTCCATTTAATTTTTTTATATTCAATTCGTAGTAAATAATCAGAATCTTTCTTCTCTTGGGAACTTGTTTGCAGTAGAAGTTGGGAATTGTTTAAGAATTTCCCGTTCATAACTATATAGAGATTATCAGATCCATCTTTAAAAAGTTGATTTTCTAGCTTTGGATTTAAGTTTCCATAAAGAATTTGTCTTTGGTCATAGTCTTCAAATTGTTCTAGAATGGATTGATTTAACAAATTGAAATTTTTGGTATAACGAGCAGCTTCATGATTTTTTACTAAGCAATTCGAAAAAAATAAAAATAATATTATTTGAGTAAAAAATTTTAGCATTTGAATTGAATGATTAATTGTGGGGTAGAGACTTGTCTATTAGACAATTTCAGTGTTACTGATGAGCCATATGAAATCCCCTATTTTATTTTTTTTTGTAATCGTATTAATGCCTATTTCCATCCTGCTCTCACAAGGAATAAAGGAGGAAGCAAGCTCAAATAAAAAATTAGTAGAGAATGAATCAGTTGCTGATGATTCCGCAAAGCAAAAACAAGATCCAAAAGAGAAAGAGCCATCTCAAAAATCTAAAACTAATTCAACTTTTCAATCTAATTGGTTTACATCTAAAGTTGGAGAAGGGTTCACAATTACGAGTGATGACGGTGAGTCCCTGATGAATATTCGAATCCGTGGACAAATGAGAAGTACTAGCAGAATTGTTCCAGAAGATAAACAAAGAGAAGGAACAACTTTTGAAATTCGTCGTCTAAGGATGATTAATCGAGGAAAAATTAAAGGTGATGAATGGCATTACAATGTTCAGTTGGGATTTGCTGAACGAGACCAAGAGATCGATAAAGATGTTCCTCTTAGAGATGCCATAATTACATACAACGGATTCAATAGAATAAAATTTTCATTTGGCCAAATGAAAGTTCCATTCAATAGACAAAGATTAATATCTTCAGGAGCTTTGCAATTACCAGATAGATCTATAGTTAATGGTGAATTAAACCTAGACAGGGATGTTGGCATCCAAGCTTTTTCAAATAATTTATTTGGTTTATCAAATAGATTTAGCATCAATTTAGGTGTGTTCGGCGGCGATGGTAGGAATAGAACTTCCCAGGGACCTGGTTTGCTCACTATCGGTAAGATAACGTATTATCCATTAGGAAACTTTTTAAGGAATAGACTGGCTGGTGTTGATGATGAATTGCTAGCAGAAACTGATTTTGCACGAGAAAGAAGTCCAAAGATTGCGATAGGATTTGCAGGTGCATTTAATAAAAATACAAATCGAGAAAGGTCCACTTTTGGATCTGAATATAGATTTGCTAGATTTGATTATACTCACTATGCCTCAGATATTATGCTAAAATGGATGGGTTATACTTTTTTAACGGAATTCATTTCAAGAAAAGCAAATCTTCCTTACCAAGAAAGAAATGTAAGCAACCAAATCCAAAGAGAATATTCAAGATCTATGTATGGATACTTTGTTCAAACTTCCTATTTATTTAAAAATAATTGGGAGCTTACAGCAAGGTGGGGTGAATATAAACCTTGGGATGGTACGAATCCTAATGTTAAATATGGACGTGAAGTTGGAGCTGGAGTTTCTTATTATTTTTCCAAACATAATTTAAAATGGCAGGCAGATTACTTTAAATTAAATGGTGATCCCGCTTTAACTATAGGAAGCTATGAAATTAGATCACAGTTACAATTATTTTATTAGTATGAATTTATATATGCAGAAGAAAGCAATTTACATAATTATATTCATTTTCTTTTCTTCAGCACTTAGTTTTTTCAATTGTGGAAGTGATCGTAAGAAACAAAATGAATTAAAGCGAGAAGAATGCTTGAGACTCAGTTATTTAGCATTTACGGAAAGTCAGAATTCTTCTCAAAATTTTTCAGATTCAGAAAAGGTTACACTTACTTTAGATTTTGCTTATTCTTGTTCCGCTGAATCTGGACAAAGCCCATCTTGCAGGGAGTTTTATTCAAGAAATAAAGATTCAGCTATCGCTAATTCAATCTGCGAACCTAGCTTTTTAAAGAAGATAGCTAAATGTCCAACACAAAATTTGATAGGATCATGTTTTATATTTCAAGCGGATGCATACGAAAAAATATTATACGCACAACCCAATGATAGTTTAGATATTAGTCGAGTCAATTGTGCCCAAAGAAATGGAAAATTCATCGCTCAAGAGATTTCTAATCTTTCGAGCAATGTTTTTTTGAGTTGTGAGTTAATTCGAAATGATAATTGATTTTAAAGTTTTAAAATCCATTCATTGATATTATTACAAATTTTGCGAACAGTATCGTTGTGGAATATAATTCCCAAATGACCTTGTTCGTATTTTTCCACAACCTTGTTCTTGCTTTTTAATAAATCTAAATCACCAACTTTTGTGTCCATAGGAACAATTTTATCTTCAGTTCCAAGTATAGAATAAATAGGAAGGTCAAAATTTTTCATTTCTTGTGTATAGTTGATTTTACCATCAGAAGACATAAATGATTCTTCATTTGAAAGTTGGGAATGAACAAATTGCATAATAACTGAAACTGATTCTTCACAGAAGACATCTTCTACCAAGAAATACCACTCTGGTGGTGTGATATCTTTGTATCCAACGAAGTCCTTGATTGTTAGCATCTTTGTTCCTATATCATAAGAAAAAGGTCTAAGTGATTCATGAAGATTCAGGAGCATTTTAAAGAATCGCTTTAAATCTATAGTCTGTATAGTTGTCTGCATGGAAAAGGATGCCATTCCTAAAAAGAAATCAACTACAGATCGAGATGGAATAAGGCTAAGTCCTTTTTTAATTTGATCCATATAGAAAAGATTACTACTGAGTCTTATGTAATTAGGGGAAGTTATCGCAACAACTCCAGCAATGTAATCAGCAGGTTTAGGAAGAATATTTCCTTCTTTGGTATCATTAATCTTGTCATAGGCAGCTGTATAGAATCTTGGGATCATTCCCCCCATGCTATGTCCGATAACGACAGTCATTTCTTCAGGGAATTGTTTCTTAAGCCACTTTAGAACCTCTGGAAAATCGGATTGGATATAATCATCAACAGTCCATCCTTCTTTCTTGCCATTCTTAGGCATAGTTTGTTTGGATCTTCCTCGCATATCCATAGAGAACACTCTGTACCCATATTTAAGTGCTAATTCTCTAGCAAGCTTATCCATTACAGATCTACGACAAAAGAAACCAGGAATCAATAATAGATTCTTATTTGAATTGTTGAATTTTTCAGGTGTGAATTGTTTTAAGCTTACCGCATAACCTTTGCTAGTTGGTATAATGAAAGAAGCATCCATCCTATATTCAGTTTCATATTGGTGAGATCTAAAAACAATCGATGTTACTGGTTCTTTTTGTCCTTCTGTGATAGTATAGAATAAACTCTTGGAATTAGAATGTGTATCTGCTTTCTCAATATTCTTACGTGCCATGTAAGTATCAAGATGAGAATCCAATTCTTTACCAATTACGAATTCTATTACATCAAATAGAGAAAAGAATTGTTGTCTTAGTTCTGTTTTTTCGTGTTCTTGGATAGGATCTTTTGCAATGCCCCAAAGGATTCCTATTGGATTTTCTTTGATAAAAATGGGAAGTCCAACAGCATAATTCATAGTGTCTGTTAAAAGACTACGTTTATCAGGATGTATTGGTTCATTTTTTAAATCGATAAACTTAATTTCAGGACGTAATCCATTATTGAAATCTATGATAGCTTCTTGTAGATAGCGGGAAGATTCATTTTGAACATCATTAAGAGGGATTGGTTTTGCTTGCTTAATGAATTCATCAATACCAGGAATTCTTTTCTTCATCGCTAATTCTTTTAGCTTAAAGTGGGTTGCTGTCGCTACAACCTTCATTGCATCTTTATCAATGATTTCAAAAATCGCATAAGAAAAACAAGGTTCATCATCGAAGTAAATCAATGATACCATCTTATTTACAAAAGATGTCCACACACCTTCTAGAAATTGGTATGTTTGTTTGGGGACAGGAAATATAAATATTTCCTCTGGACTCACTTTTAAATTTTCAGATCGTTGGATCTTTGGATTTTTAATGATGCGAAGAGCATCGGTGTCAATCTTTGAGGCTTTTCTCGAATTCATAACCATGAATATTTCCTTATATTAGCTAGAAACTGACAAAAAGCGTTTCTATAAAGATAAAAAATTTTTCTTTAAAACTAAAATTGGCTTTTCTGGTGTGCTCATTTTCTAGACATAATTTCTATAATGGAAGAAACACCTGAAAAATTAGAAAGATTGAATGTTCCTGCTTTAGATGAGATTCTAGGGAAGGCATTTAAAGTGTTGGATGATGGATTTGTACGTCTTGTTGATTATATGGGCTCCGATTCTTCAATCGTACAAGCAGCTCGTGTTTCTTATGGTAAAGGAACAAAAAAAATTCATGAAGATAGAGGTTTGATTCGCTATCTTATTCGCCACAGACACTCTACTCCTTTTGAAATGTGTGAACTCAAATTACATGTAAGAGTTCCTATGGATACCTGGCGGCAGTGGATTCGCCATCGTATGGCAAATGTAAATGAGTATTCAACTCGTTATTCCGTCGCAATTGACTCTTCTCAAACAACATCTGAATCTGAGTGGAGATTGCAATCAGGAGGGAATCGCCAAGGCAGTGAAGGCTATTTTCCCATTGAGCAAGGAAAACAACTCTCAGAAGCAGAGAAAAAATTTCATGATGATGCAGTTAAACTTTACCAACATAGATTAGAACTTGGAGTTGCTAGAGAACAAGCTCGTAAAGATCTACCACTTTCTACTTATACAGAAGCATATTGGAAGGTTGATCTTCATAATCTTTTGCATTTTTTAGCTCTTCGTATGGATGATCATGCTCAGTTAGAAATTCGAAATTTTGCGAAAACTATCGGCAATGAAATTGTTAGCAAATGGTGTCCACTTGCTTGGGAAGCTTTCTTGGATTATAGAGTAAATGCGAGTGGCTTAACTCGAATTGAAAAAGAAATCATATCTGCGTTTAACAAACAAGGAAAAGAAAAAGCAATTCAAAAAGCTATAGAATTTGGTTTATTGAATGAAGATTTGACTCAAGTTAAAAAAAGTCGTGAACGTGATGAGCTTGAAGAAAAATTTGAAGACTTAGGTTTTACAATTCCTTGGAAATAGGTGAACGAATTTTAGTTTTTGATTCTAAGGATTTGATATATAAAGATTTTAGTTGAATGCTATTTTGATTTAGGTTTCCCACTAGAATTTGGTTGTAGCTCGGTTGGTCTTGCTTCTATTGATTTTGAGCAATATACAATATTAGATCTTGTTGTAAAGACTCCTCCCACAGCAAAGTGTATAACCGAATCAACTATATTTCTTTCTATCACTATTTTAGTGTGAGAATCAGAAGGACAAATCCATTCTTCCACAGCACCAAACTCATAGTAGCCTAAGAAATAACTTTCTGTTTTGGATTCATAGGATGGATTTTCTACATTATCTTTTGTAAGTGATAAAGTTGTTCTATTGCAAAAACTTAAAAACAGAATTGCAATACAAATCAAATACTGGAACCTTAAAGGGTATGAAGAAGAAAAAAGGGATTTTGCTTTCCTTTCTATCAATAAATTATTCATAACAAGTTAACCTTAGAGTCCTCGGAGAATAAAATCCTATTGTCAATTGTTCATAAACTGCATTAATTAAAGTCGAATACTGATGTATCTCATAAACACCCTTGGGGCACTCTTTATTTAAATCTACTTGGATGTCCTCTGGTTTAAATCCCCAGTAAGTATAAATCTGAGGGAATTCTTTCTCTACTGTTTTCTTTTTGGCCAAATCATTTCGTATAATTTCCAGTGAAGCTTGGCAGACTTCATTTTGATTTTTCTCTGACCAAGGAATGCACTGATCAGGAAGATCTGGAATGAATCGAATTCTTGCATGTTGGCAATTTATTATAAATAAAAATATACTTAAAAGAATCCAAAAATGATTCTTAATGCAATCTTTAAATTGGTTTTTTATCTTTTGATTTTTTGGAAATAAATGATTCTTTGATTTCATAAATTAATTGTTCTGCTGTCTGAAGATTTTTAATGGAATACCTGTTTTTCCAGTCGAAACGTAAATATAATTTAGTGAACCAACAGGAACAGAGATCGCAGAAAAAATATTTAACATATTCAATGGATCTCCAAGACCATTTGTGGAAACTTTTTGCCACTCACTAGAATTGATTCCTGGATTAGCAACATTAGTTCTCCAAATCTCAATTCCTGAATTATTATCGAAACCTATATACAAATAACTTCCATTTCTTACCAATAAGGTTGCACTATGATTACCGACAGATCCGAAATTCGTAACACCGGAATTATTATTTGCTACTAAGGACCAATCTCCAGCTTCACAAGTAAGTGGGCCAGAAGTTAAACTTGGATTACATTTCCATAATTGTGGACGTCTGTTGTTAGTTGTGCCATCATTGCAACCTACCAATGCGGGTTTAGATATAGCATCTGCATGATCAAGGGCATTGGACGGGGTAGCGATACAAAATGTTCGGATTGCAAATAAATTTCCATTGAACTCAGCAAATTGAGCAAAAGCTAAATCTCCAGGTGTAAAATCAGAGGATTTTCTTAGCTCTAAGGAAAACCAATTTCCAGAGCTACCATGCCAATGAACATTGGATCTTGGAGTAATTTCTGTCCAGTTAGCAGCACAGTTGTATTTTCCTGCACAGGCACCTGGATTTGTTGTATTTGAACGAATGATCCCACCATTGTGATTTACTTGGTTGTGTCCACCATTTGCTGTATAGATTCTATTATTAAAGACTATCAGGGAATCAACTCCCGTATAAAGTCCATAATTTGTATAAGTATTATCATTCGATTCAGCGCTAGATCCACCAAAAAAGGGCACACGGTCTATACGAAATCTTACACCCCTACCATTGTTACCTGCTTCACAATTGTTTCCAATCAAACATGAGGTATTATCTCCAGCATTGGTTGTAAATTTTATAAATCCAAAGTCTGGTGTATTTCTTGAAGCACCACCACCCGCATAAGAAGGTTGGTTGTACTTTGCGAAGCCGACATATAAATTATTATTTTGTGTAACGAAGCTTTGTGTTCCTGCTGTTGAGCTTCCAGTTATATTTCCTAATTGAATGTACTTGAAATCCAAAGAAGTAGATGTATCAACGGTATAATAAAGATATCTAAAATGTGGAAAGGTTACACCAGGAAAATTCCTAGCTCCACCCATGAAAAGTATCTCGCTACCAAATAAATTTCCAACAGAAAAATTGCCTCTTCCATTTTCATTATCTGGTCCACAACCTACAGAAAGGTTGGCATTGGATTCAATACATCCATTGTGACCCATAGTAACAAAAGGTGGTACAGAAATTCCACCGTCTCTTGAGTTAGCTGTATTTCTAGCGGCATTGTGTTTATCTATTTGAAATCCAATATTGGAAGGATTAGATCCATCAAATTGAAATCTAGCTGCGGAATTTCCCTCACGGTTAGGACCTATATAGATTTGATTATTGTAATTCGAAAGATATCCAAATGATGTTCCATCTCCGAAAGTATTTGTCGAAATAGCACCATCTGAAAAATTTACTGGGACCGTTCCACAACCGGAAAAACTAGCACGATCTCTTGGATTGCTTTGAAGATTTTCACTGTCGGCGAGATCTCTGATTGCAGAATAAGGTGTATCATCAAAACCATCTCCATTGGTTGCATTGGCACCTATAATAGTACTTACTGCACCATTTTGAATTAAGGAATGAGTGATACAAACCTTAGATGAATTTGCTGCTTCGGCACCACATACTATTCCATCCAATATTTTGGCTGAAGTGATTTGACCTAAATCGATTCCAGTTATTTTATATTTAGATGCGCAAGAACTTGCTGAGTCACATTCTGCTCCTCCTGAAGATGAGCCTGTCTTAACTGGTTTAGAAAATGTAACTATGATTTGATTAAGATTTTTACAATTAGAAGAAGAAATACGTAGAATTGATTGTCCTTCAAAACCTGCCGAATTCGAGCATCCCAAATTATTGGGTATCGCTGCTAGATCATAGATGTTGGATTTATTGACTAGAACAGTATAATTTTTCCCAAAAATCTGACTCGAACTTAAATTCAAAGTATAGACATTTCCAGAACCAGAAACAGAATCAATAGCAAAGTCAGATGTCTGAGAAGAATTCGAAAAATTGGAATTATTCGTACAAAGACCAATTAAAGAGCTTGAATTGGATATTTTAAAATTATTAAAATTTAAGGCACCTATTGTATTGATAGGTTCTGAGAAAGTTATTTGAACTGTTGTTGGATTGATGGAAGTAGCTGAAACAACAGTTGGTGGTGTAGTATCTCCAGCAAGGATAATCCCAGATGTTGATCCACTTATAGGATTCAATTGTGCATGAATGCTTATATTTCCTGCACTAATGGCTGTTAACAATCCTTTATGCAGCAGACTATTGTCAATAGTTGCCTTGCTTGGATCATTTACACTCCAAATTACAGATTGAGAAATATTTTGAGTGCTAGAATCTGAGTATGTTCCGATTGCCGAATAAGATCGAGTTAATCCTGCAACGGTTGAAGCATTTACTGGTACAATGGCGATACTATTAAGAATGGCAGCTGTGACATTGATGGAAGTGTTTGTTGTAAAAGTGTTATAGCTAAGGGAAATCGTCGTACTTCCTACGTTGACCGCAGAAGCCAGTCCATCCATTCCTCCTCCATTGCTTATGCTTATGATATTTGCATCATTAGATGACCAAGTAACTAAACTAGTTATATCTGCCATTGAGTTATCTGTAAATGTTCCCATTGCTTGGAATTGCAATGTATTTCCTTTGGGCAAAGAAGAATTTATTGGAGATATAGCAATTTGTGTTAATTGTTTTTGAGTGATAGAAAGCAGGACCGAATTGCTTACAATTGAATTTAATTGAGCAGTAATCGTAACTGATCCTTCCAATAAAGATTGTATTTGACCTCTAGGAACAGGACTAGAATAAAATAATGCTCTTGATGAATCGGAAGAGATCCAAGTTACTGAATTAGTAAGATCAACAGAAGTGCCATTGCTGTAATTCCCAAGTGCAACAAAATTCTGAGTCATACCAAGAGCTATAGATGTATTGTTAGGTGTTATTTGTATGCTAGTTAAAGTTGGAGAAACAACTTGCACACTTGCTGTACTTTCAAATCCATCAAAGATAGCTTTAAAAGATGTTGTGCCATTTGCAATTCCTAATATTTGTCCGTTCGATGATATGTTGGCTATGCTTGTATTTGAGCTAAGGTAAGTGATATTGGGATGATTGGTAAGATCTGCTGTGGAAGAATCCGAATAAATTCCAGTTACAAAAAAGTTAGCATTTAGTGCAATTTGCACTTGAATAGTGGATGGGCTTAGCTCTATAGACTGCAAGATAGCATTTGTAACGGTCAAGTTAATGTTTGCAGTTTTACCTTGGAAGCTTGCTTGTATTTGACCATTACCTATATTGAATCCCAAGATCTGTGAATGAGTGGATTGTAAGGACAGAATAACAGGACTGAGATTTTGAAAAGTAACTTCACTGGTTACATCTTGATTTGTATTATTAGAGTAGATCGCAGTCACAACTAAATCAATTGTTGTTCCTTTGGGAAAAGATGGATTTAGAGTAGAGATTTCGATAGAGACCAAACTTGGTATATCAATGATAGATTCTCCATCCAGTGTAGCAGGGGTTCCTTGGTCTAAATTTGGAGAGGGCTGACCACCCAATAAAAGCAAACCGAGAGAATCCATACCAGATGAAGCTGTTTTTTGAAGGGTTGTAAAAATTGCTGTGAAACCTGGCCAAGCTACACAACCATTAGCAAAAAACAAAATCAAGATATATAGGAAATATTTCCTAAAGAAGTTCATATACAATTTTCGACGGATTGTACCTAAACAAAAAATCAGTACTGACTTTAATTAGTATTTTTTCTAAAAAAATTTAAACATATATAATTTATATATCTTATTAAAAATTATGAAATAATTAATTTACTTTGGTTTTCCGAAATAAAAGTTTCCTTTTTTCTGAATCAAATCCCTTGAAAGTAAACCATCGGCTATAATAAGCATACCATCTGCTGCGGCTTTCTTTTTTTCCATGCTTGCATCTTGCTGAGAAGACATAAGCTCATGAACATACTTTCTTCTTTTTGGTTCCAAGACACCCAACATAGAGCCACATACTTTTTTTTCAGCAATTAAAAAGGCAAGTGCTAAAGTTTGAGGAGGAGTCTCGTTACACAAATAGTATAAGGCAAGATTATCAAAGAAAGAAAATTCTTCGAATTTTTCAAAAGATAAATCGCTAGAACTTGACATAATGTATCCTTATTGCTTAAATAAATCAGGACGCAATTTTTTAAATGTATCTACAGGAATTTGACCTGGAGCTTTGGGTTCACCTATAGTTATATAAGTAAAAGAGGATCCATAGGCATCGCCAAATACTCTAGAAATGATTCCAGATTCTCCCATACAGACTCCAATAAGCGTTGCGGATTTGGAAATAATTTTTATATCATTCATAAAATCCGCTGCTTCATTGATATCTTCTGGTGTTATTGCAAATTTAAAAATTGGTTTTCCTGATTTTACTGGCTTTGCATTGGAAATATATTCTTTCATTTCTTTTTGTGAGATAGATTTTTTAAAGCTATGATAGGAGTAAATAATCTGATACTTAAGAGATTCAAATCCTACAAATATTGTATCATCACGATTCAATTCAATATCTAAAAAATTTTCAGATGAGTTGAAATCTTTTAATAAATCTTCTACATCTTCAGGAAAGAGCTTTACATAGGATTTCATATTGCTATCTTCAGCTCTCCTATAAGTTAAAAGAACAGGAATAGCGAGAGATTTAACTTTTTTCTTTAGTTCTTTTTGTAGATAATTTCTTGAGAAGAGATCCAGCCTCACTTCTAAAAGATCAAGATCTTTTGTATCCTTCTTTTGTAAATTTCGTAAATCTTCTTCACCGACAGAGGCAATAACTTTGTATTTTACAGGCATATTACAATCCTTTCTGAAGTAGATCGTGAACCGTTATGATTCCAATTAATTTATGTTCTGAGTCAATAATTGGAGCAACAGAAATTGGTCTTTCTCGATTTTCCATGCTTACCAAGACATCATATGCATTGCTCCCGGATAGGAAAAAAGAAGGTGATGGATTCATGATTTTTTGTGCAGTCAGGTTAAGGTCGACTTTATTCATAAAAGTTTTGCGAATATCGTTATCTGTTATAAATCCTATTAACTTTTGATCTTTGTCAACAACTCCAGTTGCGCCAACCATTTTAGAAGTAATTTCTTTTAATATCATTTCAAAATTTGAATCTGAGTCAACTGTGGCTACTTGATTTCCTTTTCGCATAACATCATCTATTACTAAAGAAAGTCTTTTGCCAAGTCTACCCGCAGGGTGGTATAGAGCAAAATCTTCTGATTTAAAATTGCGAATCTCCATGAGAGCCATAGCAAGGGCATCACCAACTATTAAGGCAATTGTAGTGCTAGATGTAGGAGCTAAGGCAAGAGGGCAGGCTTCTTTTAAAACTGGAGTTATGATTGGAGCATCGGAAGACTTTGCAAGGGTAGAATCAGGATTGGATGTAATTGAGATTATCTTAGCACCTATCTTTTTAATGGTTGGTAACAAGGAATTCAATTCATCCGATTCTCCGCTTTTACCTATAGCCAAGACAACATCACCATTTTGAATGATACCTGCATCGCCGTGAAGTGCGTCTGTTGGATGTATGAATACTGCAGGAGTTCCAGTGGATGACATGGTTGATGAGATTTTTTTGGCTATGTTTCCTGATTTTCCAACTCCTGTTAGGATAACTTTTCCTTTGCAATCTAATAGAATTTGCACTGCTTGTTCAATATTTGGGTCCAGATTATCTTGGAAGTATTGAATGGATTCAACTTCAATATCTATAGCCTTCTTTATAATATTAAGATATGACATCTATTTATTCCATCCTTCTTCTAAACCTAAGTCTTCAATTTTAATTTCTGTTCTTGCTTGCTGTCCCATCATAGGCAAATTCATCACAACATAGGTTTTGTTTTTTATTTCTACAACCTCAGCTTTATGACCTTTGAAATTGCCATGTTTGATTTCTAGAATTCTCCCAGGTTGCAGGTTCTCATCTTTGATGACTTGGATTTTTTCACCGAAGTTCACTACTAAGATTTTCATCATTTCAATGATTTCATCTTCCAAAACAGCAGGAATACCTTTGTAGAAAACGATATGGTGTATGCCAGGAAGAATCAATATTTTATTTTTATCTTCCCAATAAGAAATTTTTACGAAGACATAGGAAGTAAACATGGGCTTTTCTACCATTTTCCAACGATCGGACCATTTTGTTTTTATATTAAGAAGAGGTAAATAGCTTTCAAAATTATATTTTTCTAGATAACTTAGAACTCTTTTTTCTGCTCTTGGGTTGGTATAGAGTATGTGCCATTGTTTATTCATTTTTATCTACAATACGAAAGGAAACAGGAATACGAATTATAGTTCCTGGTGGGAGTTGAAATTTCCATTCTCTGACTATCTTTTTGAATGCAGAATTGAAAATTTCATACCGACACTTTCTCGTTGTTTCCACGTTTTCATGAATTCCATTTTCTGCAACTGTAACTAACCATTCGCAATCAGATTCTAGACCTCTTTGGAGTGCTGATTCGGGGTAAGGTATGGCATTTTGGATTCGTAGAATTTCATTTTGTATCGTTTCTGAGCCTAGTTCTTGGGAAGCAGATTGGATGGAATTTGTGTGAGTTTCACCTTTTCCCCTTATATGAAATTGAAGCGATGAAGATGAGCCTTTTTCTAAAGCTATTTTTAATTTGTCACTTAGTTGAAATTTCCAATGAAAAAGAAAATATGCAAAGAATATAAATAAATGGATAGAAATAGAAATTAGTAAAGATTTCTTATATGATAAAAATATCATCATTTTTTGTTAAACTTTAAAAAAACTGCTTTTTAATCTGAGATTTAAAATGCATTCTGACTTTCTATGGAATGGCTCACATCACCGAAAGCAATTCAAATTTTATCAATTCCGTTTACCTGTGCTTTTGTTGGATGGGTAACAAACTACATGGCAGTAAAGATGATTTTTCACCCTATGAACTTTTGGGGAATTGGAAAATTTGGATGGAAGGGGATTATTCCCAATCATGCCATAAAGATGAGCGGACTTATCACAAAAGTTTTAACAGAAAAATTGGTTAAGCCTAAAGAGTTGTACAATAAGATTAATCCTGATGATCTATTGCTTCTAGTAACTGATTTAATTGACCGTAAAGCAGAAGAAATTGTAAAAGATGTCATCCAAGCCAAGAATCCAGCTCTTTGGAAATTACTTCCTGCTGGACTAACAGCAAGCATTGAAGAAGAAGTTAGAAGTGTAATACCAGGACAAGTTCGTGAAGTTTATAAAAGCTTCGGAGATGATTTAGATAATGTTTTAGATTTTAATGAAGTGATTCGTGGATCTTTAAGCGGAAAGAATACTGTTTATTTAATTGAAATGTTCCAAAGATGTGGAGGTCCCGAATTCACCTTCATTATTCAATCCGGTGCTTATTTTGGATTTATCATTGGTTTAGTTCAGGTACTTTTTATCAATATACTAGGTCAGTGGTGGACTATGCCAATTATGGGAGTTTTGGTAGGATATTATACCAACTGGCTCGCATTGTTAATGATATTTAGACCTCTTGAAGTAAAGCGTTATGTTTTCATGAACTACCAAGGCTTATTTTTGAAAAGGCAGAATGAAGTATCTAAAGAGTTTGCAGCTGTTATAGCAAGTAGAGTGTTAAATACCGAAAATCTTGTAAGATTAATTTTTATGGGAAAAGGTGGAGATCTAATCATTGAACTCATAAATAAAAAAGCTCAAGAAGCAACTGAGAACAAAATTAATGAGAAAATCCCCCTTGCTTCTTTTCTTATGGGAGAGGAAAAAATGCAGTCCTTGAAAGAAAAGATAGCTGAGAAGATTACGTATATAGTTCCCGATGTAGCTCATAGAGTTAAAAGTTATGTTTCGGACACTTTAAAGATTGAAGATACAATTGCTGAAAGACTCGCAAAGCTTCCTAAAGATGAATTTGAAGATTTGCTACATTCTGTATTCAAGGAAGATGAAATGACTTTGATCGTTTTGGGTGCCTTGTTGGGTGGACTTGTTGGTCTCCTGCAAGCCTATTTTGTTTTTTTCTCAACATGATTGAAAACTTGGTTTGTGTTCTATTCTAAATCACTAATTTTGGTAGTATATGCCGAGTTCATGGGGAAAAATATTTAGAATCAGCACCTTTGGCGAGTCTCATGGTCCATCTGTGGGTGTTGTAATTGATGGAGTTCCTGCAGGAATTCCTTTGGAGCTTTCTGAAATTCAGAAAGACTTAGATCGTCGAAGACCAGGACAAAGTGAAATAACAACTCCTAGAGATGAAGCTGACGAAGTTAGAGTTTTGTCTGGGGTTTTTGAAGATAAAACAATTGGAAGTCCAATTGCCTTAGTTGTAGATAATAAAAATACAATTTCTAAAGACTACGACAATCTTAAAGATGTTTTTCGTCCTTCTCACGCAGACTATACCTACCAAGAAAAATATGGATTCCGTGCTCATGTTGGTGGTGGAAGATCTTCTGTTCGGGAGACTATAGCAAGAGTTGCAGCAGCTGGTTTGGCACGAAGAATTTTAGAAAGAGATTTAGGAATTCGTACGGTTGCTTGGGTTGATTCAATTGGTGAAATTGATTCGAATATTTCCGAGAATAGTTATCCAAAATCTCGTGAAGAAGTAGATGTGAATCCTGTTCGTTGTCCTGATAAAGAAACAGCTTCCAAGATGGAAAGACTTATTCTCGATCTTAGAAACGAAGGCGACTCTGTTGGAGGAATCATTAAGGCAGTTGTTTATAATCTTCCACCAGGATTAGGTGATCCCGTTTATGATAAGTTAGATGGTGATTTAGCAAAAGCTATTTTATCCATTCCTGCCTGCAAAGGCTTTGAGCTTGGATCAGGATTTTCTGGTACGAGACTATTCGGTAGCAATCATAATGATGAGTTCTATATAGACGACGAAAAGAGAGTTAGAACTAGAACCAACCATTCAGGCGGCTTACAAGGTGGAATTACAAATGGCATGGAACTGGTTATCAAAGCAGCATTCAAACCTACCTCAACTATAAAAAAAGAGCAAAAAACTGTAAATTCACTAAATGAGGAGACTACCCTTAAAGCTAGAGGAAGGCATGATCCTTGTGTGCTTCCTAGGGCAGTTCCAATTATTGAAGCAGCGATTAATTTAGTATTGATAGATGCATATTTTTACCAAAGAGCTCTTCAACCTGAATGGTATGAGAAATGGGTATTGAATAGAGAGACTAGGAGATAATTCATGCAAAAGGTATATTCTATTTTGTTAGCAGAAGATGATGAGAATTCAGCAAAGGTTGTAATTCATTCCTTGGATAAATACAATTTTGATATTACTCATATCTCTGACGGTATGGCAGCCTTATCTCGAGTGAAGACAAATACCTATGATCTGATAATAAGTGATTTGATGATGCCTTATTTAGATGGACTTGCATTTCTTGAAAAAGGTGCAGAATACATCAAAGATACACCTACGATTATGTTAACAGCAGCTGGAGAAAGAAAGAATGTACTTAGAGCTGCTCAACAACATGTAAATCATTATTTATTAAAACCTATAGATCTAGAAAGCTTAGTTGAGAAGGTTCTTCATTGTTTAGGAATATTAAAAGAAGATCTGATCGATAAGAAGTCATTTCCACTTAAAATCAGCTTAGAAGAGCTTCCTGATGATACCGTTAAATTAGAATTAAAGGGATGCCCTAAGAAAAATTCAAGTGATGAAATCTACCAACGACTTTCTGATTTCTTATCTACCCATAGCACAATAAGTAAAATGGAAATTCATTTAGATGAATATTTTTTCATTGAATCTTCTCGATTTAGAATTTTGGATGAATTGATTTTGAAAATTATTCGAAATACAAAGATTAGGTCTAGCACTATTAGAATTATTGCTGAGGAGATAGTGCATTATCTCCCGGACAAGACCAAATTCCCTAATTTAATGAGTTGCAAGATAGAATCTAGAGCTTAGCCTATGTCTAAGATAAGGAGAAGATTTCTTGGTAAAGATTAAAATCGACGGACTTGAATATGATGTAAATGAGAAGAAAAATCTCATAGATGCTGCCAAAGATGTTGGTGTAGAAATTCCTTATTTTTGTTATCATCCCGCTTTAACTGTTGTAGGAATGTGTAGAATGTGCCTTATCGAAATTGAAGGTGTGCCAAGACTACAAGCAGCTTGCAACACTCCCGTGAAAGAAGGTCTTTCGATTATTACACAAAGTGACCGAGTAAAGGAAGGTCGCGCTGGTACTATGGAATTCTTATTAGCTAATCATCCCTTGGATTGTCCTGTATGTGATAAAGCAGGTGAATGTCGATTGCAAGATAATGCTTTCGGTTCTGGATCAGGTCGATCTCGCTTTGAATTTGAAAAGAGGAATATTCCCCAA
Source organism: Leptospira sp. (assembly GCA_002786225.1). Taxonomy (GTDB): domain Bacteria; phylum Spirochaetota; class Leptospiria; order Leptospirales; family Leptospiraceae. The sequence continues at coordinate 216,446 of PEQN01000001.1, read as the reverse complement.
GAAGAAATTGGCACCAATTTAATCATCAATCACAATCGCTGTATAGTCTGTTACCGATGTGTTAGGTTTGAAGAAGAGAAAGTCGGAGAATCGAATTTGGGTCTATTCGAAAGAGGCTACCATTCTATTATAGGTCTTGCTAAAAATGAACCTATTAACCATAATTACCAAGGTGCTTTAGCTGATATCTGCCCCGTTGGTGCTTTGTTAAACCATGAAACTCTATTTAAATCTAGGGTATGGTGGTACAATACTCATGATTCTGTTTGCCATGGATGTAGCACAGGATGTAATGTTCAAGCAAATGTAAGAGATAACAAAATGTACAGATATATGGTCAAAGAGAACTTTGAACAAGAAATGTATTTTCTTTGTGACAAAGGTCGATTTGATCTAGATTGGATGAATGAGAATAGACTTCTTAGCTACATGGACAATGGAAAAGAATCTATCTCTACTCAAGTATTTGATAAGCTTATATCTGAAATAAATAGTTCAAGTTCCATCGCGATTCTTGGTGGCGCACATGAAACGAATGAATCTCTTGCTGAATTACAAACTTTAGTAAAATCTAAGAAGAATATTATTTGGGAAGTGAGAGTAACAGATCCTCAATACAAGGAAACTGAGCAAGTTGACTTTCTACTCACTAAGGACTATCATCCAAACACACGTGGCGCGATTGACTTAGGTCTCACAACTTCGAATGGAATAAATGGAATCATTCATGATTTTAATTCCAAGAAAATTGATCTTCTTTTTATCATTAAGGAAGCTATACCAGAAGGGATAGATTCCTCGCGATTGAGTAAGGTAGTTTTATTGGATACAAATGTGAATGACGATCTAACTAAAGTCGGCTATGCGATACCGATCCAAATTTTTGCTGAGCAAGGTGGAAGCTTCACGAATAAAAATGGATTGAGACAGAATTTTGATAAATCCTTAAAACCAGTTCAAGGACTTTTAAATACATCTGAATTTTTTAAGAAAATTTTAGATCCAATAAAAAAGCAAGAGGAGGCACTCGTCCATGGCAACTATTAATGTTGTGAATGTAGCAAAGCGCCACCAATTCACTTGGTATGAAAAATTGTATTTTTATTCCATAAGTAAAGGCTTATGGATTACCCTAAAACATTTTCTAAAAGTTGCCTTCCTTAAAGGTGCAGTAACTATTGAGTATCCTGATAAGAAAAGGCAATACTCATCCAGGTTTAGAGGCTTGCATTCTTTGAAGAGGGATGAACAGAATAGAGAACGCTGTACTTCTTGCTTTTGCTGCATGTGGATCTGTCCCGCAAATGCTATCTATATTGAAGCAGGAGAAGTTACTCCAGAAAGGCAACACTTGCATCCGGAAGATAAATATGCTAAGAAGTTTGAGATTGATTTACTTCGATGCATCTTTTGTGGTTTGTGTGAAGAAGCATGCCCTAAGGGTGCGATCTACTTAGATGGCTCAGGAGAGATGGCTGCTGACAATCGACAAGACCTAGTTCTTACCAAAGAACGAATGATGGAAAAAACAGGTTCTGCAATCATTGGTCAAAGAAACTGATAGGATTATTCGTTTGACTATTCCTTAAAAAAAAATAAAAATGAACCACAGTCAATATGGTTTATTTTTTTTCTACACAATCCAATGAAATAAATATTTATTTATTTGATATTTTATCGTCACAGTGGAATGAAGTTGTAGAATTAAAAAGACCTTATAGTATAGATGAGATTATTGAAGACAAATCGATGTTATACTTCTTTTGGGAAGATGACGTATCTAAGGATCTAATTTCTAAAATACAAAGTACTTATCCCCAATCTGTATTTGTTATAATTTATAGAGACCAACAAAATAAAAGCTATATAGTTGATTTTGATAATCCAAATGTAGATTTTTACATTCGTTATGAAACTCTCACAACAGATTATCTTTTTATTTTTAATCAAACAATTCAAGGTAAGCTTAGAGCTAAAGAATTAGAAAATACAGTAACTAAATTGGAGCATTCAATTATTGAATGGCAAAATATTTTCCAAGATTCCTTAGACTTAATTTTTATAATAGAATCGGAAACTAAGAAAATCCTTCAAACGAATCGCACTTCAATGATGGTACTAGGTTATACTGAGTCTGAGTTGATAGGAATGGATTTTTCATTGTTAACGAAATCTCCTAAATCAGAAGAAGTGGATGGAGCGGAAATACATGGTTCTTCCATCATCAACCAGGGATTAAGAAATTCGGAAGGGAAATGGATTCCTATGGAATCTACGTGGCGACTTCTACAGAGAAATGATGAAACTGCAATTCTAGCTACATTTCGGGATATTTCCGAAAGAAAAGAAGCAGAATTAAAAATCCAACAATTAGCTTTTTATAATTCAATAACTAATTTTCCCAATCGAATACATTTTGAAGAAATTGTAAAAAATCTTTCCTTACTTTCAAAGAATACAAAAGATCTTTTTGCTATTATTGTAATGGATATTGATAATTTTAAATTAGTAAATGATTCCATAGGTTCCGATCGGGGTAATGAATTATTAAAAATTGTCGGTGCAAAAATTACAAGTCTTCAACCTGCAATTAAAAATATCTCTCATTTCGGTGGCGATGAATTCGGTGGAATATTACAAAATTTTAAATCAATAGAAGAATTAGAAATCATACTTATCCAATTGCAAAATCAATTGCGAAATCCATTTATGTTTGAAGACAGAGAACTTCATTTAACAATGAGTATAGGCGTAGCCGTTTTTCCTGACCATGGAGAAAACGCTACTCAACTTTTGAAAGCAGCTGATATGGCTATGTATTCCTCTAAGGAACGTGGGAGAAATATTTTTACTTTATATTCAACTAAAATGATAGAAAGGGTTAAGATACGTTTAGAACTTGAAAATGATATGCGAGCTTCCTTAAAGGCAAAAGAGTTTGAAGTTTACTTTCAGCCTCAGGTCGATTTGAAAACGGGAGAAATTTGTGGAGCCGAAGCCTTAGTTCGATGGAATCATCCATCCAAAGGAATGATTTATCCAGGAGTCTTCATAGAGGCTGCAGAAGAATCGGGAATCATATTTGACCTAGGCATATTTGTCCTTAAACAAACTTGTAAGATAGCATCAACTTGGTATGAAGAAAAAATTTTGAATTTTCCACTTTCTGTAAACTTCAGTGCAAAACAGTGGAATGGACATGGAACAACTAAAGAAATTTTAAGAATACTTTCAGAATCTGGATTACCACCTAATTTTTTAACGATTGAATTGACTGAATCTTCTGTGATGCAAAATCCAGAAAAAAGTGTCTTAGAGTTTAAAGAATTAATACAAAATGGTGTTAGTTTATCTGTTGATGATTTTGGAACAGGTTACTCTTCTCTTAGCTATTTGAAAAAATTGCATGTGCATCATCTTAAAATTGATAAAAGTTTTGTTCAAGAATTAGAAAATAATGATAATGATAGAGCTATCTGTAAAGCTATCATAAATATGGCTCATTCCTTAGGACTTTCTGTTGTCGCTGAGGGTGTTGAAACTATAGAACAGTTGAAAATTTTGCAACAAGAAGGTTGTGATATTATCCAAGGATATTTAATATCCAAACCAGTGCCCAAAAAAGAATTTGAAGAACTTTTAGCAAAATACCGATTTACAAACTATGATGTGGTTTTTTCGAACTAGCTCTTTTTTAGTTTTAACTATCTTATTATTTCATCAAGAAACTTTGATTTCAAAGAATGCTGATGGAATTATTATTTCAAAAATTGAAAAAAACTATGATTTACAAATTAAAGCACGAAACCTTGCTCAAGGCGAGTTAATACTTGTTAAGATAATTCCTAAAAAAAAAGCTGTGGTAGATTTAGATTTAAGACTAACGGCAGATGGTGAAGAAATTCCTCTTTCAACAATTGGAGTAAATAGAGTAGGTTTTATTCCTATTTCTCCAGAACGTAAGCCAGGGCCACTTTTACTTGAATTATTCTCTAAAATTCTTTTTGTTAAGTATGGATCTAAGAAATACCAAATAGATATCAAAAAGACAGATTTCATAGTTATTCAAAAACAATCGATTTCGCTTGATACTAAATATACAAGCTCAAACTTATCAAAAGAAACATATCAGTTTATTGAAGAGTGCTCAAAAGCTAAGTCTGAGGCATTTTTGAGTAAGTCCGAATCCCAAATCTCATCGGGTTTTCAATATCCTGTCAAAGAAGTCTATATAACTAGTCCATTTTATGTTAGGCGAGATTACAACCAGAAGAAAGGTCGCCCTCATGGGGGATTGGATTTTCGTGGTGCGAAAGGTACACCCATTTATGCAATTCAAGATGGTACTGTTGTTCTCGCCAAAGAAATGTATTATGAAGGAAATTTTACAATAATCGATCATGGAAATAAAATTTTTTCCTATTACATGCACCAATCTAAGTTACTTGTTAAATCCGGAGATAAAATTTCCAAAGGTCAAATAATTGGCCATATAGGATCAACTGGAATGTCTACAGGACCTCATTTGCATTTAGGTTTCAAAATTGGGGAAACTGTAATCAATCCAGAATCAGTATTATTCCTTTCGGATTTATAGTCTGGATTGGAGGGTATCTAATAAAGATTGGATCTTTGTTTCATGAAAAGATCCTTTCTCCAAATTCTCAATTAAATGAATCAATAATTTATTACCATTTGATAATTGAATAAAATAGAATCCAGTTTTGGCATAACGAGGTCTTATTATATCATAAAATGTCCAAAAGGCATTACTAGGTATTCTACTATCAAATTCCCAACCACGGTTCGGTTGAATTTCATTAATTTCTTCTATCTCACCTTGGTTTTCTAAAAGTTGAATGTATTTCCATACCTCATCTTTGATTAAAGTTTCTGGAACATCAACATAAGCAGGAAAGAAAAAAATTCTTATAAGAGGATAACTGTTAGGATCATGGTCACTTGCAGATATGATTCCAGCTATTTGGCCTATCCCAGTTTTATCCTTTAAGCCAAGATCTTCAGGATTGTGGAAATACATTCCCTCTGGAATTTTAATCTCAAAAGGAATGGATTGATTACTAAGTATTTTTGTTTCTTCTTCAAGCTTCCATCCAGACAAATCTACTTCTGTAAATTGCAATTGTGATTTGAATAAATGGTAGGCTGAAAAAATTTCCATCTTTTGTAAAACAACAAAAGTGAGAAGTCCATTGGTTAATAAAATTATAGCAAGTATACCGAGTCCATATTGCAATTTGAGTTTTACAAAACGGAATAAGGCAACAATAGCAAGAAATATAAAAAGGAAAACATAACCCGCTCTGTTTTCTAGAAATCCTGACGAAACTAGCGCTATACTGAAAACAGAATATACTAAAAATTCATATCCAATGTGAAAGCCAAAAGTTAAAATCTTTTCGAATACTTTGATTGAAGAATAAAATAGAATACATCCAAATATAAGGGTTAGTGAACTCAAAACCAAGATATAAAAAATTGGTAAATGAAATTCGTGCCAAATAAGAATTGGTAAAACAAAGAATATGTAAGCGAAAAGGATCGTTTGAATCGCTCTTTTTCTGCTTTGCGGATCGGAAATGTTTTGGTCTGGTATGTAATTAGCCATGAATTTTATAAATGAAACAATAAAAAAAATCTCAGAGACTCTTCAAGAACTCAAAAGTTTTGCAGATTCTACCCAAGCCTTTATTGATACCACAAGTACCATTATAACTAGAACCTATGATTTTCTAGCACCCATTTTTTCATTTTTTCCATGGGAAGTACTTCTTCTTTTGGCTGCTAGTATCTTTTTAATGCTTTGGATTAATTCCCTGTTTCCTACAACTCCAAAGTGGAATTTTACATGGATTATTGTATTGCTCTGTTCGGCTTGGGCCTATTCTGTTTCTGTCTCTTCACCTGTGGCAAAAGTACCGTGGCTTCAAATTTTTCAATCAGCTATGTATTTACTTATACCTGTTCATTTTCTGGGAATTACAAATTGGCTCATTCGTCTTGGGATTAAATCTATAAAAAAGAAAAAGCAATTGAATCCTAAAGATTTGAAAGAATTTATTTACAACTTAGATCAGCTTTATCACCAATCTTCCTCGGTGGCACATTCCATACTTGCGGGAGAGCCAAGATATGATGAATTTCAAGTTCGAATCAATTCTCTAAAGGAATTTCTAGAAAAAGCTAAACTACAGAGGAAAAATTCTCTATCTGATTCTGATATATCCCGATAGTCTAATTAGAGTAAAGGTTCCTTAAGTGCTAAATAAAAAAGCCGCATTAACTGGAAGGCAAAAGGCCGCTATTTTTCTTGTTGCCGTAGGTAATGAGGTAGCTGCAGAAATATTTAAGCATCTTAGAGAAGACGAGATTGAGCAAATTACATTTGAAATTGCTCGTCTAGACAAAATCACTCCTGAAGACAAAGAGAAAGTACTTGTAGAATTCAATGAGCTTATGATGGCTCAAGAGTTCATAACGAACGGAGGGATTGATTTTGCTAGAGGTTTATTAGAAAAAGCTCTAGGAAATCAAAAGGCGATTGATATAATCAATCGACTAACATCTTCTCTACAAGTTCGACCTTTCGATTTTATTCGAAGAACAGACCCACAGCATTTATTAAACTTTATACAGAACGAACACCCCCAGACTATTGCCCTTATTTTATCATATCTAGATCCTCAGAAAGCATCGAACATTTTGTCCAATCTTCCTCATACAATACAGGCGGATGTTGCTAAACGTATTGCAACCATGGATAGGGTTTCTCCGGATGTACTTCGTGAAGTTGAACGAGTTCTTGAAAGAAAGCTTTCCACTCTTGCATCGGAAGATTATACTTCCGCAGGTGGTATTGATTCTGTCGTAGAAATTCTCAACTTAGTAGATAGAGGAACTGAGAAGACTATCATTGAAGCTTTGGAAGAGGAAGATCCAGAACTTGCTGAAGAGATCAAGAAAAGAATGTTCGTATTCGAAGATATTGTCTTGTTAGATGATAGAGCGATTCAGAAAGTTCTTCGAGAAGTTGATAACCAAGATTTGGCGAAAGCATTAAAATCAGTTGACACTGAAGTTCAAGATAAAATTTTCAAGAACATGTCTAAGAGAGCGGCTAACTTATTAAGAGAAGATATGGATTTTATGGGTCCAATTCGATTGAAAGACGTGGAAGACTCTCAACAAAAAATTGTAAACATTATACGTAAGCTTGAAGACCAGGGAGAGATTGTCGTGGCTCGTGCTGGCGAAGAAGAATTGGTCGTCTAACAAATCTTTGATTAAATTGGATTCATATTTAAGATTTTTCAACCCAAATAAAATTAACCTTATAAATCTCCAAAAACAAATCTGGTTGTGAAAATTTTATCATTTTCTTAAAATCTGATAATGGGCTTATTTTTAATTCAGCTACATAAATGCTATGAAATAATATTTGCATTTTCCTTACACTTAGGTATCTTTCTATTATTGCGAAAAAATTAAATGTCTGAATATATTAAGTTTTTTAAAGACTCTTCCATATATATATTTTTTTTGATAATTGTTTTGATTGAAATAGCGATGCAATTTGGCTGTTACAAACCTTTTATAAAGAGAAATTCTTATGCTGCAAATGTGAACCGCATCACTGAACATATTCTCGATCACCAATCGGAACTTGATCCGGATATTTTAATAGTTGGAACTTCACTTGCATATGAAGGAATTTCTGTTGATATTCTAAATGCTCGATTTTCTGAATTGGGAATGTCAGTTCAATCTGTAGCTATACCAGGTGCTGAACTTATTGTTCAGTCACTTGCTGTTGATAAAGTTCTTAAAAAATTTAAAAATGTTAAATATATTATTCATGTGAATGAGGCTGAAATGCCTTGGGTAGATTTTAGTTCACTATCAGATGGAACATTAGCTATGATTTCAGAATTTGATCGCTTAATTGTATACAAAGAAATCTACGAACATGGCTATAATGTGAAATATTCTGATCTTGCTTATATCGGAGTTAAATTAATTTCTTATCGCAAAGATATTGGTGACTTTATTCTGTATCCTGATAAGCGAATTAAAGGAATAGGAAGAATTAGGAGAGAGAAATTAAGTTCAGGGAAATTTCCCTATCTGAATGAATACAAAAGAAGTTTAGCTATGTATTCATTTACTAACCTGGAAGAATGTATAAAGGATACAGGTCAATTTTCATCAATACCTAATAATTCAGATGAAATTCATAGAGATGCTATTCACCGAACTTGCTTACTTGCTAAAAATCAAAATCTTACAACTGAAAAATCTGTATTAACGGATTTGTATAAAATCCGATTGCAACATTTGTATAAAAAATTTAATGACCGCAATTTGAAAATTATCAATGTCTTTCCACCATTGCCAAGATTTCTCGATCATGTTGACTATCCTGTAAAAATTCAATTTTGGAAAACAGAATATTCAGATATACTTAGTGGTAGAACAATCAATTTATACGATTCTATTCCAAAGGAGGAAAGTCCGAAATACTTTTATGATTTAGTGCATATGAACCAAGAAGGTAATAAATTTTTCTCAGAGAAGCTTGCTTCTGAAGTTCTTAATATCTTGAGAAGTGAGGCAAATAAATAGATGTTATTTAATTCACTTCATTTTCTTTTATTTTTTCCAATTGTTCTAATCATCCATAATTTACTCAAAGATAAATTGCAGAAAATATTTCTTTTGGTTGCAAGCTTCTACTTTTATATGTCATGGAATCCAAATTTTATATTTCTGCTAATGTTTTCAATTATTATCGATTATTATGCTGCATTATGGATATCTAAATTAGGACTAAATGATCCAAAAAGAAAATTAATTTTGACACTGTCTCTGACGACTAATTTAGGCTTTCTTGGATATTTTAAATATACTAATTTTTTTCTTGGAATGATTAATGATATCAATTTTGTAAATCAACATTATTTTACTGAATACTATATTATTTTACCTGTTGGAATTTCTTTTTATACATTTCAATCTATAAGTTATACCATCGATGTATATAAAAATCGAATGGAGGCGAAGAATTCGTTTATAGAGTTTGCATTATATGTTTCATTTTTTCCACAATTGGTAGCGGGTCCAATTGTGCGTGCAGAAACTTTTTTCCGTGATTTATACAATCGCTTGCCCGTTACTTATGATATAATAAAATATTCTGCACTTTTGATTCTTGTTGGCTTCACGAAAAAAACTGTATTTGCTGACAATTTAGCAGTAATTGTGGATTCTGTTTTCAAAAATCATGATTCACTTAACGCAATTGAGATTTGGACTGGAGTATTCGCATTTATGTGGCAAATCTATTTCGATTTTTCAGGATACACTGATATCGCGATAGGAGTTGCTCGTCTTTTTGGTTTCCAATTTGATAAAAATTTTTATTTCCCATTTAATGTAACTAGCATTAGTGAACATTGGTCTCGTTGGCACATTTCCTTTACATCTTGGATTCGTGATTATATTTTCATTCCGCTCGGTGGATCACGAGGTAGCAAATTTTTATTGCATAGAAATATATTCATCACATTTTTGTTTGGTGGATTGTGGCATGGAGCAGCCTATCACTACCTTGCTTGGGGAATTTGGCATACAATCCTATTGAGCGGAGAAAATGAGTATTCTAAGTCTAAGCTAAGTCTTTGGTTTAATGAGAATGGCGGAGTAGCTTACAAATTTTTTTGCTATTTATTTACTATGATTTGTTTGGGTGCGGGCTTACCCTTATTTAGAGCTGAAACTCTTACAGATGCTTTTGCAATGCTAAAAACTATGTTTTTAATATCTGATAAGGCAATAAGTAATTCGTTTTTTAATTTTGCATATTTTAAATTACTAATCTTAATTTTTGTTAGTGCATTTATTTTTGAAAAGTACAAATTAAAGAACATGATTGAAAAGACTAGTGCTGTTGTTGTAATTCTATTAATACAGTTTTTTCTTTTACTTTGCTTTAGCGCACCTAATGCACAGAGTTTTATTTATTTCGCATTTTGAAAAAATAATATTAGATAAAATAATTTAGCATCTATTATTCGATTCACAAATTTATAGATGCTGAGTTACTACACTAATCTCAATAAGATATAAAGCATACCAACAAAACAAATGACTTGGATGACATATCCTGTAAATCGAACATTCACATGCCAAACGGTTTCTCCTAATAAATGACTAATAATTTGAAGTGATCTTCCAACAATAACTAACCAAGCAAAATTTATAAAATTAGAATCTTGGATATTGAGTAAAAATCCAGAAATGACTAAAGATGCAAAGATAGGTAAATTATCTAGGCAATTGATTTGTGCTCGATTCAATCTCCAATAGAATCCCGTTTCGTGTTTTTCCCAGGATGGAAATTCATTGGATTTCTTTTCTCCAATCAAAACTTTAAAAGATCTAAATCCTAACAAAGTGATAATTAAACAAATTGTAATTCCTAGGTAAATAAAAAGTGGGCTTAAATCCATTTTAACTCCTTTATTTTTGGCGGTAAGTTTAAAGCTTAAATTGAAATGAAAAATCTACAACTAGTAAAATGACATAGTCAAAAAAAATAAAATAGATTTTACTCTTTGTTCACTCAAGGAAGTATGATGATATGAATTATAAAGTAACTTTGATCAACCTTGGCGGGCCGAGGAATGAGAAAGAAATTGAAGTTTTCTTAAAAGATCTATTTTTGGATCCATATGTTTTTGATCTTCCACTTTGGGAACCACTGCGTAGAATACTTGCAAAATTTATAGCTTCTAAACGTGCTCCAAAAGTTGCTACTACCTATGCCTCTATGCAATATGGCGGAGGATCACCGTTAGTTGATGAAACAATAAAACAAGCAGAAGCTCTTGCACTTGTACTTAGCGAAGCAACTGGAGACAAATGGGAAGGAAATATTGCCATGGCTTGCGGTTTTCCTAATTTAAGAGATTCATTAACCTCTCTGAGTGATTTTCCTTCGAAGAACAATGTTTGGGTTCCACTTTTTCCTCAGTTTTCGAGATCGACTGTACTTTCACTAGGTAAATTTTTCGAATCCAAACTAGGTACTTGCCCATTAGGTTGCGAGGGTTGGGTAGATACATTTTCATTGGATAAAAGATTTATTCAACTAACAGCTAACTTTATTGTTGATTTCTTTCAAGGAAATCTTGAAAATAAAAATTACATACACCTTGATAATTATGGACAAACAACTGATTGGCAAGAATTGGATTTAGTTTTTTCAGCTCATGGTGTTCCAATGAGATTGATTCATAAGGGTGATAAGTATGTTTCGCAAATGGAAGAATGCATTCTACAAATTGAAAAGGAACTTCGCATAAAAGGATTTAAAGGAAAAATTCACCTTTCTTACCAAAGTAGAGTAGGTCCAGGTAAATGGACAGAACCCAATACTAAAACTACTTTAGAAAAATTAGGAAATGAAAAACGTAATATAGCTGTATATCCAATTAGTTTTATAAGTGATCATTTAGAAACCCTAGAAGAAATCGGAGTTGAATTGAAAGATTTGGCTTTAAATTACGGGGCTCTATCCTACCACAGAATTCCTGCTTTTGGAACTTATCCACCGTTTATTAATTTCTTGAAAGATTTAGTTCTGGAATCTATGAATAAGAATAAAACGGAGTGTTTATGTTTTAAGTTAGGTGGAGAATCTCCAGGAAGAAGTTGCCAAAAATTTTTATGATCATCGACTGATCATGGCATTTTCTATTAAAGATCTAATGCCTATACCATTGCGGTAATTGCCATAGAATCGAATAGGGTTACCTTTTTGTTCACAGATAAATTCAATCTCATCAAGGAAGTTATTGAAATTATATAAATTTTTGTTATAAATTGGAAATGCATTTTTCCAAATTTTTATATGAATATCATGTAAAAATATTTTACGATTCGGATCATTGTTTCTTAATTTATTTAGTTTAGACAAAAGAAAATTTCTTTCCTTTACAAAAATTTCTTTTACGCTTGTTTCAGTCGCATCATTGAGCCAATCTCCAGAATAGATCCATGTTTCAGAGTAAGGTAAATTTTTTACTCTACCTTTGAAAATACAATGGTTAGCCAGAACTCCTTTTACGAATAAATTTTGGTTACGCGGAAATAAAATTCCGAATGCTTTATAGGGAAAAATCGTATTCATTCCAAACTGGGTTATTGTACAGATGGTTTGATAAGAAAAAGAACAAATGTCATATTTAGGAAATATTTCTTTAGCCAACTCCCATTCTTTAATTAATTCTATTGTCTCAAAAAGTGAGGTGCATATTCTAATTTCATTGTTTTTATTGGATTCAAGAAAATGGTTTAAATTGGAAATTTTTGAATTGAGGTGAATTTTTGATTTAGAGTTATTCAAAATGTAAGTATGCAATCCCTTGATTAATTCTTGCATTCCATTTTGAAAAGAGACAAGTCCTCTTAAATTGGGTTTGATTTCTTTCTTTTTATTTTTGAAATGGAATAGTAAATTCCTAAGTAGAGATTTTCCGTTATAGAATTTAAATTTAGAGAAAACGCTTGGAACATACATTAGTTCTAATTCTGTTGAATAAATTCCACCTATAGCTGGTTCAATGATAAATTCAGTAAAATCTTTACCAAAAATTCTTTGGCTCCATTCCTGCATATTTTCGTCTAAATTTGGCTCTGAATTAATAAAACAAAAACCGAATATTCCACGTAGTAAAGCAAAGATAGAAATAGGTAAGCTATGAAGTTTATTGTTTCGAAAGAACCTTCTTTTTTTGGAGGAAGATTCTGGCTTGAGAAGTTTTAAATTTAAATCTTTTGTGAGCTTCTCTATGGAGGATGAATTTAAGAAACCATTAGCGGCTTGTTCAACTAATCCATTTTCAGAATATTTGGTTCCAATTAATCCACCCAATTGATTCGACTTTTCATAAAGAATTACAGTTGAACCTGATTGAATGGCTGAATAAGCACTTACCAAACCAGATATTCCACCTCCAATAATGATAGTTTTTTTAGTTATCAAATTATTTATAAAGCCTTAGAAAAAAGATTCTTAGATGGTTTACTTACTCTGTATCTTTCATCAAAAACTGTACAAACTATTCTGAGAAAAGGTTTACCTGATTCTGTTATGCGAAGTATATTTTCTTCCCATTTTATCAGCCCATCTAATTCCATATCTGAAAGATATTCTTTGGCATCTTCTAATAATTCAAGAGGAATCGATACTTTCCAAGTGGTCATAAATTCTAATATTAATTTTTTTCTTATTTTATCCTTTTCATTTAACTTATGACCACGTAAGGTTGGAATAGATCCTTCCGAAATTAATTTCCTATATTTTATTTCTAATTTTTCATTTTGGTGAAAGCAATCAGGACTTTCAGAGATTGCAGATGTTCCGAAGCCCAATAGAATATCTGAATATTTTTCTGTATAACCCATGAAATTTCGATGTAAGGTTCCATTTTCTAAGGCTTTCCAAAGTCCATCAGATTCCAAAGCAAAATGATCCATGCCAATTTCTTTATAGCCATTCGCCTCAAGTAATTGCCTACCTTGTTCATAGAGTTCTCTTTTTTCTTTAGCCTTAGGTAAATCATCTTCAGTAAATAATCGTTGTGATGATTTTATCCATGGAACATGAGCATAGGAATAAAATGCAATTCTATCTGGTCGAAGTGAAATAGTTAAATCAATAGATTTTTTCATGGACTCAAGATTTTGTCGGGGAAGCCCATATATTAAATCAAAATTTACTGATTCAAAACCGATTTTTCTAGAACTTTCTGTAATCTTTTTAGTAATTTCGAATGGCTGAATTCTATTTACAAGTCTTTGAACTTCTTTGTCAAAATCTTGCACACCTAAACTGATTCTCTTAAATCCATATTTATAGAGAATTTCAAGTTGGGATACTCGAGTGCGACGTGGATCTACTTCTATTGAAAGATTCGTATCATTGCTTAAATAAAGAAATTGATGAATCATAGAAAGCAATCTTTCCATATTTTCATCAGAAAAATATGTAGGAGTTCCACCGCCTAAATGAACTTCTTTGAATGGACTAGAACTAAGTTTGGGAACGGAAGCTAAGTAATACTTTATTTCTGCTTCTAAAGCATCTAAATAAGGAATTTCAACGAGTGAATGATTTTTCGTAATGGAAGTATTGCATCCACAAAAAGTGCAAAGTGTTTCACAGAATGGAATGTGAAAATAAGCAGAAAGACTTTTATTTGAAAAATTTAAAGTATTGTTTAATGAATTTATCCATTCTTCCGTACTAGGGTTATCAGTCCAATAGGGAACTGTAGGATAACTTGTATAACGCGGAGCAGGTATATCGTATTTACTCAGTAGATTTGAAGTATTCAAATTTTGTTCCTTATTCTTATTAAATTCATCAAGCTTTTACTGAAATGTTTCTCTGATAAATTCAACCATATACTTTATGTGATTTTCAGGGGTTAATGGCAAGACACCATGTCCTAATGCAGAAACCCATCCTGCTCTTTGTTGATTTGAAAGTTCTTTGATTGGAGCAAGATAGTTTTTAAGTGCTTTCTTAAAATCATCTGTGGGTAGAAAGAATAAAGACTGATCAAAGTTACCTTGGACAAATCCTCTTGCAAAACCTTCCTGTAGAATTGATTCCATTCTGAATCGGTGGTCTATCCCAAAGCCAGCGAGATTTTGTATATTATTTATTGAATGAATTTGGTCTCTAGTTCCTGCCTTGGCATAATAACCTATTTGGTTGGGAAAATCTTTTATAATTGGTTCCAAAACTTTAATAACATACTCATTGAATTGCAATGGTGCAAGGTCACCAGCAGCGGTATCAAAAATCATAACTATTTCAGCTCCAGACTCTAATTGAAGTTTTATGTTTTCTCTTAAAAGAGGGAGTAATTTATTATAGAATGCTTGGATAAGTTGAATATTTGATTTTGGTTTGCTTAAGTTCCCATCGTGCTTACCTGAATTAGCGTAAGTAAAAAGCGTCCATGGTCCACCTACAAATCCAATAAGAGATACATGACTAGGAAGTAAAGCCCTAGTGTATTCAAGAGCTTTCTTTTGAAATAAAATTCCTTCCAAAGATTGTTCAACAGAATACAATTTGTCCACATCATCCAAAGACTCTATTCGACTGGATAAGATTGGACCTGGTTCATATCTTAATCCCATACCCATTGCTTCTAATGGAAATAAAAGATCGGAGAACAAAATGGATACATCATAATCAAATTCTAATACAGGGCCTAAGGCTACTTCAGAAGCTAACTCTGGAATTTTGCATAAATCTATGAAAGAATGTTTTTCTCGTAGTTTTCGGTAGTGAGAATGATATCTACCTGCTTGTCGCATAAACCAAATAGGTGGTGTATTTTGTGGAATATGTTGAATCGCATTTGAAAATTTTTCGTTAATGATTGTATTTTTAAAATTTGTTTTCATAAGTTCCTTAGGCCTTCTTCGGCACGATTCAATGCTTCATTCAAAATTTGCATATTGTGTTCTGTAGAGAGGAAGCCAACCTCATAACCACTTGGAGCAAGGTAAACTCCATGTTTAAGCAATGCATGAAATACCTTCGCAAAACGTTCCTTATGACCAAGAGGAATATTTGAGACTGATCGAACAGAATGTTCAGTTTTTTCTTTAAACCAAAATAAGGATCCATAAGTAACTGCATCCCATTGGAAGTTGGACTTGATCTTTCCTTCTTTGTCTGGAATTTTGGTAGCATACTTATTCAAAAGAGTGACCATATTCGTAGTAAAAAAGTTAGTTGCTTCTTTAAGCTTGGGATACGGATGCTCTTTATAGGCTTTTTCTAACATAGCCAAGCCAGCTCTCATACCAAAGGGATTCGCACTTAATGTTCCTGCTTGGTAGACTGGGCCTTGGGGAGCAACTAAATCCATATACTTAGCTTTTCCTGCATACGCTCCTACCGGAAATCCAGCTCCTAGAATTTTTCCATAACAAACTAAGTCAGGTTCAATACCTAATTCCCATGCCATTCCCTTAAAACTAACTCTAAATCCAGAAATTACTTCATCAAATAAAAGTAAGCATCCAAATTTTCTTGAAAGATTTGCTAATTTTTGGATAAACTCTTTTCTTTGAATCAATAAACCATAGTTAGCTGGCAATGGTTCGATTGCTACAACAGCAATCTTTGATCCTTCTTGTTCGAATAAATGCTCAAGAGCAATTTCATCATCTAAGGGCATAACAAGAGTATTTAAAATCTGTTCGTTACCTATGCCTGCACTATCAGATGAAGATTCACCAGCAAGACCTGAACCAGCCTTAACTAAAAGTGAATCTAAGTGACCATGGTAACAACCATCGAATTTAAGAATTTTATTTCTACCTGTAGCCGCACGAGCAACACGTAAAGCTGACATGACAGCTTCTGTTCCCGAATTGACAAATCGTATTTTCTCTACCCAGGGTATTTTTTCAGTAATAAACTCTGCTAAGTACAAAGAGTACGGTTCAGCTGCACCAAATGTCCAAGCAAGATCCATTGTTTCGCGAACTACTTTTGCAATATCTGGATGTCTATGTCCATAAAGTAAAGGACCGAAGCTTAAACAAAAATCTATATATTCTTTATTCTCTACATCCCAAAGCTTGGTTCCTTCTGCCCTTTCAAAGAAAACGGGAGTTCCGCCAACAGAAGTAAAAGAACGAACGGGAGAATGAACTCCACCAGGGGAAACTTTTTTGGATCTTTCAAATAAATCTGATGAATCTATCATTTATATTTTTTATTTTCCTAAATTTGAATTAATCTTCAACAACATCCTCTAGCCATTCGTTGAATGATAGATAAACTATTGGTTTTTTATGATTTTTGCAAAGCATACTAAAGGTAGAACCAGGACCAGAATAATGATCTACATTCTTGAGTTCTGGAAATTGGGATGTCAATGCTTCGTATTCTGTTGAACTTCTCCAAAAAGCAGCCTTTATTTTTTTTGGATCAAATTCATTTGGAACAATTGGTGAACTGACATCATAAGTTGCGAGTATAGGAAAAATTGATTCAGAGGAAGTTTCGTAATTAGTGTTATGCGTGAGTTTGATGAAATTTAAAGGTCGATTTAATAAATATTCAATATTCAATTTTTCATTTTCGCCTAGGCTATCAAAACTTCCATGAACCCAAATATCTCGTTCAGCAAGATCTTTCCAAGTATTCAATCCAGCAGTCCATATCAAAGGATTAAATTCATTCTTTAGATTAAAATATATATCATATGAAAAATTCTCTGGCAAGGCATTGGATCTTGTTATAAAAAGATCCTTGTCTTTCGGAATTGAAACATCTATGGTATTTCGAGTTCTCTCCGCCATTTTTTTATTTGGTGGCCAAACTTCAGTGGATTTATATTTCTTTTTAGGATGTGTTTCAGATGCAGATCCATTTTTTTCATTTAGAATATTTAATGGCAAAATTTTTCTTTCTTCAAGATCAATTCCAGTATCTGTTAGTCCTCTTGTGAATTTGATAACTCCAAATTCTCTTTCAAGTATAGAGACACCTATTTTCTGGTGACAGCCTCCTCCATATTCTGATAAGAATTTTCTTTCTTTAAGAACTGTTAGTTTAGTAGAATTATTCTCTAATTGATATAAGTAATCTTTCATTTTTGTATCAGATTTAAGATATTCTACACAAAGAGCTCCTTGGGCTGGGGCACTAGGGTTTTGTGAAAGTGGCAAAACCATAAACTCACATCGTTTTATACATTCTTGAAGGTAAATCTTGTTATTAATAAATTCTTTCTTATCTTCTTCAGAAATATCAATTGTGATAGGATATTCCTTCCAAAGTATCTCTGGATTTAACATTCGATCTAATGCAGCTTTTGCAACAATGTATCCATCAAAGTCTTGTTCAATGAACTTACGAAATCTAGTTTGGATATTGCCTCGGATGGGATTGAATTGAATGGGAATATTTTGTAATGACTTTGGCAAAAATTTAGGTAAAAAGATTCCTAAATTTCTTTCTCTTCTTGGAGAGGAAGTAGCAATATTTATGAAGCTAAGGCTTCTTGATTGATTGTTGATTATTTTTTCAATTGTTGATTTTTTAAAGAGTAGTACATCTCTAGCATCTTCTCTTTCTAGGACAGATTGTACGACTGTTTCCAATCTATCTTCCAAATCTAGATCTTTCCAAGAATGTACTATACAATGAATGTTTCCAGCGATTAGATCAGCATGTAAATCTTGTGTAAAAACAGATTTTCCTTCCATCTTCCAAAGAGCTGTTGTCTGATCTCGGTCACCCTGAGAGTCTATAAATCTAAATTTGATTTGAAGTTCAGGAAACTTATTTTTTAATCGAGAAGCAACTAAGTAAGATTGGAATTTAGCTAAAGAAGACTTTCGAGAACCAATAATTAATTCTGGTAGCAAGATAAATCATCCCAACCATGAGGCAAATGTATCAATTCCTGTTCTCTATCAGTAGATAATTCAGAAATAAATTGAATAATTTTAGGTTTAATCGTATTGATATGATCTTCTGATTCAGAAATTATTTGCATAATCTTATCAAGGGAATAGTAATTCCATTCCTTCTTAGGAGAAGATATTGCGGCTTCTCCTCGAAAATCAAGAAAGGTAAATTTTTCTTTTTTATTTTCAAGAATTGAATCAAGTGGAATGGGTGATGCTAAAATAAAATTTTCTTTTCCAATTTCAAAGTCCTCATAGAAAGAAGTAGATATTGGAAAAAAATTTTCAAGTTCTTTCATTCGCTCACAATTACGACCAATAATAGTTATCTTTCTATTTTTCTTAAGTATGTGTGGAATTATGGATTGTACTAATTTTCCTGTACCGAAGATGGCTACTTCTTCATTAGCGGGTAGAAGTAAATCAGCAATTCCTCCATATGATATTCTTCCATGTCCATGTAAAAATGCGGATCTAACAATTTTACAATGTTCTAAAATTTGATCTCGAAGTTTAACAAAAAAATCCTTTAATGGATCTTGAACTATATAATCTAATGAAAACTTTTCTTTGAACTGGGCAAGTACTTCTGATTCACCAAATACTTTGGAGTGCACGCCAGTTACAACTTCTAATAAAAATCGATAAGCTTCATAGCCTGTGTATATTTCATACTTTGAGAGTTCAGGAAATTGGTAGAAAGATGCAATTCGAGTATCACTAAGATAGATAGATCTTTGGCAAGTGTGCCAAGCTTCGAAATCAGGTAGATCCAAAGGTTTTTTTAATACCTTGTCTGTATGAATCAATAAAAGGTTCGACCACATACAATTATTCTAACTCCTTTCCCAAATCCTCTGTCACAAAAATGTCAGAATTTTAAAAAAATTCTTCTGATTAAAAATTAATAAAAATATTATGTCCATTAAGATATGCAAATTAGCACTCCAGGCTTACTCTTTCCAGCAATTTCTTTATTGATGCTTGCCTATACAAATCGATTCCTTGGTTTAGCAAGTCTTATGCGCCAACTTTTGTTTAAATTCCAGGAGCACGGCAAGGATTCTGATTGGCAACAAATAAAAAACTTGAGATTCCGAATCTCACTTTTGCGCTATACACAAGCTATCGGCGTATTGAGTCTATTACTATGCACTGCTTCTATTTTTTCAATCTTTTTAGGAAATGATTTTGGGGCTAGAATCTTTTTTGGATCAGCTATAGTGTGTATGGCAATCTCTCTATGTTTATCTTTATGGGAGATTCATCTTTCTGTTGTCTCCTTGGATATTGAGATTAAAAATATCCAATCATTTAACAAGAAGAAGTAAAACGTAATACATTGAAAAGTCATAGTCTTAGATTTTTTTTCGCCACCAATTCCATAGTGCTGATTTTCATAATTTCTATATGAGTGGAAAAGTTTTTTAATTGCAGAAATTCGAATTTCAAAAAGAATGTAATTGTCATCAGGGAGGAAACAGGTGTAATTCCTGTGCTGACCCGCAACGGTAACAAAGAAAGAAATTGAATTATTACTTTTTGATTTTAAAATTCTAAAATCTGAATGCATTTTCAATCAAATTCGATGGTAGCCCGATCTTCCCCGTTCAGAATTTCTCGCGGAATAGAAACTGAACACACTCAAAAGCCCTGCTTGAATTCTTAGAATTCACCCGCAGCAGGCCTTGAGGGGGCCCCGAGGACAAAGAGACTCCGGGGCTCCCGAGGAAAATTTAAAGACTATCAATTCTTTGTTACGCACACCCATGCTTATGAGAATTTTTAATTAGGATAACTTATTTGTATTGAATAAGTAATTCAGTTGTGTTCTATTATTTTTTCCTTATTTCTCCGGAGCAAAAAGTTTATTAAAATTTCAGGAGAATTAAAATGAAAAAAGTACAAAATGTACAATTAAGTAAACCAAACATTAAAAGGTTGATTGCAACAATTAGTTTTTTAATGTTATTTTCTTTTTGCAACCAATCCAATCAAGTTGATCAAAGTAAAGCAGACCAAAATTTGCTAGTTGGCTTATTAGCTGGACAGGCACAAGAAGCAAATAAAGATTTTACCTTGAATGGTCAATGGGATAGTTTTACAGGAAATGGTACAACTAAGGACACAATCCAGACATTCAATGCAAAAGCTGGAGTCGTTGGTATTTACCTAACTGACGCAACTACTTATTCATCATGTGGCTTAATCCATAGTTTTGATAATAACTCTGGTTATTATATAAATCAGAATCCACCTAATAATGGAATTTGTCCTAATGGATTTACCGATGCGAGTAAAGGAAAATATTTTAAAACTGTTTTTTTTAAAAATACAGCTAAAACCAATTCTTATTGGACTTGTACGATAAACAGCACTGGGAAAAATACGCTTGAAGAAGCATTAGCTTTGCCAGATACTTCCGTCCGAACTAATCCTGGATCATCAGGGTGTGCCGGATTTTCTTGGTCTAGGATTGAAAAGAGATAAAAAGTTTATTTGATTTGTATTTTTCTTTCAAAAAAAGAAAAAATCAATAACCTAACGGGTTCCCAGGTGGGGAGCCCGCTGCTCCAAAAGTTGTAGTTCCTGTTGCTCCACCTGGAGCTGATCCTACTGCACCAGAACTGGATGAGCCTGGATTGCTTTGAGAGTTGGAAATACTGTTGTTCGAAGGGGAAGGGCTCGGTTGATTCACTGCCTTGTTCGATTCGCTTACTAAGTTCAAAACTGGTTCTGTAGAAATGATAATATCTTGGTTGCATGAGATCAAAACGCAAAACAATGATAAACATTTAATAAAAAGAATGAATCTTGGTGTCATAAAAATTCTCCATTTGCTTGAAATAAAGATGAGAATTATTCTCATAGCCGTAGGATTGAATCCTACAAATAACCATTCCCAATATTTTTCAAAGATAAAATTAAAATTCAAGAAAAAATCAACCAGAATTTATGCATTTTGGAAACTTGTTATCATCAAGCAGCCCTTGTATCAATATTATCAAATAATTCAATCTCATTTTCTAAAGAGTGCTCATCCACTTTGTGATGAAAATATTGATTTCTGATATAAAAAAAAGAATCTATAAATTCCATTCTTGAAATCGCTTTAACATAATACCCTCTTTGCCAGTAGAAATTTTTACCTAGCATACGCGAAGAATATCCTTTGATTCCATGGGCAACTTCAGATATTGAAACTTTGGGAGGAATTGAAACCAATATATGAAGATGGTCTAAGTATCCATTCATTATAATTATTTTCATGCCAAGTAATTCCTCCTGGTGCCTCATCCAGGATCTAATTTTCAATTTTACTAAAGGAGATAGAACCCGCCTTCGATATTTTGTTGAGAATACCATATGGAAAAGATTTTGATATATAGTCTGAGCACCGCTATAGGTTGTTTTAATTTTAGAAATTGAAAGTATTTTCATTGAATTCCCTCTATAGATTTTATTGAGAATTATTCTCCATTACGTAGGATTAAATCCTACGGCTAATGAATCCCTTCAATCAGCCAACATCTTTTCCTAAAATGGAATAAATTAGTTCCAAAATCTATGTCTACACACCCATGTGACCTATATACATATCTAAAAATTGAATTTCTAGATTTTTCTTAAATTCTAATCAATCTATATTTACCTCTCCTTCACAAATACTCACTAGTCTTAATTTTTACATAAAAACATTCTCTTGAATTCCTTAGATTTAATTGAAAACTAGACATATGGAATATAGAAATCTTGGAAGAACAGAACTAAAAGTAAGTGCAATTTGCTTAGGCACAATGACCTGGGGCAATCAAAATACTGAGGCCCAAGGACATGAACAAATGGACTATGCCCTAGATGCAGGAATCAATTTTTTTGATACAGCTGAGATGTATGCAGTACCACCATCTCCAGAGACATATGGTAAAACAGAATCAATCATAGGCAATTGGTTTGCTAAGAAGAAAAATCGAGATAAGGTAATACTTGCTTCTAAAATTGCAGGACCTGGACTTCGTTGGGTTAGAGATGGTAAGTACCAGATTGACCGAAAGAATATTCTAGAAGCACTTGATTCTTCTCTAAAGAGACTTCAGACAGATTACATAGACCTTTACCAATTGCATTGGCCCAATAGAGGCTCTTACCATTTTGGGCAAATTTGGGGATACAATCCAAATGGTTCAAATACAAATGAGGTTCTAGATAATATCCAAGAAGTTTTAGAAACCTTACAAGAATGCATTCAATCTGGTAAAATTCGAACTGTTGGTTTATCGAATGAAACCGCTTGGGGAATCATGCAGTATTTAAGAATTTCAGGAGAAAAAAATCTTCCAAGAATGGTTTCTGTTCAAAATGAATACAGCCTTCTTTATCGTACACATGAACCAGATTTATTTGAAATCAGTATGAGAGAAAATGTAGGACTACTCGCTTGGTCACCTCTTGCAACTGGTATGCTAACAGGGAAATACGCTAATGGCAAAATTCCTGATGGAACAAGATGGACTATGATCCGTAAGCAAAATCAGAGAAACACACCTCAGGCTCATAAGGCGGTAGATGCTTACCTTTCCATAGCAAAGAAACATTCACTTGATCCAGGACAAATGGCTCTTGCATTTGTTACAAGTCGTCCTTTTGTAACTGCAAATATTATAGGTGCAACAACTATGGAACAGTTGAAGTCAAATATTGCATCTTTTGATATAAAACTTAGCCCAGAAATATTAAAAGAAATTGATTTGGTTAGGCGAGATTTTCCAATCCCATACTAAAATTTAATATTAAAAAGAAACTTTTGCTGCTCAAAAGTAATTGAGCAGCAAGTGAAAATTCATATTAGAAATGATCTTAAGAGAATAATGTCCTGAACCAAGGAAAGAGTATAATGTATCAAAACCTAGGAAGTATATCGGACCAGATTTGTTCTGAATCTTGAATTACTTTCGTACGCCACTTGCCAGAAGACGGAAAGAACATTTCTCGGTATTTTGCTTTTATGATTTCTTTCTGCTCTTCATCAGCATACCCATTCCAATGCCCTTGGTTTTCTAGAATAGTTCTGTGGATTGATTCTATTGCACCCATGGTGGTTTGGGAATTCAGGGTTCCATATTCAAAAACCATAGGAACGCAATCCTCTAACTTTGGAAATAAATCACAAATATGAGTGGATAGTTCACCAGTTACAGTATAAAAATCATCATTAGATGCCCAATCAATTTGATAACCAGAAAATATACTTTCTGTTAGCTTCTTAACCCTTTCATTTTTAGGATCACTTGGAAAAAAATGAAGTTTGCCACGTTCACCATAACCAGTATGCAAATCTACGAGTAAGACTTTTTTGGAATTCCCAACTTTATCAATAAACAAGGAATCAAGTGGTTTGCGCAAGGGTTCAAAATCTTGCCCACCGAAATAAATTCCTTCTGGAAATTCATACTGGCCTTGTAAAGCAGCCTGCTTCAATGGACCCATACCTTTGGTTGCAATATTATAAATTGCTTTAAATAAGAAAAATCTATTTCCAATATCGCTGGTATCCGCAGTCGTATTTGGATTAAGTAAACTAGCTATCTTTGGATAGCCTTCATTTTTGGTATTGAAAAGTTCTTTGGTTTTACCAAAATTACGGTTTAAATCAACATTGTTCTCAGTAACTCTTCTGAAATTCCGAAACCCATATGGATTCAAGGAATGTACAATTAGTACGGAAGTATTTTCTTTATTTATATACTTAGGATAAATTTTATTGATAAAATGCTGTTGAACAGCAGCTCCTGTACCTGCCTCCGCACCGTGGATTCCAGATGTAAGAACAAGGGTCTTATCATTCTTTTTAAACGAGGCAAAAAAGATATAATCTACAGTAAGATCAGAATCGGAACCTGGTATGGGAAAGGAATCTAAAGTTGCATTTGGATATTCTGCGGAAATTCGTTCATATGTTTCTTTAAATGCACTTCGACTTTGGTTGTAAGTTTCCTTAAAGAAAGATAGGGATTCCTCGTTCTGTTCTATGTTAAGCTCTGAATCTAGATCACCTCCACATGCAATAAAAGGCAGGAAGATAGTAAATCCTAAGACTATTCGAAACAATAAAATATTACTACAGAATCGATTCATAGGATTCTTTTTCTATTTAGTTTCAGCTTGGAGATTCGCTGCTTCTAGATCTACAAATTCTCTTAGTCGATTGGGATAATCGGAAATGATTCCATCCACTCCACATTCTACGAGACGTTTCATTTCTTTGGGATCATTCACTGTCCAAGGAATCACCGCAAGGTTTTTAGAATGAGAAGTAGCTACAAACTTTGGTGTCACATAAAGAAAGTAAGGCGAAATAATATTTGCATGAATTTCTTCGGATTTTGCAATGATTTCACTTCGATAGGAATTTCCAAATCCAAGTATAATCATTAAGCCTTGGAAATAGGTTGGAGCAAAAAGAGCCGATCTTTTTATAGAAGGGTTCATAGCCTCAGCTTCTTTTAGTGCAGGCAGGTAAAAAGATTGTAGAGTTACTCGTTTGGAAGTCTTTGCCTTTTCTATACTCTGGATTAAGGTTTTGACATGAAGCTTCATTCTTTCTTCACTCACTGAGGAGTTATTGTCATTGGGAAATTTTGTTTCAATATTATAGAGGTATTGAGTAGCCTTTGGACCATTCTTTTTTTCCACATCAGCAACTAATTTGAAAAATTCATCGATTGTAATTAACTTAGTTCCAGGTACGGGAACTTGTTCAGGGAATTTAGGATTTTGTAAAGTTCCACAATCTAATTGTTTTAATTCAGCTAAGGTAAGTTCGTATAGATTTATTTTTTGAATACTGCTTCCATCTCCATTTTGACAAATTATTGGATTGGTTTCCGAATCATGATGGATGATCACCTTACCATCTTTAGTTAAAACTGTATCTAATTCCAGTGTCGTCATTTTGTAATCGATTGCAGTTTGAAAAGCGGGCCATGTATTTTCGGGACGTAGACCTCTTGCTCCTCTGTGACCTTGAAGATCTAAGGTCTTTAAATCAGAAGGTTTATATGGGACAGTTGCACAATTCGATAAAAATAGAATTAAGCTTATAGTTGAAATTATTAGAAAAAAATTTCTTCTTAAAGAAGGTTTCAATAGTTTGTTTATTGGATGTTTCATTTTGTCCTCATTATTGCATTAGTAAATTAAAGATTTAATCTCTTTTCGAGTTCTTTAATATTATTCACTGTTTCAAGTAATTCTATAAATCTAGCATGGTAATTTGTAATAGCATCGACCATATTATTAATATCTTCTTTCGCATAGGAAATTTGTTCCTTAGTAGGCTTCTTATCATCTTCTAAGATTTCAATTATATTTTTCAGGTTATCGATTGATAATCTTAAAGCAAAATTATTTCTTCTTTCGTCTTCTAGCATAGACAATTCTTGCAAATTATAGTTGTTTATGTCAAGGCGATTGTAAGAAAAAAATCTATTTAAGTAGTTTTGGAAAGCTTATTTGAAAGATGGTTCCTTTACCTGGATTAGAGTAAAACTTCAATTTCCCATTCATTTTATGTACAATAGTTTGTACTACAATTAAGCCCATTCCTTGTCCTTTAGAGGATTTCTGTCCCGAATAGAAAGGTGTAAAGATGTTCTGAAGTTCTTTTTCAAGAATTCCGCTTCCATTGTCTTCTATCTCAAGAATTGCATCATTGAAATCTTCAAAAATTCGGATCGTTACAATACCATCAGGAAGATAAGACAGAGCATGAAAAGAATTGGTTACTAAATTTTCAACAATCTGCTCTAGGCCGAGCGCTTCTCCTAATATAGGTAAGTCTTTATCATTGATTTCTAATATTAATTTTATATGTTGGGGTGTTTCAAATTTTAAACGATGGTATATTTTCTTAATTTCATCTTCTAATTTCAAAGGTGTCAATTCATAGATACCTGTTTTTGAATATTGGAATAGTTTTTGAATTAAAATTTTTGCTCGAAGAGCAGCAGTTGAAATTTTTCTAAAGTAATTCTGGAATTTCAATATTTCATTGGAAAGTGGAAGATTTAATTTTTCAATTTCTTGCAAAGCAAGATCCGAACAAAGTGTAACAGGTAATAACATATTGTTAAAATCGTGAGCTATGCCTCCCGATAATTTACCTAATTCTTCCATCTGTCTAGATTCGATTAATTTCTTTTGTAGATTTCTTTCTTCTGTAATATCTTGGTAAGAAACTATACAAATAAATGGTTGATCTAATTCATCTCGAATTATATGCAAAGATTCTTGTACAATGATTTTGTCTCCATTTACATTTAGAATCTCTCTTTCTGTTTTAAAATTATCTTCTTTTTGAGAAATTAATACAGAAATTAAATCCTTCTCTCTTTGATTGTTAGAGTTAGGGAAAATTTTATTCAAAGGAAGATGGATAATTTCTTCCTTAGTATAGCCAGTTATATGAGAAAGTCCTTGGTTGACTTTGAAGAAACCTCCTTCTAAATCTTTAATTGCAAGACCGATAGGAGCCAAGTCAAAGAGATTACGAAAAACATCTAATTGTTCTTCGTATCTAATTCTTAATTTTGTTGATCGATTCGCTTGTTGAGTGATATTGCTGGATGTGATAAGATAAAAAAAAGTATTCTCTACTTTATTTATTTTAATATGCAATTGAATAGAGAGATCAATCGTTAAAAAAATCTGATGATTAATTGTTTCAATTTGTTCTTTATTCATTTTTAAAATACATTGAATAAATACTTTGTAAATTTCTTGGAAACTGGAATTATGTAGCTTATTTGTTAGGTTATCATTTTCTTGTATTGAAATTCTAGCAATATCTAGGAATCTTTTCTTGGCATGACCATTAATACCTAAAATTTTTAAATTAGAGTCAAGTGCCATTGCAGGTTGACCAATTAGATTTAAAAAACTGAAATCCATCATAAGTTGATTTTATAAAGATTATTTAGTTGCCACTTTTTTACAATTTAATTCTATATTTTAATAAAGAGGTAATTTAAATGAATAATGCGTATATTATAGATGCAGTAAGAACTCCACGTGGAAAAGGAAAAAAACGTGGATCGCTCGCTTCAGTCCACCCTCAAGATCTCTCAGCAGTAACACTAAAGGCACTTGCCGAAAGAAATTCTATCAATCCGGATAAAGTAGAAGAAGTAGTAATGGGTTGTGTAAGTCAGGTTGAAGACCAAGCTGCTTGTATTGCTCGTTATGCCGTAATGGCTGCACAGTGGCCCAATTCCGTTCCAGGTTACACTGTGAACAGGTTTTGTGGTTCAGGATTGCAAGCTATCAATAATGTTGCCAACCATGTTTCATCAGGAGCTATGGACTTAGGGGTTGGTGGCGGAATCGAATCTATGTCTCGAGTGAAAATGGGCGCGGACATGCTAGGGAGAGATTTCACTGTTGGCAATCCTCACATAGCAGAGCATTATAATTTAGTTCCTCAAGGTATCTCAGCAGATTTAATCGCAACAAAATATGGTATCTCTAGAGAAGAAGCAGATCGATTCGCTGAATCTTCTCAGATCAAAGCTGCAAATGCAATTAAGAATGGCTATTTTAAAAAGTCTATAATTCCTACTAAGCTTGATGACGGTACAATTGTTACGGAAGATGAAAGTCCCCGTATTGAATCTGATTATGCATTTTTATCTGGGCTAGCAGCAATTTTTAAGACAATTGGTGAAAAAGAATTAGATGCCATAGCATTAAAGAGCTATCCTGAAATTCAAAAAATTAATCACATCCATACACTTGGTAATTCTTCAGGAATTGTGGATGGAGCAGCATCATTATTGATTTCAAATGACGAAGGATTAAAAAAGTACGGATTGAAACCTAGAGCTAAAATTATTGCAACGGTTGCAACAGGAGAAGAGCCAACGATTATGTTGACTGGACCAGTTTCTGCTTCGCAAAAGGCTTTGAAAATGGCAGGACTTAGTGTTAAGGACATTGATCTTTGGGAAATCAATGAAGCATTTGCATCAGTTGTCCTTTATGTTAAAAAGACCTTGAACGTACCTGAAGATAGAATCAATGTAAATGGTGGAGCTATTTCTTTGGGGCATCCACTAGGAGCAACAGGAGCTATTCTTACTGGTACTGTTCTTGATGAATTAGAAAGAAGAGACGGAAAGTACGGACTAATTACCCTTTGCATTGGTGGTGGAATGGGTATAGCCACTATTATCGAAAGAATTAAAGGTTAATACTATTCATGGAATCCCAAGAGCTATATTGTAAAAAATGCAACTCTTGCGGATTCCTGACTCTCTCTGCAAATTATAAGTGCCCTGAATGTTCACAGTTCAATTGGATTGATAAAAAAATAAAAGGCGAAGGAAGCATTTATTCTTATTCAAAGATAAATGTGGGCTTCGGGAGAATGGCTAATAAGACTCCATACTATTTAGCTATGATTCAACTCGATGAAGGTCTAAATCTATTAGCATATATAGATTTTTCTTTTAAAGAAAATATTCAAATAAATTCTAAAGTTAAATTTCATCAAAGAACTGAGGATAATTACCTTTCATTTAAAGTCTTAGAATGATTTTCAATAAAGGATATCTCAATGATAAAATTTGATTTTACGAACTTAATTAAAAAGAAATATACAAAGACATGTTAGTTGAGTATGTTTGGTTATTATTTACTTTTTCTACATTAAGTTTACTATCGACTTTGTTTGTATTGCTTCAATATAAGAAAAAAGTCAATCTGTCCATAAAGGGAATCAAAAGTTATACAGCTGAAGTTTTAAATGGAAAAAATAATCCAATTGTTGAACAAGAAATAGATAAAGAATTTAGGTTTTTTATAGAGGCATACCAAAAATTAATTCAAAAAATCCAAGATAATGAAAATGATATAATCCATAAAAAAATGAACTTAGAGAAATTAGTTTCTCAAAGAGCAGAAGAACTGGTTCTTATAAATGAAAAACTTCAGAAAGAAATTTCTATAAGGTTAAAAGTGCAAGAATCTTTGTTAAAAAATCAAATGACACTTAATAAAGCGATTCTCGATGCGAAAGCAGCATCTTTAGCAAAATCAGAATTTATAGCAAATATGAGTCATGAAATACGAACTCCAATGAATTCGATTCTTGGTTTTTCAGAAATCTTAAAGAATAAGATATTTAGTCCTGAATACCATAATTATTTGGATGGAATCAATAATTCGGGTAAAGCTTTACTTTCTATTATTAATAGTATTTTAGAATTTTCTAAACTAGATTCAGGAAAAGTTGATATAAAAAATTCCTTCTTTCAATTGGAATCTCTAGTTTCTGAAATTGTTAGTATGTTTCAATCCTCAGCAATTAAGAAAAGCATTAAAATACTGACCAATTTTAATACTGATGAATATATTCAGCTTTATTATGATGAAGATAAACTTCGCCATATTTTAATTAATTTATTGAGCAATGCTGTAAAGTTTACTCAGGAAGGTCAGATAGAATTAAACTTTACCTTAGTTCCTAATCATCAAACAAAAAAATGCAAATTACAAATTGAAGTAATTGATACAGGTATAGGTATTGATTCTCAACATGTGAAGAATATCTTTAATCCTTTTTACCAAGTAGAATCAAGTATTAATAAAAAATTTGGAGGTACTGGATTAGGTTTAAGTATAACGAAAAGATTTGTAGACCTACTTTCAGGTGACATCTCATTAAAATCTCAACTTGGTTATGGGACAAGGTTTTCTGTGGAGCTTCCCAATATTTCATATTCGAAATTACCGAATGTTCATTCTAACAATCTTCATGGAAAAATCAATTACCAATTTAAAGAAGATAAAATTTTAATCATCGATTCTGATATTAATAATTTAGAAATTATTTCAGTATTTTTATCAGATCTAAATTTATTGACAAAGACGATTCAACGTATTGAAGAATCATTTCCAACAATAAAATCATGGCTTCCGAATATAATTATTATAGAGATACCATTGCAATATGATAATGTTCTAGAATATGTTAAAGGACTTAGAGATTTGTATTCGAACATGATCTTTATAGGTGTAACAACTTATACATTTGATGTTGAACAATTGAATGAACTTAAAGCAGTCTTGAAACATCTACTAATCAAACCAATCACAAGAAATGAATTAGTTAAAATATTATGTGAAGAACTAATCTATAATTTAGATAGCATACAAGATTTTAAACCTAGTTATCTTACAAGAAATTGGGATGATGAATTTAGCTCTAAATCAATAGATATTTTAAATATTATACACTCCAAAATATTCAATGATTTCAAACCTAAATGGGAAAAGGTTACATCTTCAATGAAGATTCATGAAATTTCTGAATTTGCAAAAGAGCTAAAAAATCTATCAGAAGAATTAGAATTAGATATTATCAAAGATTATGCAATTGAATTGGAAGAATCTACCAATTCAATTGATATTGAAAAAATTCAAATGCTACTTCAAGAATTTTATTTGGCAACACAAGCTATCGATCGCTTAGTAAAATAGCTTGGTAAGGAAGCATAGTAAAAATTTTGCTTTCTTGGAATGCAGTATCTTTTTCATAATTGAAAACATTATCTATCAATATTTTTTTAGGTTGCCAGTTAGGAGGAATATTGATTATAGAATTTTCAGCAGAAAAATTTAAGAAAATATAATTTTGAACACCATCCAGTTCTCTTTTATAATAAAGAATATTCTTATCTGGACTTATAAACGTCTCAATACTTCCCTCTTTAAGTACTGGGGAAGATTTTCGTAAATGTATAATGTCACGGTAAAATTTCCAAATACTATTTTCTTGTGATTTTAATATTTGAACATTTCTCTTTTCATACTTAGTGTAAACTGGCAGCCAAGGTTTACCTCTCGTAAATCCTCCCGAATACGAATCATCCCAAGGCATAGGTTTTCTTTCCGAATCGCGACCTGGATGTAAGGGCCAATATCGTATACCAACTGGATCTCGTAAGTCCATCCGTTGAACTCTCTCACTTTCCATCCCTATTTCTTCACCATAGTAAATGAATGGAGTTCCTCTAAGGGTCAGTAGCATAAGAGCTGCTAGCTTAGCTCTAGCTATAGAATTCTTACCTGCATAGTATCTAGATATGTGCCTTCGGAAATCATGATTGCTTAAAGTATAATTCGGCCAATTGTTTGGTCCAAGGGCATCTTGCCAATCATCGATGACTTTTTTGAAATTTTCAGCTCCCCAGAAAGAATACAAAAATGCAAAATTGAAAGCCATGTGTAATTCGTCATTTTGACCATAATAGGAAGCTGGAATAGAAACCTTACCTGGTGGGTCCATCATTACTTCACCGACGGACATTTTGTCACCATAAGAATCTAATAACTTACGCAAATCTTTTAATAAGTCGTGCATTTCAGGTTGGTCTCTATCGTAGATATGAACCTGACGATCATAAGGACGAATTCCTTTAAACATTCGAGATGGATTATCTCGCCACTCAGCATCTTTATAAAATAAATTAACTACGTCTAGGCGAAATCCATCAACCTTCATATCTAACCAATATTTGATCATCTTGAAGATCTCTTCTTTTACCTCAGGGTTTCTCCAATTTAAATCTGGTTGCTCATCAAGAAAAGAATGGTAGTAGTATTGTCCTGTTTTTTCATCTAAGGTCCATGCCTTTCCACCGAAGGCAGCTAGAAAATTATTCGGTTCCTTTCCTTCTTTGCCGTCTTTCCAAATATACCAATCTCGCTTTGCACTGGATTTAGATGATCTCGAATCCAAGAACCATGGGTGTAAATGAGAAGTATGATTGATTACTAAATCAAGAATAATTTTAATCCCACGTTTATGAGCTTCTTCCAAAAGTCTTTTGAAAGTTGCTATATCACCGAATACAGAATCAATAGAGTTGTAATCAGAAATATCATAACCAAAATCATACATAGGACTCGGATAGATGGGTGATAACCAAATTGCATCTATACCTAGTGAGTTTTTGGTTCCATCATTTAAATAATCTAGTTTTTGAATAATTCCTTCTAAGTCCCCAATCCCATCTCCATTGGAATCATAAAAACTTCTTGGATAAATTTGGTATACAACAGCGTCTTTCCACCAGCTCATAAAATCTCCTAAAAATATATCTCTTGTAATGTGGGAACAAGTTTCGAATCCCAATTGATTCGGGAAGTTTGGTAGATCCTATCTCTAATTTTTGCTATAAGTATAGAATCTGTTAACTTTTCCGAATGTTGATCAATAACATAAAATGTATCAAAAGCAAAATCCGCACTTGTTGATATTCTAGCAAATAATAATTCAATTCCCAAATCGTTTAAGGTAACTAAAATTCTATACAAGAGTCCAATAGAATCAGGTAGTCGAATTTCAATTATGGTAAAATGATCATTGGGATTATTAATAAATTTTACCATCTCATCGACTAGCCCTTCTATGGTCTCTGATTTTTCTATCCAAACTTTGGGAACGAGTGCAACTTCATCTAGACTAATTTCCTGATTCAATGTGGATTCTAAAGTCTTTTGCAAATGATCTAAAGTATTAAAAGGAATGTCTCCTGAGCCCATAGAATCAGTGACTTGGACTTGTGTAATTAAAAGATCATCTTTATCATCACTATATCGAAAAGGTCTCATACCAACTAAATTCAAATCTAAAGAACTTACGGATCCTGCGATGTGCATCATTATATCTTTTCTAAAATTAGTATAGACAGTTATCATAGTATAGGAAGGTTCTTTCTCGAATTCAATGTGATAATTCTTATTGCTTTGTTTTAATATTTGAAGTTGAGTAAAATGTTGTAAAATTCTTCGGAAAGTATTATAACTTGAATAAGAATTCGGCCTACAAATGGTTGCGAAATCTACAATAGCATTTATAATATTTTCTTCTAGATTTTCTTTTGTAACTAAATAGTTTCTCAATTGTGAAATATTGGATGTATCTAAATCAATTTTCGTATTTTTCTCAAGTATAGATTGTCTTGTTGATTGGTACAACTTATAAAGGATATCTTTCTTCCAATTTGTAAGAATGCTTGGACCAACTGACTTAGTATCTATGATAGTTAAGACATACAACAAGGATAACTTATTTATATCTTCAACCAGTTCAGAAAATTCTAGAACTAAACTCGGATCATAAATATCTCTTTTGTTACTTAACTCAGACATATCGATGTGGTGTTCAACTAGAAATCGAAATAATTTAGCTTCCTCAGTATTCAAACCAATTCTATCTGAAATTGCAGAAGAGAGTTCTGCCCCATATTGGCAATGATCTCCTTCTTTCACTTTTCCTGCATCATGGATAAGCAAAGCAAGGTAGAGTATATGAATATTTTGACAAGAGTTAAAAACTTCTTGAACTTCCCTATCCTCATAGCTCTTTTCCACTAGCCGATCTAATTCTCTTAGAATCAAGAGAGAGTGTTCATCAACTGGGTATTCATGGTGGTAGCTGAATAGTGGAAAATTCAAACAAGCACCAAATTCAGGAAATAATTTTCCTAGAACATTGGATTCATGCATCCATGTAAGAAATTTCCCAACTTTGTGATTATTCTTCAATAGCTTAAGAAAACAATCAATTGCTCCTTTGTGATTTTTAAAATCATCATCCAAGAAATTTGCCGCAAACCTAAGTTCGTTCATTAGGCTAGGAGAAGGTTCTAAATGATTTTCTTGGGCAATAAGGAAAACAGCAACAACGTCTTGGTACAAAGGGTCTGGGTTGGTAAACAATTTTTCGGTCTTAGGAGGATATAGATATTTAGCAGAAGCAAGAAGATTTAAACCATAAGAGTGAATTGGTTTTAAAGGAGAGCTTGCTGGTTTAAATTTTCTAAAATCAAGGTAGTAGCCAATATAATTGTAAATATCTTTTTGGTATTTGTAGTATGTCGAAATGAAACTTTCAACAGATGAAATTCCTTTTGGTCCAAATCCCAAAATTTCAGCCAAGTTTGGCTGTTGAGCAAGATCCATTCTATCATTTTTTCTTCCAGAAATCATATGAAGACTAACTCTGGTTCTAAGTAAAAAATCATAGGCTTGCACAATTCCTAATGACTCATCTTTATTAAAAAAATCGAATATTCCAATCTTTGAAATATTTGAAGCCTCGCTTAGTGTCTTCTCTATCCAATAGATATTTTGAATATCTCTTAATCCCAGTGAGCCGTTTTTAATATCAGGTTCGGTCAAAAGCAGAGGTGTATGGCTAGACAAAATATTTTGTTCAAGTAAATTAAATTTTCTTTGGTTGAATTCATGAACTAAATCTTGAGGAAAATTATCTAAAAATTCTCTTTGGTACCGAATAAATAACTTCTCGGAACCTATGAGATATCTAGAATCCAAAATTGCATGAAAAGATTGGATATTATCTATGTAGTCTTTAGATTCTTCTACCGTTCGGCAGCTATGACCTACTTGCATTCCAGAATCATAAAGGAAGTTATTGATTTTTGAGATTACAATTTTTAAAATATCATCATTTAAGTTATCATGAAGATAAAGTAAATCAATATCAGAATGAGGAGCAAGTTCCATTCTCCCATATCCGCCTATTGCCACTAAACAAAGTTTATCACCAAATTTAAATTCTGCCTCTAAACTGTGAAATAGACCATTGATAGTCGAATCAATAATATAGGATATTTGTTTGGTTAAAGATCTACCGGAAAGATTGCTTTTTCCTTTTTCCAGGGTTCTTGAAATTCTAGAGGGCAGATTCAGTTTCATGCAGATTAGATTTTAGTTTTTAAAAATTCTTAAATTCGTCTAGAATATATTCTTGTAGATGAAAAGATTTGACTATGATTCGATTTACTTTAAAATTCACCACAGCCTTAGTTCTAGTTTATTTGGTAGTAGGAAATCTTTTCTTTAATTTTGTTTCAAAAGAATACTACCAAGGATCTCAACCAGTTTTTTCAAAATTTCTCATCAGTCCTAGCGATTCTTTGCATTGGAGCGAAGTTCTAATCTGGATGATACCCGTACAGATTATACGTGGATTATTAATTGGATGTGTGCTTTATAGCTTAAAACCTCTTTTAGATTCTAAGAATTACATCCATAAATCATGGATCCTATTCAGTCATTATTTTGTTCTTTCTGGATTAGCGGCTATATCTCCATCCGTAGGGAATTTAGAAGGAATGCTATTTTTACAAAATTTTATTTCTTGGAAAATTCATTTAACTATCCTCTCAGAAATTTTAATTCAATCCTTATCTGTTGCTTTGATTTTTTCTTGGTGGATTCAACAAAATTTAAATCAAAGTACTTGATTAATTAACCAGGCGCTTTACGATAGAGAACCGTTTATATGTTGAAATTGAGAATCATAAAGGCATTTTTTATAGGATTATGCATTTATTTATTTCTCAGTCCTTCTATATTTTCTAATTCTTTGGAGAATCTGTGGCAATCAAGGCAAGACTATGAAAACTTCCGTGAATCTTCTTCTGATGCCACAAATGGAAATGATGATTTTATCAAAATTCCACCTCGTAGTTCGAAGATAATTTTCGAAGCAAATACAAGTGGTGTCATTCGTCATATCTGGATTACGTTATGGTCCAAGGACAAAATGATTTTACGAAATTCAGTCATAAGGATGTATTGGGATAACCAAAAGCATCCGAGCGTAGAATCTCCATTAGGCGACTTCTTTGGACAAGGCTGGGGTGAAGAGTACATAATGAATAGTCTTCCCATAGTAGCCGCTCCTAAGAGAGGAAAAGCTCTTAATTCCTATTTTTCTATGCCATTTTCAAAAGGGGCAAAGATTAC
This sequence comes from Leptospira sp., assembly GCA_002786225.1. Taxonomy (GTDB): domain Bacteria; phylum Spirochaetota; class Leptospiria; order Leptospirales; family Leptospiraceae. Next base: position 180,071 of record PEQN01000001.1, on the reverse strand, counting down.
AATTGAGAACGAGAGTGATGAGGAAATCGGAAGTTTTTATTACTACATTGAGTATGAAAAAAGAAAGGACATACCTGTAAATAGTCCACGCTTCCATGCCCAGTGGAAGAAGACAATAACCAAGCCTAATACTAAGCTAGATACTGAAAATGACAGGAATGTTCTTGGGCCCATGGAAAAAGGAAAGACCTCCTCGGAGGATAACTACATCTTCGCAGATATTGAAGGCGAGGGTCATTTTGTAGGTATCCAATATTATGTAGATTCTCCAAGCCCTATGTGGTATGGGGAAGGCGATGATATGATCTTTATCGATGGAAAGGAATGGCCTCCTAGACTTAGGGGAACGGGAACCGAGGATTTTTTCAACACGGCTTGGTGTCCTAAGGAAGTTTTTCACCATCCTTACTTTGGTTATCCAAGAGTAAGCGAAAGTATCGGTTGGTTGGGGAGGACTCATTTATACAGATTTTTCTTGGAATCTCCTATAGTATTTCATAAGTCATTTTTAGGAACCATTGAACATGGACATGCTAATAGCCTAACCTTGGATTTAGCATCGGTTGCTTACTGGTACCAGAAATTACCCAACAAAGAATTTTCTAAGCTTTTGTCTAAGGCAGATCGCCAGAATCAACCTGCTATCAATGAAAATGATATTCATAGGTGGAGAGATTCTTACCGCAAGTCCAAGGGTGGCGGCGAAGTATGGGGTTCCCCATGAAAGTAGATGTCTCTCTTTTCAAAGAAATCATCGATAGGGCACTGGATGCTATTTGGGTTGTGAATGAAAGTGGGTTTGTCGAATGTTTCAATCCTGCTTGTGAAACATTGACAGGATATGACAGCAATGAGTTAAATCAACAATTTGAATTTACCTCTTTAATCTATAACGAATCAGAAAGGGATAAACAAGAAGATTCCAATCCTAAGCCATTAACTAATTCATCTCCTGAGTCCCTAGAAATTTTCAATTCAATCTTTAATACAGGAACCAAAGAATTTACAATTCGAACGAAAACAAATCGTATCCTTCCCGTAGAAATGAAATCTTTTGAGATTCAATCTTCATCTAAGGGCCTTAGGTTATTTGCAGGAATTATGAGAGATATTCAATTCCGGAAATCTCTTGAAGAAAACCAAAGAATGACTATGGCAACTCTGAAAAAGTTAGCCTTCATAGACGAACTCACAATGATTCCTAATCGAAGATCTTTTTACGACTCCTTTAGAAAGCTTATTGCAACTAACATTCGTCACAATCGGTATGCTACTCTAGCTATTGTAGATATTGATAATTTCAAAGAAATCAATGATACCTATGGGCATGACATTGGAGATTTGGTTCTAAGAAATATATCTAAAGTATTTATCGAGAATCTAAGAGAAGAAGACACAGTTGGACGTATTGGTGGTGAGGAGTTTGGTTTTCTACTTCCAGAAACAGATGAGGAAGGAGCTTATAGAGTTTTAGAAAGATTGCGACTCGCTGTTAAGCACTATCGATTTTTTGTATTCGAAAATTTTTATCTTAACATAACAATTAGCTTGGGCTATGTTCGATTCGGTCAAACCCAAACTTTGGAACAAGTCATCAAATGTGCAGATATAGCACTTTACAAATCAAAAAATTCCGGCAGAGATGCAATTTCTAAATTCTAAAAAATTCTAAACTATGCCTAGAATTCATTGAAAGAATTCATGAATTTATTTATTCTTAGCAAATAAGAGGTTCTTATGATTCACTTTTTGTTAGCACTAGTTCTCCAATCCTTAGTTGTGGTTTATCTTTTTCCTTGGATCGATCCTGGTTTTAAAGTTTTGGGTGATCCACTCAATAGCGTTTTTGTTGTGATTGCGTTTTTATTCATCAATTGGGTGATTCGAAAGTTGTTAGTGATTTTCACCTTAGGAATAGGCTGGTTGGTTTATTATTTAAGTTTAGGTTTTCTTGGATTAATTGTGAATGGATTTGTTTTGGTTTTAATTGGCAAATTTTTCCCAAATTTACTTTCTGTTCCAGGATTTTGGCCTGCATTTTGGGGAGGACTTCTGCTAACTATAGCCTCTTTTGTTATGAAGAAGGGCGAGAAGAGAAAGTAATCGAAATATTTTTTCTTTTAATAATAATTACTCAAATCCAATTTCATTCAAATCGAATCCTTTGCTTAGAAGGAATTCTCTATTGAACAATTTAGATTGGTATCTTGCTCCACCATCGCATAATACAGTTGCTATGGTGTGGCCGGGACCGAGTTTTTTGGCAAGATGCACAGCTGAAGCAAGATTGATTCCTACTGATCCACCAAGAAAGAGTCCATCTTTCTTCAGAACTTTATTTAAGATTTGAATAGCTTCTACATCATCAATACGAAAGCAATCATCCACAGGCATGTCTTCCATATTTTTTGTTATGCGAGAGTTACCTATTCCTTCCGTAATTGAGCTTCCTTCGATTTTGATTTCATCATTTTTAAAGTAATTATAAAGTCCTGAGCCATAGGGCTCAGCAACTACGGTTTGAATTTTAGGATTTTTCTTTTTCAGGAACAAAGCAACACCAGAATAAGTTCCACCTGTGCCCATAGCTGCTGTCCAGCCATGGATTTCTCCCTTGGTTTGGTCCCAGATTTCTGGGCCCGTTGTTTGAAAATGAGCATTGCGATTGGCTAGGTTGTCGAATTGGTTAGCCCATATTGCATTTTCCATCTCGGAGGCAACCTTTTCAGAAACTCGAACATAGTTCCCTGGATCTTTGTACGGTACCGCGGGAACAGTTCGAACCTCTGCACCGAGAGTTCGCAATAGTTCAATTTTTTCTATAGATTGTGTTTCAGGAATGATAATGAGAGCCTTATAACCCTTGCTATTGCAAATATGGGTGAGTCCGATTCCTGTATTTCCCGCTGTTCCCTCTACAACTGTTCCACCTTTTCTAAGGCTTCCACTTTTTTCAGCTTCCTCGATGATAAACAAAGCCGCTCTGTCTTTGACCGAACCTCCTGGATTTAAGAACTCAGCCTTCCCTAAAATAGTACAACCCGTTTCTTCAGAGAGGGAGGGGATTCGAATTAAAGGTGTATTGCCTATAGTTGCTGAAAATCCGTTTTGGATAGATTGGGTGGAAGTCATACTTGCAATTTTTCAAATTGCGGATTTCTTGAAATATTTTTCTTTTCCTAGTTCATTTTTTATCAAGGAAACGCTTTTCAAGGGTGAAAAAACCATTTTTCTACTTTGAATTAAGTTCTTAGAGTTATTTTTTTCAAAATTCTTGACATTTTTTCAAAAAATCGCAATCTAGATATAGTTTTTAGCACTCTAATAGATAGAGTGCTAAGGAAAGGGCGAGGATAAAACTAGAATCGTATGGAACTTTCACCTAGACATAGAGTTATTTTGAAATCACTGATAGACGAATTTGTCAACGACAATCGTCCTGTGGGTTCTAAGACTTTGTCGGAAAAGTACGAAATTGGTTTATCAGCAGCTACGATTCGAAATGTCCTAAAGGATTTAGAGGATTGGGGATACTTGCTTTCACGACATACCTCAGGTGGGCGAGTTCCAACTGAAAGAGGATATCGTTTCTATGTCGATAGCTTGGTTAGTTTGTATGAGCTTACCTTGAAAGAGAAGCAGAAGATTCAAGAAGAGTACTTGAAAATGCAGTTCAAGTTGGACCAGATCTTGATTGCAACAAGTAGAGTCTTATCAAATCTTTCCTGCAGTGCTGGGGTAGTGCTCGGACCTGAGAAATCACTTGATACTTTAAAACATATTGAGTTGATCCATGTAAATGGCGGTGAAGTGTTAGTAATTTTTGTTATGCGGTCAGGGACTGTAATTAACAGAAATATATTTTTAAATTCTCATATAGGTCAAGAGTCCTTATACAATGTATCAAGGTATTTGAATGAACACATTGTAGGTTATGATCTTAAAGAAATACGAGAAAGGATCATACCTAGGCTTCAAGTTCGACGAGAAGGACCTGAAGATTTTTATTATCTTTCAGAAGTTATGGGTCACGTGTTTCAGATGGATAGCAATGTAGATGATAATATTTACATTGATGGTCTGAAAAATATTGCAGATAATTTTCGAGAAGAAGATGATCGATTGCAGAATGTATTATCTTTGTTAGATGAGAAACAATTTCTTAAGAAATTTTTCTCTGAATATGTTACCCAAGATGGTATTTATACTATCATAGGAAAGGAAGGGGAAGATCTATTGGGTGGAGTTACGATTATCGCCACAAATTATAGAATGGGAGAGAAGAGAATAGGATCAATGGGAATTATAGGTCCACAGAGAATGAATTATAACCGTACTTTACCGATTATAGAATTCACATCTAAATTGGTATCGGATATGTTAACTAAAATTAGTCGGTAGGAGAGAAAATGGCAGAAGATACAAACACAGAAACGATTCCACAAGAAGAATCAAGTAATTCTGAAGAGAGTCCAGTTGAAAATATTCAATCAGAGGCAGTGAGTGCAGAATCTAGCTTAGAATTAGAATTGAAGAAAGCTAAGGAAGAGGCATTGAATTTTAAAGATTCCTGGCAAAGAGAGAGAGCAGAATTTACGAATTATAAAAGAAGGACTGCGAGTGAGCTTTTAAATTCACGCAAAGAGGCTGTTAAGAATTTCATTCATGATCTTCTAAATCCTATTGATAATTTGGAACTCGTAACTAATGTTACTACCGAAATTCCTGAGCTTAAAGCTTATGTTGACGGTGTAAATATGGTAAAGAAGGAATTACTTTCTGTTATAGAAAAAGAAGGAATCAAAAGATTGAATCCTGTGAATGAAAGCTTTGATCCAATGTTGATGGAAGCTATTAATTCAGTAGAATCGGAAGAATACAAAGAAGAAACCGTAGTAGAAGTTTATCAACCCGGATATTACTATTTGGATGGAGAGAACCAACATTCGATTCGCCCAGCTAGAGTGAAGGTTGGTAAGCCGCTTTCGAATGGATAGAAGAGTATAAAGAACTAAACCAATAAATTTTAAGGAGAAAAAGATTATGGCTAAGGAAAAAATCATAGGAATAGACTTAGGAACTACCAATTCATGTGTTGCCGTAATGGAAGGTGGCGACTCTGTAGTTATACAAAACTCAGAGGGAGCAAGAACAACACCATCTATTGTTGCATTCACTTCTAAAGGTGAAACTTTAGTTGGACAATTTGCTAAGAACCAAGCAATTACAAATGCTACAAATACAATTCGTTCGGCGAAAAGATTCATCGGAAGAAGATTCAACGAAGCGCAAGATGAAATGAAACATATTTCATACAAGGTGATTCGTGCTGGGAATGACGGTGTTAAATTTGAAACCGCTCAAGGTGAATTTACACCTCAAGAAATTTCAGCAAGAATACTTCAGAAAATGAAGAAAACAGCTGAAGACTATTTGGGCCACGAAGTTACCAAGGCAGTTGTCACTGTTCCTGCATATTTCAATGATGAGCAAAGACAAGCAACCAAGGATGCAGGGCGAATAGCAGGCCTTGAAGTAGAAAGGATCATCAATGAGCCAACAGCTGCAGCACTTGCATATGGTTTCGACAAGAAACAAACAAATGCAAAAATCGCAGTATATGACTTAGGTGGTGGAACATTCGACGTATCTATTCTTGAACTTGGCGATGGAGTATTTGAAGTTAAATCGACCAATGGAGATACTCACTTAGGTGGGGATGACTTTGATATGGCGATTATGACTTGGATGATTAATGAATTTAAGAACCAGACTGGTATAGATGTATCAGCTGATAAGAATACCGTTCAAAGATTGAAAGAAGCAGCAGAAAAGGCTAAGATTGAATTGTCGGGAACAACAACAACACAAATCAACATCCCTTTTATAACTGCGGATGCAACTGGTCCTAAGCACTTGGATATGACTTTGACTCGGGCAAAATTCGATGACCTAACTAAATCATTAGTTGAAAGATCTAGAAAACCGTGCTTAGACGCCTTGAAAGATGCAGGTTTATCTGCTTCTGATATCAATGAGGTCGTTTTAGTTGGTGGTTCTACGAGAACTCCAGCAGTCCAAGCCTTGGTGAAAGAAATTTTTGGTAAAGAGCCAAATAGATCTGTAAACCCTGATGAGGTTGTAGCGATTGGTGCAGCTATCCAAGGTGGGGTTCTAGCAGGTGATGTAACAGATGTATTGCTACTAGATGTTACTCCTCTTTCACTTGGAATTGAAACTCTAGGTGGAGTGATGACTAAACTCATAGAGAGAAATACAACAATACCTACAAGAAAATCTCAAGTGTTTTCAACTGCCGCGGACAATCAGAACGCAGTATCAGTGCATGTTATGCAAGGTGAGCGTGAGATGGCGAAGGATAACCGGACACTTGGTAGATTTGATCTAATGGGCATTCCACCAGCACCTAGAGGAGTTCCACAGATTGAAGTAACTTTTGACATAGATGCAAATGGTATCGTTCATGTATCGGCAAAAGATCTTGGAACAGGGAAAGAGCAAAAGATTCGAATTGAATCTTCCTCTGGATTATCCGAAGATGAAATCAATAAGATGGTTAAAGAAGCCGAAGCTCATGCTGATGAAGATAAGAAGCTTAGATCCATTGCAGAAGCCAAGAATGAGTTGGAAAGCATCACTTATGGTTTAGAAAAAACTGTTAATGAAGCTGGAGACAAAATTGGCGCCTCTGAAAAGCAAATGGCCTTGGACGAAGTTAAGAGAGCTAAGGAAGCTATCGATTCTGGAGATCTTGACCGTCTAAACAATGCTAAAGAATCTATTTCTAAGATTGCTACTGAAATTAGCACTAAACTCTATTCCCAAGGTGCACCAGGTGCTGGCACAGAAGCAGGTCCAACTGGACCAGATGCATCAGCAAATGGTGGTTCTGCGAATGGTAAGTCAGAGAATGACGAAAAAGTTGTAGATGCTGATTATACAGTAGTGGACGACGAGAAGAAGTAAGATATGGCAGAGAGAAGTTACTATGAAATCCTAGGCGTCGCTAAAGGCGCCAAGGACGATGAAATCAAGTCCGCATATCGTAAGTTAGCGATAAAATACCACCCTGATAAGAATAAAGGGAATAAAGAAGCGGAAGAAAAATTCAAAGAGGCTACAGAGGCCTATGAAGTTCTCCGTGATGCTCAGAAAAGATCAGCCTATGATCAATTTGGGAAGGCTGGTGTCAATGCAGGAGCTGGTTATGGGCAAGGTGGATTCGGACAAGGTGCTTATACTGACTTTTCTGATATCTTTGGAAATTTTGAGGATATCTTTGAAGGATTTTTCGGTGGGGGAGGTGGAGGTCGAACTTCAAGACGCGGCGGCCCCCAACGAGGATCTGATATACGTTATAATTTAGAAATTGGTTTGGAAGATGCAGCCCTTGGCAAAGAAGTAAAGATAGACATCCCAAGAAATGAAACCTGTGGGGATTGCAATGGAACAGGGGCAGCTAAGGGGAGTTCTGTTTCCACTTGCCCTGATTGTGGTGGAAGTGGTCAGGTTCGAAGAACCCAAGGCTTTTTCTCAGTTACAACTACCTGTCCAAGGTGCAATGGAAAAGGAAAAATCATAGCTTCCCCTTGCAAGACCTGTCATGGCGCTGGACTCGTAGAAAAGAGAAGAACTATTAATATTAAAATTCCAGCTGGTGTGGAAAACGGATCCCGACTTAAGGTATCCGGTGAGGGCGAGTCCGGTCCTGGTGGCGGACCTAAGGGTGATCTATATGTTGTTACTCACATCAAAAAGCACCCAACCTTTGAACGAAACGGAAGCGATTTAATTGTAATCAAAACAATTTCATTAGCTATGGCTTGCCTTGGTGGGGAAATTGAAGTGCCTACAATTGATGGCAAGACTATAGCCTTGAAAATTCCTGAGGGAACCGAATCTGGACAAGCCTTCCGAATGAAAGGCTTGGGAATTCCATACCTGGGTGCTTATGGAAAAGGAGACCAACACGTCATCGTGAAGATTGAAATTCCTAAAAAACTGAATAAAAAACAAAAAGAGTTACTAGAAGAGTTTGCCAGAGAATCAGGTGAAAACCTATCCATAAATAAAAAAAGTGGATTGTTCTCTTAATAGGGCATTTGCACCATAATACAATGACAGAAAAAGTAAAGATTGGCGTTATAGGTACGGGTCACATGGGACAATACCATGTGAATGTTGCAAAGCAGCTCTCAACAGGGACTCTGTTAGGCATATATGATGCTGATCCAGAAAGAGCAAATCAGATATCAGAAAAGCACAAGACAACTGCATTTCCTACTGTTGATGCCATGATTTCTGAGGTTGATGCAATTGTAATTGCAGCGCCTACTTTTTTGCACCACCAACTAGCCAAACAAGCTTTATCAGCAGGTAAACACGTATTAGTTGAAAAGCCTATAGCTGAGACTGTGGAGCAAGCAAGAGAACTTGTTAAAATATCACAAGATAAGAAATTGGTTTTCCAGGTTGGACACATTGAACGCTTCAATGGAGCTGTCTTAGAGCTTGGCAAAATCATCAACCAACCTTTGCTTATTGAATCTAGAAGACTTTCGCCATTTAATCCAAGGATTAAAGATGTTGGTGTAGTTCTCGACATGATGATTCATGATATTGATATAGTTCTAAATTTAGTGAAATCCCCAGTCAAATCTGTAAGTGCAAAAGGTGTCAAAGTAGTTTCTGAACACGAAGACATAGCTTCAGTTGTAATAGATTTTGAAAATGGCTGTGTAGCAAATATGAATGCTTCTCGTTGCACACAAGCAAAGATTCGAACATTAAATATTTCTGAAAAAGATACTTATGTCTTTCTAGATTTTACAGACCAAGAGATTGAATTGCATAGACAGGCAAGTTCTAATACTCTATTAGGACAAGGTGAGATTAAATACCGCCAAGAGTCCATCGTTGAAAAAATATTTGTACACAAAGATAATCCTCTCAAACAAGAGCACGAACACTTTGTAAATTGTATTTTGAACCCAGAGTTGAAATACATAGGTGGAGAATCAGATATCAAAACTCTCGAAGTTGCCCACATGATACTAAAAGAAATTCACGGCAAGCAATAGGGGTTAAAATTTTTATGGAAAAACCTGAATCAACAAAAGGTCTTTTATTAATATCCAACTCATCTGTTGTCACTGACTTTTTTCATAAAACGATCATATTCATGGTGGATCATGATGAAACAGGAGCTTTCGGTGTTACGCTCAATAAGATATCAGATAGTAGCATTCGAGAAATCATAAAAAATGTTCCTGATGTTCCCTCGGCGGATAATCCCATCTGGGTTGGTGGTCCTGTTGATTCTATGTTTGTTTGTGTTGTCCACAAAGATGCTAATGCACCTGAGCCTGGGGTAGAAGTCATTCCAGGAGTCTTTATGGGAAGAAGCTATGAACTACTCATGCATTTAATTGAGACAGATTCAATCTACCGAATTTACCAAGGTTATGCGGGTTGGGGTGCTGGGCAGTTGGAGGCAGAATTCGATCGTTTCTCATGGGTGGTTCACCAGCCCAAAGAAGAATTCTTATTTAGTAATGAGGATTCAGAAGTTATCTGGAAGAAAGCCTTGGTGGATAAAGGTGGGATTTATAAATATTTCGTCGAGCATACTAAAGATCCAATGTTAAATTAACATTAAGGATTTTGCGTATAATTTCTTAAGCTTCCAATAAAATCTTTTATTTTATAAAAAAATTATTCTAACTGATAATTTATTTCTATTGAATAGTAATAGTACTTAGATTCTTCTTTCTTTCTTTCAATTGTTCAGCCCATCCAGACCTTGGGAAATTTTTTAAAAAATAATCAATAGCTCTTTTCTCAGCTGAGATATCTTTATTTAACTTAGCCTTGATTTCAATATCTCCCTTTAGCTTCAAGTCTGCCTTAACATAGACTTCTCCCATAAACACAACAGAGCCAGGTTCAAGGTTAACATAAGTAAGCATTCTATCTTCTCTGGTTAGTGGAGGCTTTATAGAGCTAAGAGATTTCGTACTGGCAAAGGCATTTCCACCATTTCCTTTCTGAATCAAATGAATTAATTCTCCAAGTTCATACTGTCCAGGTGTAAGATTAGAAAAATAGAAATAATGGTCAGATCTTTCTGAATAAGAAATAGAAACATCGCCCTTTCGAAGTGTTACATTATCAAATTTTGCATCCCAAAATTCGTTAATGATGGGCTCATCTTTTTCAAGAATTGCAGAAAGAATAATCATAGAAGATTGAGCACTTTTTGGATTGAAGCTATAGCATCCAAGACAGAAAACACCAAGCAATAAGTACAAAAGGTAATGTTTGTAAGAATGATTCAAATTCATAGACTTCTTTCCTAAATATCGGAATATACCTATTAAAAATTGAGAAATGCATTCCTTGTTGGTTTAAATTATATCATTAACCAAGTGTCAAGTTTCGAATTGGAAGGTTAAAAAAAGGATTAAAATTTGACTGAAATGGAATTGTTAATATGATTGAATTCATGCGTGATCTAGATTCCTTGATTGAAGAAAAAACCGGACTTTCCCTCAAAGAAGCAATGAGTATAGATGAAGTGAATCTCTACACACGGCTAGGCGAAGAGACTTTTTGGAAATTAAGTAAGTCTTTTTATACTAAAGTATATAGTGATGAGGAAGAGAAGTGGTTTAAAAATATTTTCAAGAACAAGCCTATGGATGAAGCAATCCAAAATCAGGTTGAATTTTTTATGCAAAGGATGGGAGGACCAGCCTATTATTCTCAAAGAAAAGGGCATCCTGCTTTAATTGGAAGGCATATGAATTTCAATATGGCTGAAAAAGCAGCAGAGAGATGGCTCTATCATATGCGGAATGCTCTGGCAGAAGTGAAAGAGATTGATGAAGACTCTAAGATAAGAATGATGAAATACTTCACACACACCGCTTATTTCTTATCTTACGGAGTTAGTATGAAAAAGAATTAAAAAATCGACTTACCTTTTGATTTCAAAAGTACGGAATCTGCCTTGTGCATCTTGCCAAATTGTGCTGACATCTGTTACTTTTGCTTTAGTAGGACCTCTGTGCATTGCCTTCTCAAAATCTTCTATATACAATTTCTCACCTTCAATAACAACCTCGACTTCACCATTTGGAAGATTCTGTGTGTAACCTTTTAATCTTGATTCTTGTGCCTTTTGCAAAACATAATAGCGAAAACCTACTCCTTGCACTATTCCTCGAATTGTGATTCTTGCTCGAACTTCTTTTTCTTTTGCCATAGTCTTACAGGGTTCCTTAATCCTAGTTTCTCGTAGATAGATAATTTTTTATTTTTGGTTTAAAGTCAGATTCAAGTCTCTTATAAACATCTTTCTTAAATTCAACTATAGAATCTTGGATTATATCCCATTCCATAAATTGAACCTGTTTGAATTCTCTCTCATGGATATCTAAATTGCAATTACTTGCAGGATGATTCCAATAATAAAGATACCATTTCTGCATTTGTCCTTTGTAGTCTGCCATCTTTCCGTATAGCTTTAGATTAGGTGGAAAATCATAAAAAATCCATTCGGGATAAATTGCTACTAGCTCTGGCTTTGAGATACCTACTTCTTCATAAAGTTCTCGGAGTGCTGCCTTATCTGCTTCTTCACCTTCATCAATCCCACCTTGGGGGAATTGCCACGCTCCCTGGAATTGGTATCTTTCTCCTACCAAAAGTTTACCTTCTTGATTGAAAACAACCATGCCAACATTCGGACGATACGGTTTTTCTTCCATCTGTACCACAATTCTATGAGATGTTTGTGTTCTTTCTGTGAAAGAAAAATTTCAATATAAAGATATTTTTTTGGTTTCCGTACCTATTCATGCAAAATTTACTGGAACTATCATGAAGATCATACTTGTTCGACATGGGGAAGCGGAAGATGCTTCTCTTGAGACGACAGATCAAAAGCGTGCTTTGACTGCAAAGGGCATTGATGACATCCACAAAATTGGGGCTTTCGTACGCAACTCCCATATCAAAATAAAAGAAATCTACCATTCACCTTACCAAAGAACCAAACACACTGCACATATCTTAGCCGAAGAACTTAATATGAGTCCTGAGAGTATTTTTTCTGCAGAAAGTCTGAGCGCTGGAAGTGATTGCTCCAATGTTTTACCTAAATTAAATTATTGCACCAATTCTGATGCCATTATCGTTGTGGCGCACAATCCTGATATTACCATTTTTGCTGCAAAATTGTTGGGCGATTCTCATTTTACCGAGAATCTCCATTTTTCTCCAGGAACGACAATTGCTTTGAACGTTGCTAAGGAAAAATTTTGCAAGGGCCAAATACTTTGGGCCATCTCTCCAGATTTTTTAGCCTCTTCTCAACCTTTGTCAGTGTAGTAGAAAGAATCTTGACTCTAGCTTATTTTCCATAAACCTGGAATAACAATCTGCGGGGTGTAGCGCAGCGGTAGCGCACTTGTCTGGGGGGCAAGGGGTCGCCGGTTCAAATCCGGTCACTCCGAGATTGTATCATCCTTATTATCAAATAAACCATATTATTTTTTTTATTGACCATGCCTTACAGTTCATTATGTTTATAAAATATACTTATCAATTCATAAAATATTTAGACTTTATAAATTGATTCGCATCTCCTTAGTTCAATTCGCCAATTTTTTATTCCATTTCTTATCTTCACAAAGCTGATTTGTATATAAATTACGCAGACTGTAGTCTTTTAAATGATAAATTTCCTAATATTATGTCTACTTGCTATAGTAATGGTCTTTTTGTTTATTTTTTGATTGGTATAAATTTTGCAAGTAATAGGTTGGATGGACAATGCTTATGTTAGGTAACTACGAAACAGAAGAATTTTACGATGAAATGTTTTTGGATTCTGGAGAAGCTCGTCATGAATATGGATTTCTTCGCAATAGAATTGAATTGCTCGGATCAAAGGAATTAAAGAAAAGAAGCAATTCAGCTGAAAAAGCATTAATCTCAATGGGGATCACCTTCACAGTTTATGGTGATGATGAAGCAGAAGAAAGAATCATGCCTTTTGATGTGATTCCAAGAATCCTAAATAAACAAGAATGGGAAGTTATGGAGAAAGGTCTGAAGCAGAGAATAACTGCTCTAAATCTTTTTCTAAGGGACATCTATTCTGATCAGAAGATTTTAAAAGATGGGGTAATTCCAAGAGAAATAATTGAATCTAGTACGGGATATTTAAAGCAATGCATAGGCGTTCGTCCTGCCAAAGATGTTTGGATTCATATTACTGGAACGGATCTCGTTCGAGATGGAGAAGGTATAGTTTATGTTCTAGAAGATAACTTACGATGTCCATCTGGTGTTTCCTATGTTTTAGAGAACCGTGAAGTAATGAAACGTACTTTTCCCGAACTTTTTGAAAAGCTATCGATTCGACCAATCTATGATTATCCTTTTAGGTTAAGAAATACCTTAGAGTATCTTACAGATTCACATGCTCCTGTGATTGCTGTTTGGACTCCAGGAGTTTATAATTCCGCATACTATGAACATTCCTTTCTTGCTCAGAAAATGGGTGTTAGTTTAGTAGAAGGCTCTGACCTAGTTGTTGAAAATGATAAAGTATATATGAAGACAACCTATGGCTTGAAGAAAGTCGATGTAATTTACCGAAGAGTGGATGATGTCTATATGGATCCTAAAGCTTTTCGCAAAGATTCTCTTCTAGGTGTTCCTGGTATCTTTGAAGCTTACAAAAAAGGAAATATTGCAATAGCGAATGCTCCAGGGACAGGAGTTGCTGATGATAAAGTTATCTATACCTTTGTTCCAGAGATCATAAAATACTACTTAGGCGAAGATACAATTATCCCTAATGTTCCAACTTATTTGTGTAGCCAAGGAAAGAATTTAGATTTCGTATTAGATAATATTGGAAATTTGGTGGTCAAGGCCGCAAACGGTGCTGGTGGTTATGGAATGATTATTGGTCCCAAGGCTACATCCCAGGAGATTTCTGATTTTAAGGAATTAATTAAGAAAGATCCAAGAAACTACATAGCACAACCAGTACTTTCTCTTTCAAGAGTTCCAACTTTGGTAGCTGATGAAAAGATAGAAGGGCGCCATGTAGATCTTAGACCATTTATCTTATTCGGTGAAGATGTATATATTATGCCTGGCGGTTTGACAAGAGTTGCACTAAAGAAAGGTTCTTTGGTCGTAAACTCTTCGCAAGGTGGTGGTTCGAAAGATACATGGGTCATGGGTTGATTGTTTAAAGGAAAATAAAATGTTAAGTAGAGTTGCAGGTTCTGTCTATTGGATGAGTAGATATATTGAGCGAGCAGAAAATTATTCTCGATTTATAGATGTTAACCATCAATTGATGATGGATTTAAATGATGAATATCCTAATCAATGGATGCCATTGGTATATACTACAGGTGACCAGGAATTATTTATCAAAAAATACAAAAATCCTTCAGTAGGTAATGTAATCAGTTTTTTAACATTTGATACAGATAATCCGAACTCAATATTTTCTTGTATATCAACAGCTAGAGAAAATGCGAGAACTATTCGGGAAAATATTTCTACAACTATGTGGGAAGTTCTTAACGAATTTTATTTGGAAGTTAAATCTATTCGCTTGGATTACTTAAAACTTCCACCAGATGATATAAATCTTACAACACCGTTCACATCTTATTCAGGAAAGAATCTGAGCGATTTCTTTCGTTTGGTTCGTAACAATTGTCAGATGTTTAATGGAACCACAGATTCAACTATCAACCATGATGATGTTTGGCATTTTGCTATGATAGGAAGAAATCTAGAACGTGCTGACAAAACTACTCGAATACTTGACATGAAATATTTTATTCTGTTGCCTGCTTTACAAGATGTAGGTTCCACCTTGGATTTATTGCAATGGATATCTTTATTGAAGTCAGCAAGTGCTCATGAAATGTACAATCGAATTTACCCAAGAGTCGTACCACTCCATATAGCTGAGTTTATGATTCAAAACCAACAATTTCCACGTTCTATCCGATTTTGTTTAGAGGGAATTGAAAAGAATGTTAAGAAAGTATCCTCAGAGGATTCAAAATCTACTCCCAATATCGCTCAAGAAACAGTCGTTAAAGCATTGAAGCATATTGATGAAACAACAATGGCAGTAGTTTTTAAAGATGGATTTCATGAATATATTGATGATGTTCAAGTTCATTTAAATGAAATCGGTAATTCGATACACGAAAGGTTCTTTAGGATATAATCATGTCAATCAAAGTCTCTTTGACTCATCGTACAACTTATCAATATGATAAGAAAATCACTTTGTCTCCTCACGTAATTCGATTAAGACCTGCTCCTCATTCGCGGACCCAGACTTTATCCTATTCATTGAAAGTTTTACCTGAAGATCATTTTATCAATTGGCAACAAGATCCTTTTGGAAATTACCAAGCTAGATTCGTTTTTCCAGAGAAGACTGATAAGTTTGAAGTAAAAGTTGACTTAATCGTTGATATGAGAGTTTACAATCCCTTCGACTTCTTTATTGAAAGTTATGCGGAGAAATTCCCATTCAAATATACAAATATTTTAGAGCAAGAATTAGCTCCCTATTTAAATAAGCAAGATCCAGGTCCACTTCTAAGTGAATATCTCAAAACTATTGATTTAACTCCTAAAATAACCATTGACTTCTTGGTAGAATTGAATCAAAAGATTGCTAACCATGTTAAGTATATTATCCGGATGGAGCCAGGAGTTCAGTCCTGTGAAACCACTTTACAAAGTGAAATGGGTTCTTGTCGGGATTCGGCCTTCCTCTTGGTGCAGGTCTTACGACATTTGGGGCTTGCTGCGAGATTTGTTTCGGGATATTTAATTCAATTGAAAACCGATGTTGTTCCAATTGATGGTCCACCAGGACCTTCGGAAGATTTTACTGATTTGCATGCTTGGGCCGAAGTTTTCCTACCTGGTGCGGGTTGGGTTGGCTTGGATGCAACTTCTGGACTTATGGCTGGAGAAGGTCATATACCATTGGCTTGTACACCTGAACCTGAGTCAGCAGCAGCTGTTACAGGTTTTGTGGAAGAAGCCAAGACGGAATTTGATTTTGAAATGGTTGTGAAGCGACTGTCGGAGAGTCCTAGAGTAACTAAGCCTTATGCAGAAGAGGATTGGAAAAAAATTATTGATCTTGGTTATTCAATAGATGAAAGAATCAAAAAAAATAACATCCAACTTACAATCGGTGGGGAACCTACTTTTGTTTCAACTGAAAACAGGGAATCAGATGAGTGGAATTTTGGAGCCTTAGGTGAGAATAAATTTACAATATCTGAAAAACTTCTACTAGATCTAAAAGAAAAATTTTCAACTAAGGCTATGTTACAATACTGCCAAGGAAAATGGTATCCTGGAGAATTGATTCCAAGATGGTCCTTGAATTGTTATTGGCGAAAGGATGGGGAACCCCTTTGGAAGAATCCTGAACTTTTTGCCAAAGAAAAAGAGCCAAAAGGATATGGAATTAATGAAGCGGAAATTTTTTCTAAGGCACTCGCTGCTGAACTAAAACTAAGTTCAGAGTTTCTTCTATCAACTTATGAAGATGTAGTTTATTATCTTTGGAAAGAAGGGAATTTTCCAGATGATATTGAAGACAAAATAAAAGAACTCAATGCTTATGAAAAATCAGAGCGAGGCAAAATGCTTCATGTCCTGGAGAAGGGACTTAAGGAAAATGTAGGTTTCGTTCTTCCACTAGAGTATGACTTTGTAAATCTAAGGTGGATATCCAACCAATGGACTTTTGCAAGGAAGAAATGTTATTTAATTCCAGGAGATTCTCCAATAGGCTTTCGACTTCCACTTGATTCTATCAATGGAAAATTTGTTCCACTATTTCCAGAAGATCCCTTTTCTAAAAAAGAAAAATTACCAAGCAGGAAAGATCTAGAGACTGCGAGAGCGAAACAAGAGTTATATGATAAGCCAATTCCTGAGATACGTTCCAAATCAGCACTTTGTGTAGAACCTAGGAAAGGAAATTTGCGAGTATTCTTACCGCCTCTGTATAATTTAGAGACTTTTTTGGAATTGATAACCGCTATTGAAATGACATGTGAAGCTACTGGATTGTCTGTGATAATTGAAGGATATGATCCTGTTCGCGACCAAAGACTAGAGAGATTTCAGATCACTCCTGATCCTGGAGTGATTGAAGTCAACCTTCATCCTTCTAGTAGCTTCCAAGAAATTCTTGAAAAGACAGAAACTCTTTATCAATCTGCTGAGCATTTTAAACTTACTGCCGAAAAATTTATGTTAGATGGTAGGCATTCAGGCACAGGTGGAGGTAATCATATTACTGTTGGAGCATCCACCCCAGCAGAAAGTCCTTTTCTAAGGCGACCTGATTTGTTAAGAAGTATAGTTGCCTATTGGCAAAATCATCCAGGCTTATCTTATCTTTTCTCTGGCTTATTTATAGGTCCAACTTCCCAATCCCCTAGAATAGATGAAGCTAGAATGGATTCTCTTCATGAGTTAAATATAGCTTTTCAACAAATTAATGATAAGGAAAATATTTCTCCTTGGCTTGTGGATAGACTTTTTAGAAATATATTAGTTGATATAACAGGTAACACTCATAGAACAGAAATCTCTATTGATAAACTATTTGATCCAGGCTCTGCATCAGGTCGACAAGGTCTGGTAGAGTTTAGGGCTTTTGAAATGCCACCACATTTTAAAATGAGTATCGTTCAACAAGAGTTAGTCTTAGCAATACTTGCTATGTTTTGGGAGAAGCCGTACAAAAGGAAACCCATCCATTGGAATACAAGTCTTCATGATAAATTTTTGTTGCCACATTTTGTGTGGACAGATTTTTCAGAAGTACTCAGTGATCTTCGTCAAAATGGATTTGCTTTCGAAGATAGATACTTTGATCCGTTCTTTGAATTTCGCTTTCCCGAATATGGAAAATTAGAAATCAATGGCATCCAACTCAAGATAAGAATGGCTTTGGAACCTTGGAATGTATTAGGTGAGGAAACAAGTTCATTCGGTACGTCACGCTCTGTTGATGCTGCAGTTGAAAGAATAGAAGTCAAAGCATACGGATTAAATTATGATAGGTACAAAATATCATGCAATGGGTACGAATTGCCACTGCAATCCACACATAACATAAATGAATACGTAGCTGGGGTTCGATTCAAGGCTTGGGCTCCACCTTTTACTTTGCATCCAAATCTTCCAGCACAGCAAGATTTAATATTCGATGTTTATGATACTTGGAACCAGAGATCCATAGGTGGTTGCACCTACCATGTTTCCCATCCAGGAGGAAGATCCTATGAAACTTTTCCAGTAAACTCATTTGAAGCTGAATCTAGAAGAATCAATCGATTTTGGACACATGGTCACAATGCCGAAAAGGCTCCCCAGACTTTTCCAATAAAAATTGAAAATTCTAGTTTTCCTTGCACTTTAGATTTACGAATGTTGTAGGATAGAAAACTTAGTGTTTGTGGGAAACTCCTTGGAAATCGAAAGTATTTTAAAATCCTACAACGCTAGTCCAGAAATCTATGATGAGCTATTAAATCCTGATGGCTCCGTTCGTTCAAAATATTCATTTATCCTTAAATCTTTCCAAGATATGGGTTCCCACGAACTCAATAAGCGCAAGATGGATGCAGATCGTATTTTGCAGGAAAATGGCGTTACGTACAATATTTACGGAGATGAGGAGAAACAAGAAAGAAATTGGTCTTTAGACCTATTTCCTGTTTTAGTGGAGAGTAGCGATTGGCGCAAATTAGAACGTGGTTTAGACCAAAGAGCTGAGCTACTTGACTCAATCTTAAAAGATGTGTATGGTTCCAGGAGATTGGTCCTAGAGAAGAGAATTCCCTCGGAGTTAGTTTTTGGAAGTCCTGGATTCTTACGTCCTTGCAATGGCATGTTCGGAACTATAGGATTATCTTTTTTTGCCTGCGATCTTGTTCGTGATAAATCGGGAGAATTTCATGTAATCAATGATCGTATCCAAGCTCCTTCTGGTTCTGGTTACTCCTTGGAAAATCGAATTGTTCTCTCTAGAATCTTTCCCAGTATATATAGAGATTCTAATGTTCATAGAGTTGCATCTTATTATAGATCTCTAAGAAAAAATCTCCACAATCTATCGGGTGTTAAAGGAATAGATCCAGTTGTAGTTCTTCTAACACCAGGTCCTGGGAATGAAACATTTTTCGAGCATGCTTATCTTGCATCTTATTTAGGTTATACTTTAGTGCAAGGTGAAGATCTTACAGTTAGGGGCAATCATGTCTATATGAAGACAGTTGAGGGTCTCCAAAAGGTTGATCTAATACTCAAAAGAGTTGATGATAATTTTATGGATGCTTTGGAACTAAAAGGAGATTCTTTGTTAGGTGTTCCAGGATTATTGGAAGTAATCCGATCTGGCAATGTTCAAGTTGCTAATCCCATAGGTTCATCCATTCTTGAGAATCGTGCTTTCACTCCATTCATGAAAGAACTTTGTAGATTTTATCTTGGAGAGGAATTGATATTACCCACTGTACCAAGTTTTTGGTTAGGTAATAAAGATTCTTATGAAAATGTCAGATCAAGATTTCATCAATTTATTATTAAGCCAGTATTTCCAGATTCAAATGAACATAGTTATTGGGTGGGGAATCTTTCTGATGAAGCAATTCATAGACTCATAACCAAAATTGATCAAAATCCCAAAGCTTGGATAGCCCAAGAAATACTTCCGTATTCTACGATACCAATTCTTACGAATGATGGATTGGTTCCAGGTCGTGCTATCTATAGAACTTTTACTACAGCTACTGAAAAAGGATTTCAAATTATGCCAGGCGGCTTGGTTCGAGTTACAACTGATCTCAATGAAATCTTCATCACTAGCCAGAGAGGAGCATTTAGCAAAGATTTGTGGGTTCTTGCATCTGAAACTCAAAAAGAAGAAGCACTTCCCTCTTCTGTTAAGGAGAAAATTGAAATCTCTAGAGCCGCAGTTGGGGTTCCAAGTAGAGTTGCTGACAATTTGTTCTGGTTTGCAAGATATTCAGAGCGTGCAGAAAATAATGCAAGAATCTTACGAGAAGCAATCAATGGGATTTTGAAGTTTGAGGATGGTTTTGAGATAACTTCACTTCATGGAATTTTGCAATTAATCACTCATTTAACCTCAACATATCCGGGATTCATAGGAGATGATTCAGCAGAATTACTTTCCAATCCATTTCCAGAAATCCAACGCTTAATGTACAATTCAAGCTATCAAGGAAGTATGGTCTATAATATAAATGCACTTTCTAACTCAGCTAAAAATGTTAGGGACCGACTTTCAGATGACACACGTAAGATTGTAAAGTTGTTAGAATCAAGAAGTAATATTTCTTCCTTTTCTTATGATACTATGCTTGAGGATATTTTCCAGAATTTGATCCATTTATCTTCTTTGACTGGGCTAGCATTTGAAAATTTAAGTAGAGAGTCAGGTTGGTATTTTATTGAAATAGGAAAGAGAATGGAACGAGCATTGAATTTAATTCGCGTTATGCAGAATTTAATAAATCTTAACTTACAATATGATAAAAATGCTTTAGAAAGTTTATTAAATTTTAATGATATTCGAATAACTTACAAACGAAGATATAGATATAAAATGGAGTTAGAACCTGTTTTTGATATTTTACTTTTCGATGATTCCAATCCAAGATCTCTTACTTTCCAAATCAATGAACTTTATGAGAATATTAAATTTTTACCGAACAAAGATCCTAAGAAAATCTATCCTGAGGATAGACAAGTTTTGGAAATTTATACTGCATTCAAATTAAAAGATATGAGTATGTTCTTGAATAATGGAAATTTAACCGAACAAGAATTCCTAGAATGGATTACAGATCTTCAAATGAAATTAAGGAATTTATCGTCGATAGTAGCAGAAAGATATTTTAATTATACAGAGAATCAAAGATTTTTGGGAGAGAGTTTCAGTGCCTAATTATCGAATTATACATAAAACTATTTATACCTATGAAGACTTGGTCTCACATTGTTTAAACCTAGCTCATATGTATCCTCTGAATAATGCACACCAAGAATGTTATAGAACTTTTATAGATGTAAAACCTCGACCATCTGTATCATCATTTAGAAAAGATTACTTTGGAAATAATTTATTCTTTTTTGCTATTGAAGACTCTCACAAGGAATTAGAAATTACTGTAGAATCCTCTGTAAAGACAAATGTTCCTATCTATTCTTTGTTTTCAAGATCCTGCCCCTGGGAAGACGTTTGGGAGCGTTTAGAATCTTCTAAATCAAGAGCGGATATAGAAGCGATAGAATATACATTGCCTTCATCTTATGTGAGTTACAATTCAAATTTCGCAGATTATGCTATGCAATCTTTTCTTCCTGGTAAGTCCGTATTAGAATCAGTTTATGATTTTACTTTGAGAATCTTTAAGGAATTCAAATTCGATCCAAAAGCAACTACAATTGTTACACCATTAGAACAAGTTTTTGCTCAAAAGAAAGGTGTATGCCAGGATTTTACTCATTTTGCAATTTCAGCTTTACGAAGTATAAAAATTCCAGCTCGTTATGTAAGTGGCTATATTGAGACCCATCCGCCAGCTGGTCAAGAGAAGTTGAAAGGATCCGATGCAACTCATGCTTGGGTATCAGTTTATTGTCCCGATCAAGGCTGGGTAGATTTTGATCCTACTAATGGTAAATTTATTACTGATGAATACATAATGACCTCTGTGGGTAGAGATTATTCGGACATCTCACCACTGAAAGGAATTCTTTATGGTGGCGGCAAGCACAAATTAAAAGTTGAAGTAGATGTTCTACGTGAGGATTTTTAAAGAGTAAATTATTTTATCTGAAAGAATCCAATCTTTTCTTTTAAGGTTTCAGCTAGATTCGATAAACTATTGGATGTGGCAGTCATTTCTTCGAGTCCAGCAGCATTTGATTGTGTTAAATCATTAATATTATAAATTGCTTGGGCAACCTCATTGATCGCTAATTTTTGCTCTTCCATAGAGGTTCGAATTGCTTGTGAAATTTCGTTCACGGAGTTCACTTCCTCATTTACTTGATCGTTAATCTTCAATTGGCTCTTTGTTTCTGTTTGCAATTCGTTGGTTAGTTTATCAAAAGTTGAAACATTTTGGATAATGCTCTGAATGAGCAAAATAGTGGATTCAATTATTCCCATTCCAGTTTCGATATCTTTTTCATTGGTTTGTATCAATGCTCCAATATCTTTGATTGATTGAGCAGTCTTATCAGCAAGTTTTCCAATTTCATCAGCGACAACCGCAAAACCCTTTCCATAATTTCCAGCACGAGCTGCTTCAATAGCTGCATTTAATGCAAGTAAGTTGATTTGTTCTGAAATGGATGTAATTATTTCTATCACAGCAATAATTTCTTTAGAAGAATCTCCAATTCGGACAATACTTTCTTGCATCTTATCAAGAGATTTCTGTCCATTGTTTGCTTCTTGGGTAATTGTTTTTACCTGTCTTGAAGCTCCTTCCATTCTAGAACTCATATTATTAATAATAGTAGAGAGATCGCTCATTTTACTTTTTAAGATTTCTACTTTTTGAAATTGAGATAAGGCTTGGGACTCAACGTTTTGTACGGCAGCAGAGATTTCTTCAATGGAAGCTGATATTTCTTCCGTAGATGCGGCTTGTGTTTGAGCGTTATTTGAAAGTACGTTTAAGGATTCGCTCATTTCATCCGATGAGGTGGCAAGTTCTTCCGAAATAATCTGATTATTAGAAACCACAGCAGAGATTCTATCCATGGTCGTATTCAGTCCCTGAACCATAAGTGCAAACTCATCACTAGAAGCTATATTCGCTCTATTGCGTAAATCTCCCTGCTCAATTTTCGAGAGAATTTCAGCTGCAATTTTTATGGGTTGGAATTTGATTCTAAAGATTCCGAAGGTTATTGATGCAATAAGAAGTATGCCTACAAATGTGAAAATTGAAAGTTTACGAACATTCTTTAATGAAATATTTTCTATTTCTTTGTAATCAATCGTACTAAAAAAAGTGAAACCATATTCTTGATTTTTGATTCCGTTCACTAGAAAAAATGAATTCTCAAAGGGATTGAGAAATTCATTATCTTGACCAGCCCTCAAAAAATTTTCACTAAATTCTGTATCCTTCCAATCTGAGAAGATTAAATCAGCATTAGGATGCCATACCATTTTCTGATTTTGATCCAGTAAGAATGGATAGCCTGTTGAGCCTATCTTAACAGAACGAAGGATTTCATCTAAATAATCTCCTACCATAAAAGGAAAAGCTGCTATAGCGATTATTGCTTTGTTCTTATCTTGGATAGGCGCTAGAAGAATGATCACATATTTCTTAGTAATCGGTGATTGAACTGTCTGGGAGAAAACAATTTCCCCTTTAAGAACTCGGTCTAGAAGTGGTTGGATATTTGGATCATCAAGCAATTTCTGTCCAAATCTAAGCTCATCTTGTATAGCAGATACTTGGATTGGATACCCAGCTTCCATAGAGGCAACAAATGCATTTTCTAATTTAAAAGTTGGTTCAGCAACTAAGCTCTTCAAATAAGGTAGAAAGTCTTTGAATTTTTTCTTTTGTATAGTTTCAATAGTATCTTCGTAAGTTGTGAATTCTCGAACTTTTGCTTCTTGTGTTTTATAAAAATTTTCTAATAGATTATTATTGCTTTTACTAAAATTAGAAAGTTGATTGCCGAAAGCTTCTTGCAACGAATATCTATTGAAGTTAAATGATATCATCAAGAATGTTATTGAAAGAATGAAGAAAAAAATTGACAACATTATTGGGCTTTCAACTGCAACATTGTTATGATAAACTGAATTATTTTTGGGAAGAGGTCTATTAAAGACACCTGCCTTCTGAAAATCATAAATAGCAACTTCAGTCATACGATAGGTCAGAGGAATATTGACTATTGCCGCGACAATTAAAAGAAAGGTTAAATTAATTAACTGAGTATTCGTTGTTTCAGGTGATGTGGAAAGTGCGGCTTCAACTATCATAGCTGCTAAAATCCAGCGCATCAACACAAGTACAGCTATATAAATGGGAAGTTTAGCAAAACTATTCCAAGCTGCGACATAATCAGAATCTGAAATTTCTTGCTTATTTTCTTGTGCCAACATTAGTGCTTTGATTTTTCGCAACAAGAATGGTGTTGATAGAAAAGTTGAAAGAAAAAGGGTAGAACCAATAATGCTTGATGAGAGAAGTATTAATCGTATTTGATTCTTTGTAGCTTCTAGGAATATTATAGTTAATAAAACAGCAACTGGGACGACTAGAGAAAAAGCCCAAACCTCAGTATAAATAAAAAACTTTCTTGAAATTTTGTGAAACGACTTCATACCAAACTACCTATGTTTATTTATAATTAGACAAAGATAAGTAAATCCAATTTGATAAAAAGGTGAATTTGGAGTTTGAAATTTTTTTCCTTAACTAGACTCCAGTCTGTGTTTTTTCTCGTGAAGTCACTGTTTCAAAGGTAGCCTGGTAATTCTCATGATTGGTGCCCATCCAACGATCCCACCAATTAAAATATAATCCATAATTACAATGAAAGTAACGATGGTGCATATTATGGTGTGTGGATGTATTATGCCATTTGAATATAGGATTTCGCAAAAAATTCTTTGGAAAAAGTTCAAAAGCAAGATGACCTAATACGTTTAAAAAAGTCATATAGATGAGAAATAATAAAATTGTAAGTCCATGCAATGGAAACAATAATACTGCTATAGGAACAATCCCTGCCTCAACCACCGCCTCATAAGGATTAAATGCAAAAGCTGCCCATGGAGAAGGATTTGTTGAAATATGATGAGTTAAATGCATTTTTTTGAATAACTTGGGATGGTGCATCAATCTGTGTGTCCAATAAAAATAAGTATCATGAAATAGAATTAAGGCGAGTAAGCTAAAGAAAAAATATGGCAACCCATATTCCGAAATATCTTTGTAAAGCATAGTCCAGCCTAGACTTTTCATAGTATAGATGAGAACTCCAGCACAACCAAAAACAAGCATGGTCATTAAAGAATATTTTATTTCATGACGTATCTTTGAGTTGTCTTGCACGCGGTCTTGTTGTATCCATCTATGGTGCAGTTTATTTTTTAGAAGTATCCAAAAAAGAGAAAAGGCTATTCCTGCAAAAAGTAGATATCTAAATGTTGAAATACCTGTTGCTGCAAAAAAAACTATGAAAATTTTATTTAACTCTAGTGCTTCCATAATACTATCCTGAATCTAATTTATTTGATGTATTGTTGAAATAAAAATTTACCCACCAACCAAAATTTCATTGGAAGATTTTTTCTCATTCCTTTTTGCTTTACGCTCTTCAAGTGCCTTGTCCCTTCTGGAAGTAACTTCTTCGTAGTAGGATTCATAATTTGGAAAATTAGTCTTCATGATTCTATCCCAAAAATTGAAGTACAAAGAATAATTCCCATGAAATTTGGAATGGTGCAAATTATGGTGGGTTGTAGGATTTATCCATTTCAAAATGGGATTTGATACCCAACTTCTTGGATAGAATTCATATCCTGTATGAAAGTAAATATTCAAAATCATAGCATAGAAAGTATGAAATATTAAAACATTGAAATTCAAGGGAATAAACATTATGAATATAGGAAGATAAATTGCTTCGAGAAATGCTTCCAAATAGTGAAAATTATAAGCAGCAAGAGGGGAAGGATTCACTGATCTGTGATGAACGGAATGAATCAAATGGTATAACTTTTTCGTGTGAACCAGTCTATGCATCCAATAAAACCATGTCTCATGCCAAATTGTTAATAGCCCAAAACTAAGAACCGCATAACCAACGCTAAATTTATCGAAATCAAAATAAACCTTAGAAGGTATAATTTTTAATTTTGCTAATACTATGTTTCCCATCGCAACAAGAGTAAATACAATTAATGTTGTGAATGATTGTTTTATTTCATAAATGAGTTTATCATTCTTTGGAAAAATAAGCTGAATTCGAAATGGTTGGAACCATTCCTTCTTCCAGATCCAAATAACAAAGAAGACCCCACCTGCGATGGGAAAATACCGAATGATATTCATTACAAATTGGAATCTTAAAATTCCCATAAAACAATTAAAATCAAGATCACATGTAAACATAAACTTCCTCTTTAAATCCATTCAATACTAGTCTATTTTTGGAAGAGTGTCGACCGAACTTATCAAGTCGGACTGTTTTTCTTGCGGAATTCTGTTGGAGTGATTCCTTTTTCTTTTCGAAATGCCTCATGGAAGGATGACTTGGATTGAAATCCTGATTCATAGGCAATTCGTATCGTTGGCCAGTCTGGATTTCTTTGCAAAAGGTCACAAGCATGTTCAATTTTATAGTAGTTAAGAAAATTAGGAAAAGATCTGCCTTCTTGTGTATTTAAGTATTCAGATAACTGGTGGGAAGAAATCTGCATTCTTTCCGCTAAATTGGAGAGATTCAGATCTTCCTCAAGAAATACTTTCTGGTTTGCAAAGAGACGATGCAATTGTTCTTTCAAGCTTGAAGTATTGATATTTTTCAATTGGGAGTTTAAATATTTTTTCTCTTCTTGTATGGCGAACTTTACTTCTTCGAACAAAGAAGGATAAGACATCTGGATGAGATAAATGGTAGGAACAATAGCTGAAAGAAAAAAGATTCCAATAGATAGTCCAATTCGAATTTCACCAAAAGAAATCAACAAACCACCTAAGGTTCCAAAACTTGCCATCCCTAAAATTAGAAATAAAAATCGAACGGAAGGTGTGGACACAAGTTTTTCAAATCGAAAAATTCGTACAAAATGTAAGAAAGAGCGTAATATGTAAAATAAAAGATGAGAACAACCTAAGAAGGAGAGAATCTCTATTCTAGGTAGAGTTTTCAAATAAGTTCCTGCTCTAATGGATTGAATTGTTTCCCATTTTTCTGTAATAGGATCAAAGAAGCCATAAACAGTAAAAAGAAAACTAAGAGCAAATGGAACTAGATTCCATTTGTTTCTAAGCCAATGCGGAATCTCGCCTTCCAGAAAAAGATAAATGACTCTAGATAGTATAGGTCCAAACAAAAATAAAATTGGAAGATGGTATAAATAAAGATACGGAATTTTGGGAAAGTAATCTGAAAACAAATACACATTATGAAATAAAAAAATTCCAACAAGTAGCAAGGCTAAAGATACTAAGTTTTTTTTGGAATTTTGATTGGGAGAGATTTTATATCCTATACTAAAGAGAAGAGCAAGGAAGCATCCAAAGAAAGAAATGTAATAGAGTAGATTTTTTTCCATGAATTAGCCAATGTTAGGAATCATAAAAGACTCATCAGGTCAGGATCTTGGATATGAGGATAAGAATTCAAAGAAATAGGTGCAATCTGTCCGTCTTTCCATTCGAAAATATTCAATGATGTATTTGAAATAAACTTCATCAAGGGAAGAAAATCTGTCTTAGCTAATCTAAGTGACAAGCCAGAAAGAACTGCAACTGGAGTTGAGGATGTCGCTAAAAGAATAGAGCCTGCATCGAAAGGAATTCTGTTTAATGCACTTACGACTTTCTCTTTGTATTGGTCGAAGGAATAGGGTTCATCGTGGATTCCTTCCACCCATTCTTTTAAAACTCTTTGGATTAATTTATAAAAGATTTCTCTAGAGCTTGGTCTTCCTGCAGATTGCAGTGCCTTATACCTTTCTAATGTCTTCGCAAATTCTGCATCTTCTTTGCGAATTTTCTGGGCGATATGCAGCCATAAACCAGGATCAAATTCATTGAGTTCTGCTAACTCTACTGGAGTTGGAAAGCATGTTCCTTCTGATCTTAAAGGATTTAGCATACCGTCCAAAGTTTGCTTTTGTCTTTTTAAGGTTCCCGATGCAACAAAATCAAATTCCATCCTCATTCGTACAAAATATTCACCTAACAAATTCGCTTGTTTGTGGCCGAGGTCAGTAAGTTGATCATATTCTGAACCTAGACTATTCGCTTGTCCATGTCGCACTAAATAAATTCTTGCCATCTACAGACCATACCTTGGATTAGAAATACTCAATTTATCCTTCAATGTTTCCATGATATGATGATAAACTTCTTTATTCGATGGAAGAATTTTCTCTTCTCGAATCGTTTTGGCTAAGAGTTCATTTGCTTTAAGAAGAATTTCTTTTTTTTCAATCAGGCTGAGTTCTGATAAGTCTGGTGAATTTAAATTGAAATTGGACAACTTAGGATTTTGCGAGAGCAGATTCTTTTCCTTCTCACCTAGCAATGGAATAATGGAAGAAAATTCTTTCGCAAGTAAGGGTTCTTCCTGTTTAATTTCTCTAATAATCACACCTAACATATTCCAAGATATTAAAGTCTTAAAAGATAATAAGTCTTTATCTTTGACAGTTGGCATAATTTCTTTCATGAGAAAATCTTGAATAGCCTCAAGTAATTCTGTGGATGTTGGTTTATCTTGCATGGATCAACCTCAAGGCTTCATATTCCATTTCACTGGTTCGTCTTCCTATTGCTGCGAGTTCAATTCCCTTATCTTTGCCACTAAGGTGGCGGTAGGCTTGTTGGATAGATCCTATTGCCCAGCGTAGGTTGCCAACTATTTCCCAGAAGGTAACTTTCTTAGCATCCAATGCAATACCAGATGCTTTCTCGTATTCATCATAAAATTCTTTTCGGTCAGCAAATCCACCAACTTCTTTGTTCACTTTACCAAATCGCCAATCCCTCATACATAACCATGCAACATCTTCATGCCGGTCTCCCCAATGGGCAAATTCAAAGTCCAAAATCCCTTCTAGTCCACTTGGACTTACCATGAAATTCCCTGTGCGAAAATCTCCATGAACTAATACCATCAAATCCGGTACAAAATGTTCTGCTTGGTCATCCAACCAATTCAAAGCAAGTTCAATAGCAGGATGTGGTTCTGGGATCTCAGAGAGTGTTTTTCGGAGTGCCAAAACAGATTCCTGGATGTAGCTCTTTTCTGAGATACCACCTAAGAAAGGTAAGGTTGTCTCACTGAGATACTTTGTTTGATTGGGTCGAACAGAATGTATTTTCGAAAGATTGATCGCAAGATCTCTAGCGAGTCCTTCTTTTCGATAGGCATTGATACTTGCATCTTTGACCAGGAATCTTGCATTAGCATTCCCAGAAATCCTTTGCATAAGGTAAAAAGGACTTCCAATTATTTTTTCATCTCGCTCAAATAAAATCGGTTCAGGAGTTTTGGCTCCTGCATGAAAAATCTCTAGGGCAACTTCAAATTCTGCTTTTTTAGGGAGTGAGGATAAAAGAGAGGCTGCTTTGTCGGTGCGAAGAACTAAGGAAGAGTGTTGGGAGGATATGGTTCTTAAGTTTTTATTTTCATCCAAAGCAGGGCTTAAAGTATCAATAGCAATATTATCTTGGCAGGCTCCTCCTGAAAGTTCCTTCCAATTTGAAATTTGAATTTTGGTTTTCCAACGATCACTTAAGTATGTTTCAATTGGTTCCTTCCAATTAGTCTTATCCATAAATATCCTCTAGATAGATCTCTGCAAAAGATTCCATACTATTTAGGTTAATTTTAATACAGTTTCCAAGAATAATTGTCTAAGCCATTTGGTGCAAGGATCAAATTTTGAATAGACGGATTTTTCAATTCATCCCTCCTGCTTTTAGGAATGGTAATGGTATTTGGATTTCCATCACTTACATATGGCTTCCATTCACCAGATTGAACCTTTTCTCGATAGGAAATCAATGCCTCTTCGAATCCATGCAATCTGCTCACTCTTTGTAAATTGAAATTTTTAGAAAAAGGGGAAAGACTCATTCGATTGGAATAACTAAATATAAGTCTATGATTGTAGGTAAATTTTCGATTAGAAGATTTTGCTAAAAGAGACCAATCTTTTCGTTTCGGATAAGATCCGTAAGGTGTTGCAAGACTATTGTATTTGAACTTTGGTAAAAATTCTTGGATTTTTCTTTGAGATAGATAGAGGTCAGCTTGGATTTTATCTATTGATGTAGTCTGAAAGCTTGGATGAGAACAGGAATGATTTCCTATTTCATATCCATTTTCCAAAAGAAAGATCAGTTTTTTCTTAGTCCATTGTTTCTGACCAAATAATTCATTCTGCCCACGTTGGCATGGGGTAACAAAGAAGATTGCTCTGACTCTAAACTTAGGATATTTTATTTTGTAATTTTCTAATATTCCAATAGCTGAATTTGGATCAATTTTGTTTTGATCTAAATATTTAAATTGTGAGACATGAGAATCATCGAAACTTAGAATAGCTGGTAGGTAGCCATGAGGAGCATCGATATAACCTCTATACAATTCATCCACTGTAATGAGATAGTAATTGTTGGTTCTTAAATAATCTAGGTCTTTTAGCAAAGACGAAGGTTTGCGGTTCATAAGATTATCTTGGGATGTTATCTTATGGTAGGTAAATATAGGAATCATTCCCAATTCATCTATCTCAAATTTTGGTTTAGTAAAATTACTTGCTTGAGAAAAAAGAGCATGATTATGAAGTAAAATGGCAATGATTACCAAAATATAAATAATCCTGATAGTTGAAACTTTAGAGAACACTATGGAAAGGTACAGAGATTCTATGGATTCTGTCTAGGGAAAAATCTTCTATCTATGGTCTCTAAAAACAGGTCGTTCTCTTTTTGAAAATCGTCTTACTTCGAAATGAAGATGATTGCCTGTCGATTTTCCTTTAGATCCAACTTCACCAATCAATTCACCTTTCTTGATTTTATCTCCATTTTTAACAAGAATCTTACTTAGATGTCCATATCTAGATTCATAACCTAATTCATGTTTGAGTATAATTAAATTTCCATAGCCGCCTTGCTTTCCTTGGAAGCTGACACTGCCATCAGCAGAAGCGTAAACAGGTGTTCCTAGTGGTGCGGCAATATCTACTCCGCCATGAAAAGTCAACTTGTTTGTGAACGGATCGCTCCGCTTACCAAAACCCGATGAGAGTCTTCCTTCGAGAAGTGGCTTAGCAAAAGCAAATCCATAAAAAAACATTTTTTCTTTACCCACTAATTCACCCCCTGGCACAAACCACTGAGAACGATGAGTATCAAAAATTAATTTTTCTGAAGGAATTTTAAAATCTCTTGCAATTTCATTTCTGCTTTCATCAGAATCTTTTTGATTTTCTTTCTGAGAAAAGATTCCTCTCATATTTGGGATTAATAATTTTTGTCCTGTTAGAATATCATGTGGTGAAGATAGATTGTTGACCGAGGAGAGAGTGTCTAAATTCATCCCAGTTCTTGCCATGATTGTAAAAAAATTATCCGTCTTACGAACTTTATACGTATAGAATTCTAAAGATGTAAGTTTGTACTGATCATTTCTAGATCGAGATGCTTTTAAATTTTCTTTAACATCTTCTCGAAGGGATTTAAGGTTGGGATTACTGTATTCTAGATTGGCGAGCAGGATGGGAGAGGCATAGATTTGGTCGGAAAGAAGGAAAGCGAGAATCAAGAAAGATTTGAACCTAGGAAAATGAAAAATTCTGATTTTTTGTAAAATAGAATGAATCCTCAAACGACATAAGACCATCATATAGTTTCTATATCGGACAATTCTAAAAAATCAATGACGGCAAAATCTAAGAAATGACCATGGAATCAAAGCCATGCTCGAAACGGACAAACCGCCTCTTCCAACCCCAGTCCAGAAATCGGAACCTGTTATCATTCTACTTATACATCTGGGGATTATTTTTTTGGGACAGCTGTTGCTCCTAGTTCTGCTTCAGTCCACTATGCAATTTGTTCTACTGCAAGATAAGATTCCTACGGAAGAAATGGTTGGAAAGTCCTTTGATGAGATTTCCCAAATTCAAAAAGAAGCTACAAACCAGCTGATCGTAGACTTCCAAAATAAACCTGAAGAAACCAGTAAGAAATACTATAGCATCATCTTTCTTGAGAGGCAAGGTGTTTTATTTTGGTCAAGTTTAATGTGGGTCTTGGCTTTTTTACTTCCAGGCTATTTGATTTTATCGCGTTGGCTAAAGATTCCCATTTCCAAATTGGAAGATAAGTTCCAAATGAACACCATAGCTCTAGGTGGTTTAGCGGGAATCGGTATTTTTGGAATTGTATCATTGGTAGGAATGTTTTTAATACTCATTGATCTAAAGCCAGCTAATAATGAATTCCAAACTATGTTATTTAAAAATCTTCAAGGCAATACAACACTCCTGGCATGGTCGGTGTACAGTGTTGGTTTATTTACTGGATTGATTGAAGAGTGGTTCTTTCGAGGCATGCTTCTGAAACATTTTGTATCTAAGGGACTTGTAAGAGAGGGTTGGATCATTACTTCTATTTTGTTTGGTGCCTTGCATTTTTCTCCCGAAGCTTCTCTCATCATTCCAGTCATTTTATCAGGTGTTGGTGCTTATTTTGGCTATCTCTACATTCGCACTGGAAATATTTGGGTTCCTATCACTGCACATGCTGTTTATAACTCTATCACTATTGTTTTAGCTTTCTTTTTGGGAGATCAGATTACATGAATTTTTTCAAAAAGAATCTTCTTTCATTCTTAAATATAGTAGCAATCGTACTTGGACTTCTAAGTTTTCCCATAGGTTCTGTATTCTCAGCTGAGGTCATAGAAGTTCCCATTAACCCAGATGATGCGAATGTTAAAATTCTTGCCATTCTAAATAAGATCAATCCAGGCAGCTTCTACGAAGATCCGAAGACGGGTGGTTTTATTAAAAAGTACCAAGATAAAACTTTCTCTCCATTTGATTATAAAATCTACATTGGACGTATGAGCCAAAGATCAGTTGAATCTATCATTCGAGTGGAAAGTTCCGATAGGGGTCAAGAAAAAGTTTGGAAACGAATTATCGAATCTGAAATCTTGCAAAATCCACCAGCAGAAGATATGAGAAAATTAGAAAAGAAAAGCCATATCCTCTCTCAAGGTTTGAATTTAATACAGCCTTCTATGAGTGTTATTTATAATTCTTCTAGTTCACCACTTTATAATTTTAGAGATTCCTTTTGGGCTGCAACCGCATATCTACTTACTGATCTCGTACTTGTTGGTGGAGCCTACGCTTACGTATCAGATAAAGCTCCTCGCAAAAGTCTATGGGATAATCTCTTAAATAGACAAGGACCACCTGAGTTGATTAAGGGACCTGATGCTGGAACCTTAATTGGTGCCTTAGCAGTAACAAGATTGTACAGAGTGTTCGGTTCAGTGCAAGATACAACAGCTCACAATCGTTTGGTCGAACTTCAGTATTCCTTTAGTTTTTGAAAAGATTCTTTGCTGCATCTGAAGCATTGGATCTCTCAAAATCTTCTCTATCAATCATAATCAATTGAATGTTTTCTTTTTCAATACGATTAAGAAGCTTTGCAACATCAGCTGGATTTTTCGAATTGGTAGCCATATATTTGAAAGTAGTATTGCATTCAGGACAAGTTTTATCCTTTAAATAATTGAGTCCTAACCTTTTGCAATTACCGCAAGTTCCATAAAGATCGTCTACATATAGTATGTGCTTCTTCACTTCATTTACATCTAACTGCTTCCAAACTCGAACAAATTTGGTGCGGGAAGGATCTTCTATTTTCATACCTTAATGCTGGACGCAAAGAATGGTAGCTGTCAACTAGGAAATTATGAGATTTCGTTGGACTATGGTCGCAGCAATTTTGGGAGCCTTGGCTGTTGTATTGGGTGCATTTGGTTCCCATGCTTTGCGAGGAATTCTTTCTGTTGATATGGTAAAAGTTTTCGAAACAGCAAGCAAATACCATTTTTATCACAGCTTCCTTCTTCTTTTCATAGCTCATCTACTGAGCAACGAAAGTTTAGAGAAAAGCAAATTGAAACTATTGAATACTTCCGCTTGGCTCGTAAGTTTTGGAATTCTTGTTTTTTCAGGAAGTCTATATCTGCTTGCGATAACGGAAATTCGAATTCTAGGTGCCATCACACCCATTGGTGGTCTTAGTCTGATAGCTGCTTGGCTTTGTTTAGCTTTCACTTACCGAAAATAAATTCAATCCACAGCAATCTAGTTTTTTCACTAGATTGCAGAGAATTTTACATGAATACTTCAGAGGAAGCTATCTTATGAAAGTATAATGCTTAATATTTATTTTCAACCGTATAGCGAACTTTCTCAACTTTGCCAGCAGGAAGCTTTACATCAAAAAATACCTTATATAAGGATTCCTTTTCAAATTTGTGCGAGTTGTCCGTTATCTTCCACTCTCCGTATGTATTCGCATAAAGTCGAACGATGATCTCTTCTTTCTTACGATTACGAAGTTCAACTTCATAAGTCGCTGTGTAACCATTTGAAAGCTTGAATGCTTCATAAGAAATTTGTTTGCCATTTGCAACTACATCGAAAGCTTTTCCTGTACTAACCTTAATCCATTCTTCATTTGGGGTATGATCTATAGAATCCTCACCGAGCAATTGTTGTCTACCTTTAGAGTCAGCTTTGAATATTCTAAAGGTTCCCATAGGTAAGGGTATTCCTAAGGTGTTTTTCTTTGTGTTCAAAATATCATAACGAACAGTTGCATTGTTGAAATTTTTCTCATTACCTGCATACATAGGTAGATTTTCAAAAATATATTTCTTCTCAACATTGATTCCATCTTTCATAAAAAGTTGGACTTGTTTCGTTTGATTAGAACCTATAGTAGTTGGTTGATCTAAAGTATAGAGATAATAATCAGCAAGATTCTCCTGGTTGAATTCAGGTGGAGCAGCACTTTCCATAGAACGTACAGATCGTTTGCTTGAATCCTTCATTGCATAAACAGGTTGGTTAGTTACTAATTGTACTTTACCAGCTACTAGTTGTAAGGTTGCTTTGTCGAAAGCTGTGCCACTGGAGTTACTTAGAGTTACCCAAGATTGCAATGATGCCGAATTCTCTTTATCATTTAGATTTAAGTTGTAATCAGCCGACCAATTCATTCCACCAGTTTGGTAGGTAACTTCTAAATTCGAATCGGTATCAGTATCTGAATTTAGTTCCCAAACCAAAGTTGGTTTTGCATAGAGATTTTCCGGAATCGAAGAAACAACTACTCTACCTGGAAAACCAAGTGAAATTTCTTTCCCTATTTGATAAACTGGACCATTGTTATAAGCAATTAATTTTGCTTTAATAGCCGTTTCTTCGCCAGAAGTAGGGTTCATTTTGTACAAAGTCACTTCTCTACCAACATACTTTTCAAGAAGTCTTTGTTCTGAAATAAGATCGAACTCATAATTTTGCTCAAAGATAGAAAAGCCTGGAATAGAATCAGTTGGCTTTACTCGAACCGTTTGAGGTAAAATAGAAGAAGCTACATCTTCATATCTAAGAGTTGTTCTTCCTTTGTTAAGTTTTACAGATCTAACTTCTCTAACGAGACCCATGCCTCCGTTGTAGATAGTAACTGATACAGATTTATTTTTATCGGAGGAACTTGTTTCATACGAGAAACTTGATTCTACAACTAAGAGTAGAAGAATTAAGACTCCGGGTATGATTTTTGAATTAGTCATATATTTAACTCCCATACTCCATACCATAGATGAAAAAAACGAATGCAATCCAAAAAGCATACTCTAATTTGTCCCTATGCAAGAGAAAGTAAAGATCGGAATTATTGGTGGAACAGGATTGTACTCCCTAGATGGAATGGAAATTATAGAAGAAGTTCAACCAGATACTGCTTGGGGTAAGCCCTCAGATACAATAACCATAGGCAAATACAAAGATAAATTAATCGCCTTCCTACCAAGACATGGCAAGGGCCACTTTCTTTCCCCATCGGAGATTCCAGCGCAAGCAAATATTGCTGCACTTAAGAACTTAGGAGTTGAAGAAATTGTTTCTTTTTCATCTGTAGGATCCTTGAGACAAGAAATTGCTCCCTTAGACTTCGTATTACCTTCTCAAATTATAGATCGCACAAAAGCACGACCTTCTACTTTTTTCGAAAATGGAATTGTTGCCCATGCACCTTTTGCAGATCCATTTTCACAGAGTCTTGCAACAAGAATTACAGAAACTGCAAGTAAAATAGGAATGAAGCTTCATACTAATAAAACGCTTGTTTGTATGGAAGGTCCCTTGTTCTCCACTCGAGCAGAATCCCATATGTACAGAGCCTGGGGGGCAGATATAATTAATATGTCCGTGCTTCCTGAATCAAAACTAGCTCG
Source organism: Leptospira sp. (assembly GCA_002786225.1). Classification (GTDB taxonomy): domain Bacteria; phylum Spirochaetota; class Leptospiria; order Leptospirales; family Leptospiraceae. The sequence continues at coordinate 143,639 of PEQN01000001.1, read as the reverse complement.
TGAAGCAGAGATAGCCTACCAGATGGTATGTATGTCCACGGATTATGATTGTTGGAAGGAAGATGAAGAGCATGTGACTGTAGAAATGGTCATAGCTAATTTAACTAAAAATGCTGAAAATGCAAAGAAACTTCTTTCTGCCTTAATTCCTTCTCTTGGCAATGGGGATGATCTTAGTTTAATAGGTTCCACAAAATTTTCCATAATCACTTCTCCAGAGAAGAGAAATCCTGAACAAGTGAAAAAACTAAAAACGTTATTCCCAACATATTTCTAAAGGTACAATATGAATCAATATCCAAAACTTCTCGCTCCTCTTGATCTAGGCTTTACTACCCTCCGAAATAGAACTCTTATGGGTTCCATGCATACAGGTTTAGAAGAAGCACCGAATGGCTACAAACGCATGGCGGCTTTTTACGAAGAAAGATCTAAGGGTGGTGTTGGTCTCATAGTAACTGGTGGAATTGCACCCAATGAAGCAGGACGTGTTGCTAAGGGTGGATCTGTGATGGATTCTTCCGAGACAGCTAAGCACCACAAAATTATAACAGATGCAGTTCATAAACATGGTGGCAAAATTTGCATGCAAATTTTACATACGGGTCGTTATGCCTACCATGATAAGGCAGTTGGTGCCTCTGAGATGCGTGCTCCAATTAATTTTTATAAACCTCATAAACTTACCCATGAAGAAGTTCTTCAGACTATCCAAGACTTCGCAGACTGTGCAGGTTATGCGCAAGAGGCAGGTTACGATGGAGTTGAAATTATGGGATCGGAAGGTTATCTCATCAATCAGTTTATAGCGAGTAGAACTAATGATAGAGATGATGAATGGGGTGGAAGCTTTGAAAACCGTATTCGATTTGCTTTAGAAATCATTCGAGCAACTAGAAAGAAAGTTGGAACCAATTTTATAATCATTTATCGTCTGTCAATGTTAGATTTAGTGGAAGGTGGAGGAAATATTGATGAGGTTATTGCCTTAGCTAAAGAAGTTGAAAAAGCAGGTGCAAGCATCATCAACTCTGGTATTGGTTGGCATGAAGCGAGAATTCCAACTATTGGAATGATGGTTCCAAGAGCTGCTTTCACATGGGTCACAGCAAAAGTGAAAGGTCATGTGAATATTCCTTTAGTAACATCCAATAGAATCAACAATCCAAGTACTGCCGAAGAGGTTCTCAGCAGAGGGGATGCAGACATGGTGTCTATGGCTAGACCATTTTTAGCTGATCCTGATTTTGTAAATAAAGCAGCAGAGAATAAAGCAGATGAAATCAATACTTGCATAGCTTGCAACCAAGCCTGTTTGGATCATATTTTTGAAGGAAAGACAGCTAGCTGTCTTGTGAATCCAAGAGCTTGTTTTGAGACAGATCTGATTATTACTCCAGCTTCCAAAAAGAAAAAAGTTGCTGTGATTGGAGCAGGACCTGGTGGTATGAGTTCTGCAAAAACAGCCGCAGAACGTGGACATGACGTAACTCTCTACGAGGCTATGGATAGACTCGGTGGTCAATTGAACATAGCAAAACAAATTCCAGGCAAAGAAGAGTTCAATGAAACAATTCGATACTTCGGTAAGATGCTAGAGAAATATGGCGTACGAGTTGTACTAAACAAAAAAGTTACTTCCAATGAAATCATTGCTGAAAAATTTGATGAGGTCATCCTTGCAACAGGAGTAATACCTAGAATGCCTTCTATTCCAGGAATCGAAAATTCCAATGTTATAAGTTATGTGGATTTGATTCTGAATAAACAACCCGCTGGCAAAAATGTAGCTGTGATAGGCGCGGGTGGGATTGGATATGATGTAAGTGTTTATCTTTCTGATCCAGGTCATCCATTTACTACAGATGCTTATTTGAAAGAATGGGGAATCGACAAATCGATTTCAATCAATGGTGGGCTTGGCATAAAGTCAGAAGAAAAATCAGATCGAAATATAACTATGTTAAAGCGATCTACGAATAAATTTGGTGCGAATCTAGGGAAGACTACTGGCTGGATACACAAGGCAACACTTGCCGATCGCAAGGTTGATCAAATAGCGGGCGTTAATTACAAATCAATCGATTCAACTGGAATTACGATTGAAGTAAAAGGTAAAGAGAAGAAAATCGAAGCAGACACTATCGTGATTTGCGCAGGGCAAGATCCAAGAAGAGAACTTCTTGATGATTTAAAATCTGCAGGAGTTTCTGTTCACTTGGTTGGTGGTGCAGATTTAGCGGCTGAGTTGGATGCTAAGCGTGCAATTGACCAAGGGACTAGACTTGCAGCACAACTTTAATTTAAATTTGAAATCCTAAGTTTCCATTCGAATTCGTGGAATGGAAATTTTAATGTTTATCTTGAATCTATTCTATGCTTACTCGCATCAAACTAGATGGGATCTATTTTATTTCTTTGCTACCGCTTCAAATGCATCTTCCAAAGAAGAGAAAACATTTAGCAAACCTCTGAGTTTGGTAAGTTCTAAAACATAATTTACTTTGGTAGAAGGGGAGCAAAGATGAATGCCTCCACCTGATTTATAAATTTTAGAATGAATACCCAAAAATACTCCAAGACCTGAGGAATCTATATAACTCACTTCGCTGAGTTCTATAAAGAAAATATTTTTTCCTTCTTTGAGTAGATTTTCTATAAATTCTTTAATGTGCTGAGAGCTATATAAATTGATTTCACCTGTAATTTTGATAATGATGGCTTCTTCTTCTTTAAGACCAGGAGCTGTATGCAGGACTCTTAGGATTTGCATATCTCCCGCATCTAATTCGACTATAGATTTCAAGATTGAACCCCTATCTCGTGAACGCCGTCGCAAATAGAAAAATGATAGAAAGATAATTCTTTATGAAATAAATTTTTATAGGAATCTTGAAGCATGGACTGATAACTCTTATTGGAATTTTTGTTGTCTAAAACCAAAACACAACCTCCAAAGCCTCCTCCTATCATTCTTGCTCCTAGTATAGATTCCTTTTGTAGCGTTTCTACAATAAAATCTGTTTCTGGACAAGAAACTTCAAAATTTTTTGATAAGGACCAATGGCATTCATATAAGGATTTGCCTACGAGATCAAAATTTTGCGATAGCAGTCCAGCGATTGTATTCTTAGTTCGATTCTTTTCAGATAAGACATGTTGTACTCTTTTCCTTTCTTCTAAGCTAAGTGAAACCTTTGATAGATCAAAGGTTTCCTCTAAGTCATATAGATTATCAAGATTTGGATTTATCTCTTGAATCTTTCTAAGTGCAGATTCACATTCTTCTCTTCTTGTATTGTATGCTGAATCTTTAAGAGAGTGTTTGACATTCGATTGGATCAAATAAAACTCTTTATCTTGTAAATCAAATTGGTGGTAAGAGAATTCTAGAGAGTTGGTATTCAAGGAGATGCAATTGTTCTTTTTTCCTTGAGAAATAATAAATTGATCCATGATTCCACATTTAGTTCCAACGAATTCATTCTCAGCAGCTTGTCCAATCAAGGCTATTTCCGTTCTACTTAAATTAAAATTATAAAGAGTGGAAAGAGCAAAACCAACCACAACTTCTAAGGCTGCTGAAGAAGATAGACCAGCTCCTTGGGGAATATTTCCATTCATAGAAAGATCGAATCCAGGAACGGTTAGATTTCGTTTCTGCAATTGATCAATTACACCTAGGATATAATTTACCCAAGTGTGCTTTTCTGCTTTTTTAATTTCTGAAACTGTGATGAAAGATTTGAAATTTTCAGAGTAGAACCTGTAGACATGAGATGAGTTGGGACGAATTACGATGTCTATAGAAAAATCAATTGCTGCAGGCAGAACAATACCACCTAAGTAATCTACATGTTCACCAATAATATTAATTCGAGCTGGTGCTGAAAACTTACGACCAGGGCTTTCTGGATTTCCAAATTGTTGATAAAATTCTAGTTCCACGTTCTTAAATTAAACTAAATCGTAATAATTTGAAAAGAAGAAAATAAAGAATTTTAATTGAATTTCTTTATATACGGTTTTTCATTTGGAAGATGAACATAAGTTTAAACACTCGTTTCGCTGATCGCTTCCTAAATCCTGAATTGTTAAACCAAAATTTAAAAGCTTCTCAAACTGCTTATGAACTTTTACTTTCTAAAAAAGGAGCAGGAAGTGAATACTTAGGTTGGATAGACTTACCAGATTCTATGGAAGATAGTGAAATCAAAAGATACCTTGAAATCGCTTCCATCATTCGAAAGAATTCCAAATATCTTGTGGTAATTGGTATCGGCGGTTCGTATTTAGGAGCAAGGGCTGTTATTGAGGCAATACAGAATCCTTTTGATTCTTATGATGAAAATAATATTAAAATAATTTATGCAGGCCATCAATTGGATGCAGATTACCACAATCGTTTACTTAAATTTTTAGAAGACAAAGAATTTTCTGTGAATGTTATTTCAAAATCTGGAACAACAACGGAACCAGCTATAGCCTTCCGCTTGTTAATCGATTTATTAGAAAAAAAATATGGTAAAAATGGCACCAAACAAAGAGTTTTTGCAACAACAGACTCTTCCAAAGGAGCTTTGAAAAAATTTTCTGATGAATATGGCTTTGAAACATTTGTAATTCCGGATGATGTGGGTGGTCGTTACTCCGTTCTTACTCCAGTTGGATTATTGCCTATAGCAGTTGCTGGTCTTGACATTGCGAAAATAGTTGAAGGTGCTAGGACTATGCGTAAGCAATTAATTTCTGAAAAAGATTCAATGAAGAATCTTGCGATGAAATATGCAAGCTATAGAAATTCGATTTATCAATTAGGAAAGAATGTTGAAATACTTGTTAATTACAATCCATCGTTTCATTTTTTCTCTGAATGGTGGAAACAACTTTATGGTGAAAGTGAAGGTAAAGGTCATAAAGGAATTTTCCCTGCGAGTGTTGATCTAACAACTGATTTACATTCAATGGGCCAATACATCCAAGATGGAGAAAGGATACTTTTTGAAACAGTTGTTAGCTTTGATAAGCCCCATCATGATATAGTTCTAGGAGAGAGAGCAGGGGATCTGGATGGTTTAAACTATTTAAAAGGCAAGGAGCTGTCCTGGGTTAGCAGTAAAGCAATTTTAGGGACCTTGGTTGCTCATTCAGATGGAGAAGTTCCCTGTTTAGAGCTGGTGATTCCCAAATTGGATGAATTTAATTTGGGTCAATTGATTTACTTTTTTGAATTTGCATGCGGAATTTCTGGCTATATGCTAAATATAAATCCTTTTGATCAACCTGGAGTTGAAGATTATAAGAACAATATGTTCGCTTTACTTGGTAAAAAAGGTTATGAACAGAAAAAGAGTGAGATTGAAAGTAAATTAAATTCTTTGTAAGTAAAATTTCAAAATAACTCGATGTTATATTTTAAGAGTTATTTATTATTTTTTTCAAACTATTCAATTTAGAGAATATATCCGATTTCCTTCCTCTAAAGAAATCGGTTTGTTCTTTTAGCTTTTCATAGAATTCTTTTTCGCCTATGTCAATTGCATCACCATTATAGAATTCTCCAGTCAATAGTCCTTCATCGGAAAGTTGGCGCCACAAAGAACCTAATTCAAAATTCATATTAGCTTGGTAGTTTCTGTTCGTAAAAGCTTTCAATTTAAACAAAGATAAACCTATATAGTAACAAGGGATTGATGATTCAACATTATGAAAAAAAACTCTTCCTTCTTTCAAAAACAAAGTTGTATAGCTTTTGCCATCTTCGATTGGTTTTAAATACAAATGACTTAGAGAGTCAGGGAATAAAATCGGAAAATCTGGATGAAATTCATCCAAAGGAAATAAAATAGTATCGGGATTAATTACTAGAAATTTTTCTAATAATCCGAGGTCTGACCAAAACTTTTGTAGAGCTGTATAAATTCCGCCTCCCGTTCCAAGAATTTCTTTTTCTCTAGATATTTGAATTTCGACTAGAGTGAAGTTAGAAAAATATTCTTCTATTCTCTCAGATAGATAATGAGTATTTATTATTTTCTTTTCAATCTTCCATTTTTCTAATAAATATAAACTGTAATCTAAAAGTTTGATTCCATCTATTTCTAGCAATGGCTTGGGGCAATTATCTGTATAAGCACCCATTCTCTTGCCAAATCCTGCTGCTAAAATAAATCCATGCATAATGTAAAATTAAGAAGTTAGTTGAAATTTTGGTACATTTTGTATCTTATTTCTAAGATCAACAACAAAGAGATAAACACTATCAGGTAATTGTCCAAGTTGTGATATTTCTTCTAAATTATCCAAGCAAGCATAAAAGCTAGGAAGAAACTTCATGTTTTGTTTTTCGTTAATCTGAATGATATAAGTTCCCAAAGCCTTAAAAGATCTTTGGAGAGCTTGTAAATAGTAAGTATCATAAAATCCTTTTTTGGGCATATGAGCTTTTTCTCTATAATATTCTAGCAAAGACTTTCTTTCAGATAAGGATAGAGGTTTATATGCATCATACAATATGCTAGATAAATCATATACTGGTAATCCCATACGTGCATCTTGAAAATCAATAAGATACAATTTATTATCGTGGATCATAATATTTCTAGAGTGAAAATCTCGATGAGTAAAAACTCTAGGCTCTTGTTTTTCCAGATGCTTACAAGTTTCTTCCAGAAAAATTTCAAATTCTCCTGGAATAAAAAATTCTATATCCAAGTTTAATTGCATTTTTTGTAAAGATGATAAAGTCAACTGAACTTCGAAATTTAACTTTTCAAAGTCAAAAAATCTCTCAGAAACTATTTTTGGTGGATTTAAACTTTGAAGTTGAATTAAGAGATCTATAGATTTATAAACATATGGTAGATAGCTTTCTTCAGAACAAGAGTAAATATCCAAACTACCAAGATATTCTTGGTAAATGTAAGAGAGATGTTTGTCAAATCCATAGATTTTTGGAACAGGGATATTATTTTGAATCAAATATTCAGAAAGTTCAATAAATTCAAAATTGATTTTGGTATCTTTACAAACTACAAAAGCTTCTTTAAATATATTTTCATATTTGTCTGAGCTGGCATTTTTAATTTTTGCTTTAAAATATCTTCTGGTTGATGCCTCTTCTTGCAAAGCAAGCATATCAAAATCATCTTCAAAAAAATTCATCATTTGGTTCATGAAATTTTAGCAGGTGAAAAAGTTAAAATAAATTTGGTTCCTATATTTTTTTTAGATTCAACCTTAATGTTGATATGATATAGATCTGCAATTTCTTTCACGACAAACATTCCTAGTCCAGTACCTTTACCAAGCCCTTTTGTAGTGAAATATGGCTCATATAAATTCTGAATTGTTTCTTCATCCATTCCATTTCCATCATCTTGTATCTCAATGATTGGGTCATTACCAGAGATATATGTTTTTATTAAAATGTTACCCTTATTGTCTGTGGCATCAGCTGCATTCAATAAAATATTCGAAAGTGCTAATCCTATCTTATCATTATCTCCAAAAGCCAGTAAGTCATTTTCGAATTTATCAATAGTTAAAATACAATTTTTTAATCGCATACTTTTTTGAAAAATATCTAAAATATTTTCCATACAAAGATTCAAATTTGTTATAGATTTCTTAGAGAAATCTTCTTCGCTATTTTTTTGTTTACCTAAAGTAAGTAAATTAGCTGTTAAATTTTTTAATTTTTGAACTTGAGTCATTGTTACATGAATAGCCTTATCTTTAATTGAAGCATTAGATGTAGGCTGCATTGCTAAATCTACAAAACCCATAATTGCAGTTAACGAATTGTTTATTTCATGGCCTATGCTAGCAGCTATTGTGGTAAGAAATGCTCTTCGTTCGGATTCAATTAACTTTTGTATTAATCTTTTTTTGTATGTGATATCTCTTATAATTCCTGTGTGGAATACTTGCTCATCAATTTTATATGTACAATAGGAGAGATCACAATCCAAATAATCTCCTTTTGCGTTTGCCAATGTGACATCTGCAATTTTGGATCTGTTCGTTTTGATTTTCCCTGAAATATAACTTTTTAATATTCTTGTATAAAATTTAATTTTATTTTTTGGAAATAATTTAGTAACTGATTTTCCAATTAATTCAAAGTCATTAAATTCAAAAGTTGAATACATTGCATTATTTGCAGAGATGATAATACAATTTGAATTGATAGTAATTACACAATCTGTTGTAGCACTTAGAATCGCATCATTTTGTTTGTTTAAATCCCAGTTCTTACGAATGAGTTCATATTCTTTCTTCTTAGAATTAATTAAATTATTTTTTCTCTCTTCAATTAGCTTAGATTGATTGATGGCTTTCTTGATTACCTCAAGGATTCTATTTCTTTCAACAGGCTTAGCGATATAATCAAAGGCATTATACCGAATTGCTTCCCCTGCTGAATCTAGACTTGGATTTCCTGTTATTAAGATAATAGGAGTTTCAATATTTTGATTTGTCGCCCATTGGATTAACTCAATTCCAGATAAATCCTTCATTAATATATCAGAAATTATTACTTCTATATTAACTTCTTTTTGTAAAAGTTCTATCCCCTTTTTTCCGCTTTCTGCTAGGTAGACCTCATAACCTTCTCGGCTTAGTACTCTTTGCAAAGCATCTCTGATAGGTTCTTCATCATCTATAACTAAAATTTTATTCTTCATATATTTCATTGAATTCAGATTGGAAGTTTAATCCTTAATTGCGTTCCATTTGTATAATTAGGATTGAATTCAATATCTCCACCGTGGTCCGTAATAATTTTTTTGGATATAAAAAGCCCCAAGCCTGTTCCTTGGTTTTCCCTTCGTGTTGTAAACATTGGCATAAATACTTTGTTAATATCACTTTCTTTTATACCAGGGCCATTATCTTGTATTATTATATTAATCCAATTTTGCTCTAAAGAATCCTCTCGATCAACTACAATTTGTATTTTAGGAACTTTATTTGTCGATTCTGCTTCAGAAAGGGCATTGATAGAGTTCATTAAACAATTGATAATGACTTGTTCAATTTCTTGCCATCTTACTTTGGCGGAAGTATCTTTAGACTTAATGAAGAATTCAATTTGAATGGATTTCTTTTTCGCATTGGCTTCTACAAGCTCGATAGCTCTCGTTATAATCCAATCAATTTTACTGAGTTCTTTTTCGGCAATTTCGGTTCGTCCTAGGTCAAGAAGGCTTTTTATTAAGTTTCGAATACGCTTATTTGCTAATTCAATTTTTTTTAGAATTTTTGTGCGTTCATTTATATCTGATTCATCATTTTCTATGAGATCTTCAAGATACAAAAGTGCAGATTGCAATGGATTGTTGATTTCGTGAGCTATTCCAGCAGCTAGTTCTCCTATACTTGCAAATTTAGCTGATTCAACCAATTGGTGATTTAAATTTTTGGTATTCGTAATGTCTGTGAAAATACACATTACTGCTTCTTCATATTGATTGTATTTCTTCATGGGAATAAAACGCACGGAAAAATATGTTTCATTTTCCATAAGATTGTACTTAAACTCAGCAGTTTCAACTTTCATAGTTTGAAGACTGTTCAAAATTGTACTATAAAAAGATTCTGCAACATCATTGGGTAAAAAATAAAATAGCTTTTGGTTATCTTCCAAATTCAAATATTGAAATAAATAAAATTTTAAGACGGGGGCTACATCCTTTATATTTCCATACTTATCAACAATTACAATTCCATTGTTCATTCCAGTGAATATATTTCGAAGTTTAGCTTCAGATTCCCTGATTCGATTTTCTTGTTGTTTTTGTTCAGTAATATCGAATAGAACAAGCATTATGCCCATGAATTCACCAAAATCTCCAATGATGGGGGATGAATGCAACATTGCATCAAAGCTTGAGGTTCGATTATTTGAAACTAGAATTTCTTTTGTATTACTTCGTCTTCTAAGATATTCTAAAAAGGATTCAGATTGTCCAAGAAGATTATTAGCCTTGGATTTTTTCATCTCAGCGAAAGTATATTTCAGAACTCTCTCTGCCGATTGATTAGCATAATTGATCATTGCATTCTTATCTAGGGCAAGAATAGGAACCTCAATATTATCTAATAAAATTCCTTGGTATTCAATTTGCTTAAGAGCGATAGCTTTGGTTTCTTCATTTTCTTGATTGTAAAATGCAAATCCGATATCTGCACCTAATTCTTGTAATGTATTTATATCATCTTCGGTAATAGGAAATTTAGAAAAATTTATAACTTCAATTGCACCATAGACTTTATTATTCCAGGAAATTTGAAAACAGAGTGCATCCATATAATAGCCATCTAATATAGTATCATACCACTCTTTGAAGTTCGCATCTTTTTGATTAGAGTAGAAATATAGAAAGTTCAAAGGATTTTTAAGAACTTTAGAAATGGGAGTTTCATTCTGGTTTTCTATAAAGAATCTTTTAATACTATTAAATTTATTCCCTATCGAATTGGATTTTGCTGAAAATTCAAAAGAATAATTACTATCAGATTTATTAAAAATCCCCCAAACTAAATCAAAACCTCTCGCCTTTTGAAGAGATTGACAGGCTGTATATAAAATATCTTCTTTCGACTTATTTAGAAAAATTGAAAGTTTAATTTCTCGAATGGCACGAAGTAAGTTTTGAGTGAAATTTATTTTAATCTGAAGATTTGATATTTCAGTTTTATCTTGAATGTAAAAAATTAAAAAATCACTTCCTCCCTTTCTTCCATTAATAAACTGAAAAGTGAAATCTATTTCTATAGCTTCTTTAGATTTACTAATAAGTTGCCAAAGAACAATTTGTTTATTACTTTCTGTTGTCCCTAAAATTTCGAATATTTTATAGATTTTTTTGGATTCACCTAATAAAGAATTGAATTCCTTGCCAAATAATTCTGATGATTTATAACCAAGAATTCTTTCCATTTTTGGATTGATATGAAGAATGGTAAAGAGATCAGGATCAAGTATAATAACTCCTTCATTCATTGGGAGGGTAGTTTCTTTTAAGAAATCTAATTCATCGAGATCCATAGTTTCTACATCAATATTGGGGAAATCAAGATCAATGCAATTCATATTTAGATATTTTTTCTCTTATTTCGAATTCAGTCGTATTCAATATTTAAAGAAAGAATTAGGATTCTATGATAGAAATATTAACCTTGGTGGACATTCGGTTTATTTCTTAGAAAGATCAGGTGATACAAGTCTACCAACCTTAGTTTTCATTCATGGATTTTTAGATGGATGTTATGGATTCCGAAAATTAGTTAAGCATTTAGATTATAAAGGAAGAATTGTTATTCCTGATTTACCAGGTTATGGCAGAAGTAAACTTCCTTTAATTTCATATTTATATCAAATTGATGTTATAGCTAAAATTTTGTATGAGGCTATTCGCAAATTATCATATTCGAATTTAATTCTCATTGGTCATAGTATGGGCGGACTCATTTCGCAGAAGATAGCAATACAGAACAAAATAGAACAAAATGAACCAGTCCTATCGAAGAACTTATTTAAAATCAATGGACTTGTTTTACTCGGCAGTGGATGTATCCCTCATCCTAATCGTGATGAAATGAAGAAAATACTCTTTCCTGAAAATGAAAAAGATATCATTCAATTACTGCATCATTTGTATTATGCGGAAGTCCCTGAACCATCTTGGTTTTTAAAACGAATTTTGGTTTCAGCTTGGAATGTACCTAAAAACCATTTCTTGGCGGAAAATACTATCCTAAGAGAAAAAGAGATTTTCTTCGGAGCCAAGGCAAAGCAGATTGATATTCCGACAATTATTCTAGTAGGCGAAGAAGATGAATTAACAACAGTCTCTATGATGAAGAAATTGAATTCTTGGATTAACAAATCAAAGTTAATTGTGATTCAACATGCGAGACACGCTATCCATATGGAAAAAGCAGAAACAATATCTATCGAGATTCAGAAATTCTTAAAATTAATATAATTTTTTATTCTCCATCTTCTCCAATCGCTTCGACTGGGCAGACAGAGATAGCATTTCTTGCTGCTTTTATTTCATCTGGTGTGCTTGGTTGTTTAAAAAAGTAGACATGACTTTCATCTGCATTGTATTTTAAAAGATTTGGTGCTTCATGGATACAGTCGTTGCAGGGAACACAGTTTTGATCTACATAGAATTTGCCAGGAATGTTTTCAGGTTGTTTGCTTGTTTTATCAGCCATTTGTTCAAAATAAAAAAGAAAATAGTTTCTAGTCAAATCAAAAAAAAAATCATTCCAAACAAAATATCTTTAACCCAAACTAGCTAAGCTAAAATCAGGTCATGGGAATGATTAACATCCTTGTCGTTGAGGATGAAGCCTTCATAGGAATGAATATTCGTAGAAGGTTAGAGCACATAGGTTATCACGTAATTATGGTAGTTCCATCAGGTGATGAAGCTTTCCAAATTTCTACAGAGAAGGCTCCTGATTTAGTTGTCATGGATATACAATTAGAGGGTGGCTTGGATGGTCTAGAGACTGCACAAACTCTGTGGAATCGTTTTCAAATTCCCATCGTCATAGTTACAGGAAATATAGATTCCAATACCAGAATGCGTGCTGATCAAACTTGGTGTTATGGTTTCGTATCCAAACCATTTTTCTCTAATGAACTTGAAGTAGCAGTATCCAAGGCCTTGGATAGAATATTTACCGATAGATATTGCAAAAAAAACAATTACCTCCTCAACCAAAATTACTACCATCCAGTTTCAGATTGGATGAGGGACCATCCCGAACAGTTTGAAAGCATAAGTGATAAGGTTGAATTTTTAAATGATCTTGTAAGATTTCATGGAATTAATTTATTTTATAGCTTAGCCAAAGAAGATTCTAATGGCTTGCATAAGGTTGATTCCAAGGAATACTTTTCTAGATTAATTTATTATACATGGGATAAATTCAAAAAGAATGTTGAATACCAAATTAATATTCAAATAGACATTCATTCGATTGATTTGGATGAAAAAGTTGCAATACCACTAGGCATAATCATTTTCGAAGCAGTATCGAATGCAATCAAATATGCATTCACACCAGATCATGTAAATTCAAGTATCTCTGTTAAACTTTCAATCAAACCTAATCGGGAACACTTCTGTCTACAGATTAAAGATAATGGTTTAGGTTTCAATAACATCGCAAGTTCTCAATTGACAGAAGAAATCATGGAGAATCCTAATTCTTTAGGTTTATACTTGATTAAATGCATGGCGCAAATCATTCAAGCAGACTCTATGCTCAATGGAGATGCTGGAACCTGTCTAGAAATTTTGGTTCCTTACAAACCCCAAGAAAGATAAATAAAGTATTCCTGATTGCCTTCAGTTCCTAGAATATTAGACCTTGATATTCCATAAAATTTAGCTTTATACTGCTTTCTTGCTTGGCGAATCAATTTAAGAAGTATTCTTATAGAATTTTTTTTATCTCTTACAATTCCTTTATCCAAGTATTCTCCACCTAATTCGAATTGTGGTTTAACCATAAGCAAGGCATGGATCTTAATTTGGTTCTTCGCATTGTGTAACTCTTGTAGTTTCAGAAAAACATTTTCCATAGAAATGAAACTAAGATCTGCTGTAATTGAAATAGAATCTCCATCCTGGTGAATATTTTCCCATTGCAAATTCTTGAAATGAAATCTATCCAGAATCTCTACTCGCTGATTCTGACGTATCCTTTCTTCTAATTGTCCATAACCTACATCAACAGCCAAAACTTTGGAAGCACCTTTCTCAAGCAAGACCTGAGTGAAGCCTCCTGTTGAGGCACCCAAATCTATGCAGTACTGAGAGAAGATAGGAAATTCTGGAAATCTTTCTAAGGCTCCTAAAAGTTTGTATGCGGCTCTTGAAACATAGTTTTTGATTTTTTCTTTGATACGAATTGTTACTCGGCGAGAGAATAAGAATCCCGATTTAGTTTGTACTTGGTCATCTACAAGGACTGAACCTGAGAGGATGAGAGATTGTGCAAAAGTTTGTGATTCTGCTAATCCTCTTTCAACAAGAAGATCATCTAATCTAATTTTTTCTTGAGCCAATGTAAACGGGGAGATTCTTAAAGAAAAACTCTTCCTCCGATTCTAATTTCTGTCCAATTTGGATGAGTTCTTCAATCAAAAGATCTCTTTTCTTTTTAGATTCATCCAAACCATAAAGCGAGATATAAGTAAGTTTACCACTTTCCAAATCTTTGCCAGGTGTCTTCCCAAGTTCTTGACTCGAACCTTCAGTATCTAGTATATCATCTGTTAGCTGAAAAAGAAGACCAATTTTCTTACCATAAGTCTCAATTTCTTCCAATCGATTGACGTGGTCTGCTCTTAGTCTATTTCCTAATAACAGAGATGCTAAAATAAGTTCCCCTGTTTTTCGTTTGTGAATGCGGAATAGGATTTCTTCTTTCATATTTAAACTTAGTTTTCTGAGAAATCCATCATTTCCCTCCATCTCAAGATCTTCCATTTGACCAGAAACCATGCCAGACATTCCAGCACCTTTGTGTAGAATTTTGATTAGGTCTGAAATCAGATTTCTGTCATTGGAATCCGATTCCACTAAGGAACATAGATAGAAACCAAATGAATTCAAAGCATCCCCAGCAAGTATCGCTGTGCTTTCTGAAAATTGTTTATGCAAAGTTGGGATGCCCCTACGCAAATCATCATCATCCATAGAAGGAAGATCATCATGAATCAATGAATAGGTATGTATCATTTCAGTTGCGCATGCAAGCAATAGAATACTTTTGTTAATGGAATCTATGTTAAATGGTTTTCCTGAATGATAGGAGGATATTGTTAGAATAGGGCGGATTCTTTTGCCACCTGCTTTAAGACTATAAATCATAGCCTTTGCTAGAGTAGGATGGGAATTTAATTCAATGAGAGGGAAGATTTCAGAGATTAGAAATTGATTGAAATTTTGTTGGAGGAATTGAAATGTTTGTAAAAATTTGGTTCGCTTATCTTCCATTGCTAGCATAGACCTTACTCAAGTGAATTTCTAAAGTAAGGTCTAATAAATTATTAAACTAATTCGTAGTTCTTGAAGAAAAAGCTAATTTCGAAATCAGCATTGTCTACAGAGTCAGAACCATGAACAGCATTGGCTTCTTTACTTTCAGCATACAATTTACGAATTGTACCTTCTTTCGCTTCTTTTGGATCAGTTGCACCAATTACATCTCTCCAATGAAGAACAGCATTGTCTCTTTCTAAGACAGCTGCTACAATTGGACCACTAGCCATATAAGAGCAAAGATCATTGTAAAAAGGACGTGCAGAGTGTACTTTATAAAATTGTTTTGCATCGTGGTTGGATAGAGTAAGCATTTTCAATCCTTTGATTTTAAAGCCTTCTTTCTGAATATGTGCAAGAATATTTCCGATATGACCGTTTTTAACAGCATCGGGTTTTAGCATTATGAATGTTCTTTCCATGAGATTTCCTAAACGTTTTTCTACCATTTCCATTAGAAATAGGCTTTTTGCATAGAACTTTATATTCTGAGGATTGTTAGAGTGCTTGAGTTTAAAGAAGGGAAAGAAAAATGAAAATTAGTTTCTGATTTTTGAATTCTTAGAATGCAGGATCAGACCTTCTGTATCCAGCCATTCCTTAATTTTCTTCATACCTAGCTCATAGCTAAGTTTTGGAGTAAAACCCAAAACCTTTCGAGCTTTTTCTATGGAAACAGGATGTGGGCGGTTGATAAAATCAACGCCTTCAGCAGTAACTGGTGACTTGGATCCTATGATTTTATAAAAGGATCCTACAACATGAACCAAACCTTTTGATAGGATATAAGGTAAGGACTTAGGAAGAGGTCTTCCAGAAATTTGGGCAAGATCACGGAAGTATTCAGCCCAAGTGATAGCCTTACCATCTGTAATATTAAAAATTTCACCGAAGGCATTTTGCTCTATTGCTAAGAAGATAGCATCTGCTAGATTATCAACATAGGTAAGGTTCATTATCCCCTTTCCACCGCTAGGCAAGGCAAAAAGCCCCTTATCCATTATTTCCAATGGTCGAGTCACCCAAGGCTCTGATCCAGGACCATAAACATCGCCAGGACGAATGATGATCACACCAAATTTTTTGGGTGAATTCAAAGGCATGAGAGCTGCTTCCCCTTCAATTTTTGTTTGGCAGTATGGATTTTCTTCCCCACGAAGAGGGCCAGTCTCTGTTACATAAGGAGGATAATGAAATCCATAAACCATAACAGATGATAAATGAACAAAAACTTTTGCCTTAGATTTCCTTGCTTCATCTGCAAGTTGGTAGCTTGCATCCACATTTGTTCTTCGAAATTCTTCTATAGAGCCAGACTCTTTCATAATGGCTGCTGTATGAATGACAGTATCAACACCGTTGAGTGCTTGGCTGCGATTGTTATGATCCAAAAGACTTCCAAGCACTACATCGATTTTAAATTCTGATCGAATTTGTTCCGCTCGGCTTGGATCTATCTCCAAGGCTACGACTTTTGCACCTATGGAAAGTGCTTTACGAATTAAGGATCTTCCAATGAATCCGCCAGCACCTGTGATTAAAATTTTTTTTGGTTTCAAAATGAATGAATTACCACTCTATGGGCTTGCGATCGCGGAAGAATCCACCACTAGGACCTTCTTCGGGAAGGGTAGCTAGCCATGTTATAGTATCTGCACCTTCTTCAGTAGAGCGTGTTGCATTCTCTCCACCCATTCGGGTCTTAACCCAACCAGGGCATACTGAATTGATTAAAATATTTTGCCCTTTTACTTCCTCAGCAAGAATTCTAGTAAGGGCGTTGACAGCAGTTTTGGAAACTCGGTAACCCAGATAGCCCCCATTCATGTTTGACAATTGACCCATTCCAGAGGAAACATTCACAACTCTACCATAACCACTATTAATCATAAGATTAATGATTCCTTGGGATAGATGAAAGGTTCCATAAAAATTCGTATCTAAAGTCTTTTTGATAGTCTTTTGATTGATTGAAAGTGCAGATTCATTTGGATTATCTAAAAAGACTCCCGCATTATTCACAAGAACATCAATAGTATCCAACTTCTTTTTTGCCCATTTTATAAAAGCTCGAATGCTTTCAGGATCGGTTATATTCAATTCTTTGAATTTTACTGAGTAGCCTTCTTTTTTTAATTTTTTAGCTGCATCTTTGCCACGCTTCTTCTTACGAGATGTCAGGATAACATGGTATCCTAGCTTGCCAAGTTGTCGGCAAACTTCGAAACCAATTCCTCGATTGCCACCCGTTACAATAGCGACTTTATGTTCAGTCATGATCTAAAGTTCAAATTCCTTGGATGTAATGATACCTTTGGGATCAAAAACCAATTTCAAAAATTTATAACCTTCTGTTTCTTTTGGTTTGTCTTTTAGTGTTTGGTAGGAGTCTTCTTGGTAGTCTGTAGAAATAAACCACCAAATCATTGTAGTACCAGCTTGGGTCGAAGTCTTTTCTGTTGGCTTTCCTAAGACAGCAGTTGCTTTCACTAAGGAATCACCTACTCGGATAGTATCGATTTCTAATTTACGAAGGTCTGTGTTTGGATTCGTTGCAGGTTTGAAAAAGTAACCAGGCTTGCTTTTATCAGAACAATGTGCAAGACCAACTAAAGAAAAAAGGAATAGTAAAATTGTTAGGTATCTTTTCATCTTTCTAAGTTTTCATTAGAAAACAAAAAGATCAAGAGGAATTTTATAGATCTTGAAATAGAAATATTACAAAAGGATTGTTTTTTCACGAATATTTGGATTCATAATGGAAATTTGATTTTTACCCAAATACTTAGAATAATACATAGCCTTGTCTGCCAAGTATACAATTTCTTCTGCCTTATCAGAATCTTTAGGAAAGACAGAAACTCCCCCCGAAAAGGAAAGAAAATCACTTCCTAGTTTTTCATTATTGAATTCTATACGAATTTTTTCCCCTACTTTGAAAGCACCTTCGCTTGGAGTATCGGGTAGCAAAAGTGTAAATTCCTCACCACCAGTGCGACAAATTGTATCTTCCTTTCTTGTATTCTTCTGAATAATTTTTGCAAGATTCTTCAGTACCTCATCTCCCATTCCATGACCATAGTTGTCGTTGACTTTTTTGAAATCATCTATGTCTATAAGGAGTATTGATAGATTTCTCTTATGCCTTTTAGCTTGGTTGAATTCACGGATCAAGGCATCATCAAAATATCTTTTATTGTATAAACCTGTTAAGTAATCAATTACTGTTTTTCTCTCCTGTTCGAGGTACAATTTTATCTCAATTACTTTTGGATTGTGGATAAAATCTTTTTCATTGATCAAAAGATCGAGTAAAGAAACTCGAAAATCTACAGGACGGTTAAGGCATTTGGACATCGCAATTCTCATCTCAAAAGTTTTATCTAAGAGAATGCGAGCTTCTTTATGAGTTAGTGAGATATTAGTTAAAAGATAAATGAGATGCGAAAGAGAGGCTGGATTTTTAATTATATCCGCTTGTGTAACTGTAGGAATAGACCAAGGTGATTCCTCTAACTCTTTATTTATTTGATCTAGTAGTATTTGCGCTTCTAATAATTCTTTTTCATTTTTCATAATAGCTATTTTGTTAAATCATTATAATTCCAGAATTAGTCAATAAATTTATTGACAAATCAAATTAAACCTTCTGCAATTCAAAAGTCTAAATGTAATAATCTGAGTTCCAAATGAATATTACTGTTTATAATCTGTAACCAATCGAAAACCAGCTCTTCTATCTTCAGAAAGATTCGGATTTCCACCATAGGATCTATGGAAAGATTTAGCATTGGAAGAATTTTCTAAGTAAGAACCACCACGAATTACTTTGTATACTTTTCCATATCCTTTCAGAACAAATGGTTGGTTTAGATAAGCATTATAAAAGCTATCCGTCCATTCTGCAACATTCCCACACATTCCAATCATTCCGTAGGGACTAGCAGATGTAGTAGGAAGCTCATACACTGAAATTGTAGACTTGATGCCTGATTCAAATGTATTGCATAGCCTAGCATCAAATTCATTTCCAAAAGGATAAGCTATGGATTGGATGTAATAGCTTAAGGTTTCATCGCGATTTTGGTAAATTTCAATTCCTGGGCCTCTAGCTGCTTTCTCCCATTCCATTTCAGTTGGTATTCTTTTTCCTGACCATTTAGCATAGCCTTGAACCTCTTTAAATGAAAGAAAATTCACAGGGTGAGATTCTTTACCTTCGGGAATGTTTCCATTTTCCCAATGTGCTGGAGGTTTAGAATTTGTTTCTTTAAGGTACAATTTGTATTCTTCATTAGTCACTTCGTACTTATCCATATAAAAGGGAGCAATTTCAACAAGATTCCCAAGGTTAGGTTGGAAGAATTCCGCATTAAAACTTGCCTCAGTCGAATCGATCCCCTGTCCGTAAATAAAAACTCCTCGGTCTACAAGAAGCATTTCTTTTCTATCTTTGGCATGAATGATGCGTTTTGGAAGGGAGGATTTCTTTTTCGTAAAATATTCATTAGGTTCAATAAATGCTTTTTCTTCTTTGTATTTAGCGATGTAAGAACCAGAAATGATAAGACTTAGCGATTTTTGATCACTAGCTACTAGTTCACCCCAAATCACAGCAGTGTATGAATTTTCTTTGGAATTTTTAAGATTTTTTTCCCAAATTAAATCTCTTGGATAGAAGACAGCTAATTCCTTCTTAGTCTTTTTTTGGTAGACTATCCAATTTTGGTTAAGAATTTCCGCTTTTAATGAATCACGGTCAGGCATAGAATTAGGAAGATCATTATTCCTATGAATCATGATTTTAAGTTGGGTTTTTCGATCGTAGATGCCAGTAATTTCCCCTTTCCAAACAAGGACTTTACGAATGGCTAAGTCAATCTCTGGTTCTTGGTTGGGGTCAATAAGATCTTGGGTGTAAATTTTTTGAAAAAGAAATAAATTAACACAAAAGAGAAATAGAAAAATGTTTCTGGCACGGAATTTGAACATGATCTATTATGATTATCGTCAAGTCTTTCAATTTGTTGATTGAATTCAAAGGCAGGATTAGAAATCTTGAGGAGATTCATGATAGATTTTTCTTATAAGAAAGAGAACGATAATATTTCCATTGGAATCAAAACAGATTCTACTGAAGTTGGAACCTTGTTTCGTATTACTACCTGTCTCTATGCATTGAAGATGGATATTATTTCCGGTGAAATTTTAACAATCGAAGAAAACGGTAAGGACTATACACTTGATACATTTCTGATTCACTCAGAGGACGAGAATGCAAACGCGGCTTTTCAACTTGGTGTCCTCATGGATTCAGTTTTTTCTACTCAAGAAGATATTGCTAAATTACTCGAAAACTACCATCTAACGGAGCCTCCTGTTGAACTGTTTTTCAAAGAAAATCCTGAGTTTATTTTTACAGATGATGAAGAATCAGGGACTACATGTTTTTATTTAGAGTCAGGCTCAGGAAGAGGTTTGCTCTATCATATCACCAGAATACTTATGAATAATCATGTGGATGTTATAGCTGGTAAAATTGAAACAGACAGTTTATTAGGACGAGCTAAGGATACTTTTTATCTCAAAGATAGAAATGGAAAGCCATTTGGTAATTCGGAATTAGTGGAAAAATTAAGAAGAGAGATACTAAAACCTGTTAAAAGTTAACAGGTTTTAGATTATTTTTTATAGAGAAATTATTTACAAACCACTGAGTTTTTATCTGAAGCAGTTGCTTTAATTCCCTTACCTGATGTGAAGTTGAACTTGAGAGCCATTCCTGCAGTGTTGGTCCAAAAATCTGTACCTTCTAATTCTTTTGGAATGGAAGAACCTAATGTTGATTTGAAGGTTTTAAGTTCAGCAGATGAAGGCAAGGTAAGTGAAAGTGACTTACAATAGTCAACCGCTTCGTCTAATGATTTTCCTTTCGCAATATTTTCTAAATTGAATTCGCCTGATTTCAATTTTGCTGCGCTTGGTTTCTCAGTAGGTGTTTCTTCTACTTTTGCAGGTGCTTTCTCTTGGGTTTCAACTGTAGTTTCAGAAGTTTTCGATTTGCTAGCAAATTGACTGTAAACAATCAATGCTATCAAAATTAATCCAGCTATGATCAGAAAACGGAAAATAGGATTTCCAGATTTTTCTTCTTTCTCTTCATTCACCGAAGGATTGTAATTGGGAATACTTGATTCTCCATTTGAGGACTCAAGATCTCTATCAATTACTTCTCTTTGAGCTGAAACTGGGCTCTTTTTAATACTAGTATTCTTTTTAGCAGGAGATTTTTTTTGGGGAGCAGATTTCTTCACTGCTTTGGATTTTGCTGTTTTCTTAGTCGCCATCGATTGCCTCTATATATTTAATATCTTACGAATAGGATAAAAAATTCATTAAAATTATTAATGAAAGTATGGTTTCTTTGAAAATACTTGTCAATTAGTTCTTATGAAAAAATGCAATATAGGTTTAGTCGGAGCAGGAACTGTCGGAATTGGACTTTTAGAGATGATTCGCGATCAGAAAGAAGCCATTCGAAAGAAAACAGGTCTTGATTTAACTGTTTTGGAAGTTGCCACTCGAAGCCCTAACAAAGTACCTACCTGGGTTGAAGCAAAAATTTCCGATGATATTTTGTCTCTTACTAAAAACCCTTCCATCGATTTGGTCGTTGAATTGATTGGTGGTACAACAAGCTCTTTAGAACTAGTACAATCTGCACTTAATAATGGCAAAACTGTAGTAACAGCAAATAAAGCACTCATCTCAGAATATGGAGAAAGCTTGTTTGCTCTTGCTCATAAGCAAGCTTTAGAAATTGGTTATGAGGCTGCAGTGGCAGGTTCAATACCGATTGTACGAGCACTGAGAAACTCCCTAGTTCCGAATCAATTTTCTAGCATTTCAGGTATTCTGAATGGAACTACAAACTTTATTTTAACTAAAATGGAAGTGGACCGACTCAGTTACAAAGATGCCCTGAAACTTGCTCAGGATTTAGGTTATGCCGAGGCAGATCCAACTTTTGATGTTGAAGGAATCGATGTTGCTCACAAAATTTCAATTCTAGCTAATCTTGCTTTTGCTTGCAAGACTCATAGAGATAATATTGAAGTGAAGGGAATTTCTTCCATCCAGGACAAAGATATAAGCAATGCCTTATCAATGGGCTATCGTATAAAATTAATTGGATCAGCGTTTATGAAAAATGGTAAAATCCTCATGAGCGTGAAACCAACCTTAGTCCCCCTTGATCATCCACTTGCAAATGTCATGTACGAAAAGAATGCGGTTTATTATACGACCAGCCATTCTGGAGCTGGGATGTTGATTGGTTCCGGTGCTGGGGCTTACCCAACTGCGAGTGCAGTTCTAGCAGATATTATTTATTATGGAAATAGACACAATGCTACGTCTAAGGAATTTTTAGAAATAAATCATTTCCCAACTGCTACTTACGGAAAGTTCGATGAAGAAAAATCCAGATACTATCTAAGATTCACTACACTCGATAAACCAGGAGTTCTTGCGGAAATTGCAAAAATTCTTGGTAAATATAATATTTCCATTTCGTCTATGCAACAAGAGGAGTCGATGGAAAATGAGCCTACTTCAGTTGTAATTTTAACTCATTCAGCAAAAGAAGGTGATTATTCAAAATCAATAGAAGAAATTGATTCATTGAAAGAAATTATTAAAGAGCCTACAGTTTCATTTCCATTGATGGAAATTATGGGTTCGAATTAAAAACTCCTTGCTTTTAAAATAATTTTAAAGCTAAATGGAAAATGTAGAATTCAAAAGAATATAAATAAGTCTCAAGGTCGTAGAAAAATGCCAAGGTTAGAGTTCAATTCTTTTGTTTTAGAATTGAATACAGTTGAAATAAAGAATCAAAACGTTGTAACCGTTTCCTTCGAAGGACAAATTTCCAATAACAACGCTTTTGAAATCTCTAGAAAGATTAATACCATTTTCGATACTGGGAATTATAATATAATTTTAAATTTAACTAAATTAGAATATATCAACAGTGTAGGTGTTGCTATGCTATTGACTATCATCAAGACGGTTGACCAACACAATGGGAAAGTAGTAATCGGTGGATTGAATCACTTCTTGGAAAATGTTATTAAATTAATGGAATTGCCTAAGAAGGTTCTCATCTTCCACTCCATCGACGAGGCCAAGACTGCTTGGAGTTGATTTAGCATCTTTCTCTTGTAAGATATCCTTTCTCAGATAGGATTTTTCTCCCTTCCAAAGATTTGCTTCTATTCGTAGTAGTAAATCTTCTAAACCAATTTTCTCAGAGGCAGATACGAAGATACCTTGGATATTTGGCAAATCCAAATTATTCTTAGCATAGTGGTCAACTTTATTGAAAACTAAAAGCTGAGGAACCTCATTCAATTCAAGCGAAGCAAGAATAGAATCCACTGATTCCATTTGCTCGATATATTCTGGATTGGATAGATCAACCAAATGAATTAAAAGATCTGCATCACCTAACTCTTCTAAAGTTGCTTTAAATGCATTGGAAAGCTCCGGTGGAAGATCATGGATGAATCCAACAGTATCTGAAATGATAATTTCTTTTTCCTCTGGGAATCGAATTCTTCTAGTGGTTGGGTCTAAGGTCGCAAATAATTTGTCTTCAGCAAGTATGGTTGAATTTGTAAGTGAATTGAGAAGGGTTGATTTTCCAGCATTTGTATAACCAACTATACCTACCACGGGGATTTCATTTCTATTCCTTTGTTTACGATTCAGTTCTCGTCTTTGACGTAGAGATTTCAATTCAACTTCTAATCTTGTGATTTTCTCACTAACACGTCGGTTACCAATCTCAAGTTTTGTTTCACCTGGACCACGGCCACCAATACCTCCCGTTAGGCGAGACATATTATCATCTAATTCAGAAAGTCTTCCTTTGAGATATTTTAATTGAGCAAGTTCTACTTGGAGTTTTCCGTCTCTGCTCTTAGCATTTCTTGAAAAAATATCTAAGATCAATTGAGTTCGATCTATAATTTTTAAATCAGATTTATCAGATATTTTTTTAGCTTGGGAAGGTGCAAGTTCCAAATCGAAAACAAGTAGCTCCACATTTTTCTGAACCGCTTTAAGCATGATCTCTTCTAATTTTCCTTTTCCAATTACAGTAGATGAGTCAGGTGCTTTTTTCTGAAAAAATTGGTCTACAACATGTATATCAGCAGTTTTACAAAGCTCTTTTAATTCCTGGAGGGATGCTTCGACGGATCTTTTCATTTTCCGTGGATCATAGCTACCAACAAGAAAGGCACGATTGATTTTCTGGGAGTCTTTGAGTTCGGAACTTCTTCGAGTGAATTCAGCTTCTAAGGATTGGATTTCTTCAGTGAATCCTTCTTTAAGTTGACCCGGGAACTTTTTAGGTAGGATAACCCAAGCTTCTTCCATTGTAGGGTCAGGATTTACAAAAGCAGAATAATAGTATTTGGGCAAACCTTGGCTATCGATAACAGCAGCAGTAATATAGTCCAACCTGAGAAGAACCAAATCCGCCAAATCTTCATGGTTCAAAGGTTCGTCTTTTAGGTGTGTATGAAAAAGACGTAAGCCTCTAAGTCTAGACTGAGATGTCCTGATTCGATCTAAAAATGGAATTTGAATCGATGCATCCGTTCCCACCATGATATGGCTTATATGACCCGTTCTATCAATCAAGATTCCAATTTGCCTTGAAATCTCCCGCGAAAGTTCGCAGATTGACCTTGCAATTTCGCTAGAAACCAAGATATCTTCCCTGATTCTTTTCTCAGAAAGACTTTTCAGTCTTTTTATATGGTTTGTTTTGAGTCCGTTTGTGTTTCCACTTAATTTGCTGATAGAATTATGTTCCTTAAGTTCAACTTTATTCTGTTAGAAATTCTTTTTTTTGTCAAGAAAATAAATCATAGCTATTCAGACTCCGACAATTGTAGTATGAAGTCCTATCTTCGTTTTGCCATATATACATTTGTAATTCTTCTACTCAGTAGCTGTGCTAGTACGAAACGTCTGGTTTTGTCTGAAGTTGATTCTAATTTTAGAAATTTTGAAGGCACGGATCTCGATCCCCTCAAAAATAAAGAAAGAGAAATCATTGTAACAGAAAAACCTAAATACGATAAATTTATTCAAGAATCTAATAAGGTTATTCTAAGTCTTCAGCTGGCAGAGAGAACAATAGATATCTATAACGAGAATAAACAAGCAGGTAAAAATATTTCGAGAGAAATGGAAGCGGCAACATATCTCCAAGAATCACTTCCAAATCAAGTTTCTTCCATAGCTCAACTTATCATATCAGGTCAAGAAATTGAGAAATCAATTGAAGATGATTTCTCAGGAGTTGACAAAGGAATGATTCCTTCAGTTGGCTTAGAAATTGCAAACATACTTAAAAATTTTGCAGATTATAGTCCTAAGACTGCTAGCATCATTTCTGAAATAAATAAAATTCGTTCTGATAGTTCAAATTTTGCAGAAAGTAAAAATAACCAAATTGCATCGAATGATAGTGAGACTGCTTCCAATTCAGATAGTTCAGGTATGGAAACAAGTTTAGTTGAAAGGGAATTATCTGGTCAAGATACAATAACTGAAAAGCAAACCGAAACAGCCGAACCAGAATTACTGCCCACTTCGGATGAAGTTAAAAAATCAAAAGATAAATCCAATAATCTTATCAAGAAATTGCCAGCAACTTATGGATTAAAGATTAAAGATCCCCGAGTTCCCACTGAGGAAGAACAATTAACCGAAGAAGAAAAGCAAATCAGAGCATATGATCAAAAAGTAAAGGAAGGTTTGATTTCCGTTTTTAGAGCTGAATCAGCTAACAAACCTTTAACTTTAATTAAAATTATGAAAAACCACCCTATTCCTAGAATACGTGCTGCATCTGCATATGCTCTAGGAAGAATGAGAAAAGGTCGTATTGATCTCGAAAAAACTATAGACACAGATGGATTTTTAGTAAGAACTGCAGCTTTTAAGTCACTTGCTGATATTGGGGATAAACGTTCCTTAAGCTATTTCATTGCTGGATCGAAATCAGAGGATTCAGAAATTAAAGCTGCTAGTTTTCGTGGACTAGGAAAGACGAAAGATCCGGTCGGAAGAGAATTGATACTTGGACGCGGATTGACTTCAGAGTTAATTATTGTTATAGCTGAATCACTAAGAGGGCTAGCCCAATATAAGGTGCCAGCTGATGTTGAATTGATAAATAGATATCTTTCTGTCGATGAATCTGAATTACAACAAGCTGCTATTGAAGCTTTGGTAATTCATAATACACCTGAATCTTTAAAATCTCTCGAAGAATCTTTAGATAAGCATCCTAAATTAACTTTTGAAATTTTGGATGCAATTGGAAAAAGCAAAGAGTTGGCGGCGACTTTATTTTTAGTTCGAGCTTCACAGATTTATGAAGATGAAAGAGTAATTGATAGAGTGGGTCAATTGCTCCTCAAGCGAAAAGCATTTGGAAGGTATGCTATGGTTATGGAAGATGACCAAAGTTTACGTATTTCTCCAAATGAAAGATCCACTCCTATCACTTTCGTAAATAAATCTGATGTTGGCAGACTTAATAATTCAACGACCAAAAGATATATAGTTAGAGTGGGTGATGAATTGCTTGAAGATATCTATCACAATATTCTGGTAGAGAACAAGATTATTGGATCCAAAGAAAGATATGTGTCAGGATGGTTGTTTGGTAAAAAACTTCAGTTGATCGCAATCAATAAACCTGAAGGGAAGAAACCAGCCTATCTCAAAAATATTCAAACAGGAAAGCACCAAAACCTTTTTGAGCCAGCAATAGAATCACCATCGAATAAAATTCCTAAAAAATAAGGAAGATAAAATAAATTTAGGTTTATTTTTCTTTGCCTAAATTTATTGTTAGATATCTAACAATAAATGAGGTATCAAATGATACATTATGAAAACAAAGATGGAATTCAAAGAATCACTTTGGCTCTGAATGAGAACAATAGTTTCAACTTAGATAGTTTTAAAGAATTCGATTCTATCATGTTGAATGCTAAAAAGGAAAAAGCGAAAATCTTAGTCATTGAAAGTTCGATTCAAAAAGTTTTTTCCCAAGGATTAGATCTAAAAGCAATTGCTGGTAATTCCAAGGAATCTGATTTAGATGAGTTTTTGAAATATTTTTTTGGTATTTTAGAAAAAATATATAATTATCCAAAAATAGTAATTTCCCAAGTATCAGGACACGCCATGGGATATGGTGCAATGATAGCACTTGCTTCCGATTTTCGATTTGGATTAGAAGGTATGCGAATTGGTTTACCTGAAGTCAAGATTGGTATTCGAGTTCCTACTTTTGTTGTTATGTTACTCGTTGATGCTATAGGAAAAAAAGAAGCCTCAGATCATATTTTGAATGGAAATGCCTTTAAGACATCAGATGCTCAAAAGCTAGGTCTGTTCCATGAAATTTATTCCGATGAAGAGACTCTTAGAAACTCGGTAAATAAATTTATAAATCGTATAACTAAAAATTCTATATCTGCGATGGTGGATACAAAACTTTCCTTAAGAAAACTTTCAAGTAATCTTGAAGAAATAATTGAATTTGATCTTAGAGCAACTAAAAGCAGTATTCAATCCGTAGATGCTAAAGAAGGAATAGATTCTGCGATAAAAGGTAGAAGACCTGAATTCACTTTTTAAAATAGATATGGTTGTATATTTTTTCTAAGGTTGCATAAAGTCTATCGGATTCATCTGGTTCAAGACCCCATAATTCCAAAGAAAGAAGTTTGGAGCTAATCTTCAATGCAATTTTGCCAAAAGCTCTACCTTCTTTCGTAAGACTGATCTTGAATTCTCGTTTATCATTCTGAGATGCATCTTTTTGGACTAAATGCAACGATTCTAATTTATTAATAAGAATAGTCACAGTAGGTTTCTTTCGGTGAATTTCATCGGCTATAGTGGTCATATTAATAGCTTGCTTTTTTCTATAAAGATAAGTTAGAATCTCAAAGTGAGAATGTGACAAACTAGGATAACCCGCAGATTTTAATTCAGCTTCTATGGTATCGATTAAGAATTGAGAAAGTCTTTCTAAATACTTTACAGAATTAAATCTATTTTTAATCGCCACTTATCGATATATAAATTTTGATAGAATAAAGTCAAATTCATTGGGAAATATCTAGTAAAATATTTGCAATTATGCAAAATAAATTGAACCAAAATATTTTAACTAAAAATTAGAAATCTTTTAATTCTACTAAATTCTGAATTTTCTCAACAAAATCAGGATTTGCTTTCCGTGGTCTTCTCTTGGATAAACTAACAATCAGTTGTTCTTCTTGAGCTGAAATAATTACTTGATTATTACTTGGTCTAATTACATCAATTCTCATAAACAAACGAATTTTATCAATTTTATAAATCCAGACTTTAGTTAATAATTTTTCCCCAGCTTCTGGTGTAGAATAAACTTTTACATCAGCTCCCATAAAAAATGTAACCATATCCATTTCATGGATTACCTTTTCATTTAATCCAATTTCGGTAGAAAAGTACCAGCGTGATTCTTCTAAGATACGAAGAAGAGAAGAATTATTGTATTCAAAAAACATTCCTCTGTCAGAATATAGCATTGTATAATTGTTCAGGATTCGATCACAATTACCATTGAATTGTGCAATTGGGTTGAAGCGTAAATCTAAACTCTCTTTTATAGATTCATATTGACCAGAAAAAATAAGATTTGTATCTAAGTCCTTAATAAATTTCCCTTTAGTTAAAGATGAGCAGGCTTTAATGTTTGAATCCTTTTCCAATGCTTCTTGTACCCAAAGAAAAATACCTCCTTCTAATAGATATAAATGTGAAATAATATCTAAATCAGAATGTAAGTTTTGTTCCTTATAAAAAGAAATTTTAAATTCTTGGATTCGAAATTGATTCCTAGTTTCTAATATTTTATCAGATGGAATTCCTAATTCTCTAAGTTGTAAATATCTACCCTCTAAGAAAAAATCTTCATAGGTTCTTGAAGTTACATGCCTTTGTGTATCTAGGTCTGACCAACGTGTTGTGACGGAAATTTTACTAGTATGCATAGATTTAAATCCTTTTTGTGAATAATGATAAAAATAAGAACGATCGTTCGTTCGTCAATTTATTCTTGAAAGAATTACTCCTTTTTTCTAGATTTAAAAAATGAGAAAAAAATCCGAAAACCATAATATCCTACAGCAATCGCCTCAAAAAGTTGGGAATTCACCGAAATTTTATCAATTAAGTAAATCCATACGGAATTTAATCTATAGAAATGGGTTTTATAGAACAGGTATGCGTGATTTTGCTAAAAATGCAGAAATGTCTTTATCGAATTTATATGTTTATTTTCCATCTAAAGATGAAATAGGTCTTCATCATATTGAAGAAGAAGAAAAGGATCAGATTTCAAAATTGGAAGCTCTCATGAAATTGAATCCCGACCCGAAAAAATTTTTTCGTGTATGGTTGATTTCGAAAAGAACGGATGCAAGAAAAGGAAATTTTATTGGGTGTCCATTCTCATCTTTTTCATATCAAACCGAAAAATTAGATTCCAGAATTCATAATTCTATTCAAAATTTTACAATAATATGGGAAAAATTATTAAGTTCTTATATTGAGAGAGCAATTAAAAATAAATACTTATCGATTCAAACAAATTCAACTTTATTAGCTAAACGAATACTTTCTTATTACCAAGGAACTGTTGCTATGTGGAGGATGTCACAAAATAATTCATATTGGAAGGTATTGGAAGAATTAATTTATGAAGATTTAGATCGGAACTCTATCTGAATAAATAATTTCGTATATTAAAGTTTCTATTTTTCAATAAGAATTACTTTTATAAAAAATCTTTTGAGCCAAGTTGATCCAGAATCGATTCCTCTAGACCAACTTAGTGTAAAGAGTTGTAAATATTGGGATTAATTTAAATCCAAATGAATCTAAATTAGAAATCTAAAATCCTGAGAGTGAATTATGATTCTTCCCTGAAGAGTCATAGCACTCGTTGTTTGCACAAGATGATGAGAAAGTACTTGGCGAACTACAAGAAGAGCCTTTTACTTTTTCACAGATTTCTTTCCCTTTATTTCGATCGGGATAGCTATCACCATTGATACATACAACGATCTTCTTACCATTTTTGGTCCAATCACTTCCATACATACACTTTGCAAACATGGGTTGAATTGCGCTAAAACATAGAATCAAAATAAAAAGTTGAATTTTTTTCATTAGTTGCTCCAAGATCGAAAATCATAATCGGATAAATGATTCTGTCAAGAAAAAATTAACAATATTCAATTATTCTGAATAAATAATATTATACTTATTCTAATTTAAGAACACGGTTCACTTGTGATCTATTAGTAAATTTCTTTCCTTCACCAGAGATAGTCGGAAAGAAGTTCGGTTCTATATTTTCCTGGTTCGATAATTGCTTAACATTTTGAATGGCTTTGTAGCAATCTTCCATAAATAATTGATGACCACAACCTAGTAAGTGGTAACCTTCATGAACCAATGTTGACTTAGGGCTGGTAAATAGTAATTGTAAGGTTGAAATGTATTTCGCTTTTATATATCCTCTAGTATTAGTTCTTGTCTCTACAGCTCCTTGAATTTCAAATTTTAAACCTATTCCTGCAAAGATCCCTAATGTGAATCCTTCATAAATGAGATCTTTCCAATTTCGCCCTTTTAAGTAAAGTATTCGATCACATTTATCATTCAAATCAATAGAATAGAGATATTGTAAGATGTCGCTTCCATAGAATCCAGGTCTCTCCTTTTCTATAGGTTCAATCGATTGAACTTTTATTTTATAAAGAGCAAGTTCCTTATTCCAATAGGAGAATAAATCATCCACTTCTTCCATGCTAATACCAGGTTCATAGAAAGTACATATCTTAACTGTCTGTATTTTACCAAAATCCATTTTAGATAATTTTTCTTTCTCATGAAATCCTATAGTTGTACATTGCAGAGAAATTAGGTTACAAATAAGAATAAAAAATCCGATTAGTTTGGAAATAGGAAGTAAATTCATTCTAACCGAATTTTTTGATTCGAATTGTAATCGTCAAACTAGAAATTAGTTGAGAAGAATTTTCTAATTTGTTTTTAGAAAAAGATCAATCTCTCGAATCATTTGACTTGAACCAGGTTCTTCATAAGGAAAATGTCCTGCACCTTCAAGGACCACTAATTTTTTCTTAGATGGAATTTTGAAGAAAGTTTTTTCACTTAATGGTAATGGAGTCCAAGGATCAATTCCTGGATGCAAAAGAAGAACGGGGCAGATTGTAAAATTTTCTGGCTCTACCTTAGGAGTATAATTTAAAAAGGTTCTTAGAAATCGAAAACTTACTTTGGATCCACCTGCATTGGGATCTTTCGAAAATACTTCTGAAAAACTGGGATCATTGGTGATGTATTCCATCTTGCTCAACCATTTGATGGGAACATTAACATCGTCAGTTACCCAATAGAATATGTTATTCAAAGGCATACCAACTCTACTCAAGAATAGATTTGCCGAAATAGCATCTCTCACTTCAGAATCTCTTGGGTCTACCAAAGTTGTTGCAATTATTCCATCTATACTCCCGTTAAACGATGCGGAATGGTAAGCAAGCATACCACCTATGCTTAAACCAAACAAATAGATCTTTTTATATTCTTTTCTTTCTTTATTGATCAGATCACTCGCCAAGACAACCCAATCATCATAATGAATGATATAATCTTTATGAATTCCACTCAGACCATATCCAGGGAGATCGGGAGCTAGAACATCACAGCCAGCATTTCGAATTGGCTTTGCTAAGGTTCCAAGAATTCTCCCATTTCCCCCACCACCATGTAACAGAAGCACTAAGCAATCTGACTTTTTACCTTCTGTACTTTCATATCGGTCAAGATGAATTTGGTTCATCTTCCAAGTCCAGAATTCTTCTTTGGGTAAATCCTTCTCCTTAAATCGC
The DNA here is from genome assembly GCA_002786225.1 of Leptospira sp. Lineage (GTDB taxonomy): Bacteria > Spirochaetota > Leptospiria > Leptospirales > Leptospiraceae. The sequence goes on along the minus strand of PEQN01000001.1, from coordinate 111,484 downwards.
ATTGCATCGGGAAGAAACCTTTGGTAGCGATACCAATAGGAATGGTTGGAATATTTATCTGGTTTCTCCAAAACGGATCTACAATCTAAGATCGAGAAACTCAGAAAAAAGAATAAAGTTAGTTTCAAAGTATTTTTTGTTGTTTTCATGTTTTCGACTTCATTCATCCAAGCTGAAGAGTCAAATGAATATCCTTTGTTCACTCATTTAAAATTTTACAGGTGTAAACATGTCTGAAAAAGTTGAAAAGAATTTTCAAAAAATTATGCACTCTTTCTTAGATTTATTGAAATCGGAGCCTTACGATGCTCTTTCAATCGAAAAGATTGCAAATAAATCAGGAATGACCAGAGTGAACTTTTATAAGTATTTTACAGATAAGGATGATTTACTTTGGAGAACTTTTCTCTATCTATTCATCGAAGTGGAAGATAAGGTTCATAATCTTGATTCTCTAACATTACTTTCTGATGGTAAACCATTAACGTATTATGCCTTTGAACATGTAAAAAAGCATAGATACTTTTATAAGAATATTCTCGAAAATAATCCTCCTTACAACTTTGTATCCAAATTACTAAATTATTTTACTGAGCAATCCTATAGAACACATGAAGTTCTAAGGTTGCAGTACAAAGGCAAAATTCCTTATATTCAAATTAATGAATATCTCTCTGGTGCTCTTTTTAATTTAATACGAAATTTAATCAAACAAGAGGATTGGGATTCTTTAGAATTATCTCAATTTTTCACTCAACTTGCAGTGGAAGGATTGCCTAAGACGATCTTAAATACTCAACAAAAATAAGTATGAGATTCTTCATAGCCATGATATAGTGAATTTTTTTTAGAATCTCGATCAATTCTTGTATAGAAGTAGGAATATGGTAATTCCCAATTTTCCCATCATGACAGATAGGATTATAACTAGTTTAATCGGAGTATTACTATGGAAGCTTTTGAGTGGATGGTGGTATCCATAAAGGAAAGTATTAGGTTTGGATATTGAATCAGAATTTCCTTTCATACTCGATATAGCTTGAAATCAATAATTTCAAGTTTAATTTTCAAGTACATTTAAAATTATACTTTTAGATATAGAAGATTTTTATTTAAAGTCAAATAAGGCTTGATTGGTATTATGGATATAGAGAATATTTTTTTAATTTTTATTCTTTTTGGAATTTTCCAATCTCTTCTCTTAGCCTTATATTTCTTTGTTTCTGATTCATTTCATTTTTCAACTCGAATTTTTTCAGTTTGTTTCGTATTATTAGCGTTTATATTTTCATTGGGATTGTTCTTTTTATATAAACTCCATTATGAATATCCACATTTTTCCAGAATAGGCTTGCCAATTGGTGCCTTAGTTGCTCCTACTTTTGCCTTGGGTGCTGAGAAATATTTTGGATATCCAAAAGAAAAACTGATTTGGAGAATAATTTATTTCGCTGCACCTTTACTAATTTTTACTTTCCTTTCCCCCTATTATTTCCTTTCAGCAAATGAAAAGCTCTCTGAAATAACCAATTATTCATCAACTTTAAACAAAGAATGTGTATCAATGAACCTTATTTCGATAGCTTCAAATTTTTTAATCTTTGCAAGAATTTATTATAGATTGCATATACTTTCTGAAGAGTTCAATTCTAAATTAATTGGAAGTATTCTCCAATTTAAAAAGTTATTACACTTCTGTTTATTTATTTTAGGATTTTCATTTATAATTTTTCTTATGAATCCATTTCAAGAAACAGAAAGTTTCGTAAATGCTCTTTTTTCTATTTGGATATTGGTATTTGCATGGAATCAAATTTACCTTAAGACCATTTCTCTTCAAATGGATCTAACACCGACTTCGAAGGATAAATATTCAAAATCATTCATTGAGACTAAATTATTAAATCAATATGGAAACAAGATAAAGACCTTCCTTATGATTCGGGAAAATATTACGAATCCAGATTTAAACCTTAGCATTCTTTCCAAACATTTGGGAATTTCATTAAATTTAACATCTCAAGTTATTAATAGATATTTTTCTAAAACTTTCCTTGAATTGATTCGTGAGTATCGCATACTGCTAGCTATCGATTACCTGAAAAACTCTGATTTTTCTATTCTTCGCATAGGACATGAAGTGGGCTACAACTCTAAATCAAGTTTTCTTCGCTCGTTTCGTGAAGAGACGGGAACTACACCATCCTTGTTGAAGCAAAAAGCTTCAGAAAAATAAAAAATTAATTTCTCACTAACATGAAATATTTCTATTTAGTCCTTATCTACAACAAGGATGGAATTTACTTTTTAAAAGAAGATAGAATAACTAATACCTGGAGTAGGATTTAACTTTGCTGATTCTCCTTGGGCATATAATCCAATCACACCAAGACGAAAGTTTAAACCTTTCCAAATAAACCACTTGTAACCTGACTCTAACATCAAGGCACTTTTGTTTTCGTATTCAAGATTAATTCCATTTCCATAGGAAACACCTAAATAAAAAGCGGAAGGGTTCCCAGATTTATCGAATGACAAATCACTGGGTAGGAACCAATAACTTGTTCCAAATTTATAAAATCTTGTAGTTATATTAGATTCAAAATTTGTTACATAATACCCTCCATGGATTGAATATTGACCCTTTCTATATTCTAGTCCTATAGATGGATTCCTAAAACCATTGAAACTGATTTCTTCTTTTGAAAATTTCGCCTCACTAAAAATCCTATCTGATGTAAGAGGAAATAGGATTAAAAAGAGGATGAAATAGACAGCTCTTTTATAAGCTTTTTGTCTTTTTTTATTTTGCATTGCTTTGGTTCTCATTTTCTCATTTTTACTTGTTTTCATTACGAAATTACCTTATCACTTTTTATAAAAATGGTTCCGATCCAAGTAAGCCAGACCAACCAAAGAGTACTTCCAATCAATCCGGCAAATTTAATTGTGATTAAATCTGGGAAGATAGTTTTGAATAGTTCCAGTTGTGCTAATATATAGATAGATGAAGCTAAATAAGCAAAATATTTATTGTACTTAGAAATAATTCTAGCCTTGTGCATTGCTGTTGAAGTTAGAAGCATCCAAGAAATAGTAAATATCTGTCCTAAATGTTCACCAAGAATTACACCGCCATATTGGTGTATGCTTAGAAAGATCAATTCAATAAGATCCTTAGAATAGATATCACTTTTGGAGGTATAGAGCCCAGAAAGCAATGGAACAATAAAGATCCATCGCATAAGTCCAATTATTTGAACAATAGCTGATATATTTCCTATTTGGATGATTAAATCTGCATACCAAATTTTACGTTTTAAACGTATACCTAGTAAATTATATGCTACTAAGATAATTATACCGCTTATTGCAAATAACCACCATGTCAATATAAGTCCAGTTCCGCCTTCTTGGAATTTTTCTAAAATCTCACCAACAGGTTGCCTTAAAATTCTTGGGTAATTGAATTGTATCGAAAGAATAATGTAAGGGATAGTTACTAAGATTACACCTGCAACAAACAAAATTCCTATAAACTTTTGAATCTTTAGTTCTGTATTCAACTTAAAATCTCCTAGGATAAAGAGTTTACCCGATCCAGAAAAAAAGTCGACTTACCCTATTGGATGGAACCAAAAAAGTTTAAAAATCTATTTAATTTTACAATTTACTTTTTTGGATTTTTTTTACTATGTTCTAATCCTTTTCAATTGAAAGTAATCTTGAACTTAGTAAATATTTATTTTTTATTAGTGAATTGTTTCTTCTTCTGATTGAATCAACCTTTTTCTTCACTCTCCCTCCCAATCCCAAAAAAGATCCTTGTTTGTAATCTCAGGCTTCTTTTTGGATGGAACAGAGTTTGCAATATCATTCGATTCTGAGTTACCATAAGCTACGCCTTGGTCTAGGGTTTCATCTAGAGAGAATTTCTCTTCAGCTTCCTTCAAGGAAGGAAAATTAGAATCATCTTTTCCAGCTAACAAGGATTCTAAATCTCTAACTTCTTTTTCCCAATATTCTTCTGTTCCAAAATGAGGAAATGCATTCGGAAAGGAGGGGTCCTCCCATCTTTTTAAAATCCAAGCTGAATAGTAAATATAGCGAATCCCACGCAAAGATGGAATAAGTCGAAACCAACTTTCATTGATAGGTCTGAATTCTTTATACGCTTCAAGAAAGATCTGTCTTTCTTGTATCGAGGACTCATCACCAAATGGGAGTAACATCCAAAAGTCTTGAACGATAGGCCCCATACAATGATCATCAAAATCTATAAAAACAAAACCATCCTTAGAGCTAAGAATATTTCCTTTGTGACAATCTCCATGAATTCTCTGGAAGGGAACAAAATGTTCCAAATGTTCATATTCTTGAAAAGTCGCCCTTGCTATTTGCTCATAGTATTTCTTGAGTGAGCTAGAAAGGTTCCCATTTTGTAAAATAAAATTTAATGATGGTTTGGCGTAATCTTGTAAACTAATAGGTATCCTGGTTTTGGTAGATTTACCATCTGAAATATTATGAAGTGTTGCGAGCATTCTTCCAATGATTGGAAGATCATCTATACTAAATTCTTCTACAATTCTACCTGTGTTTAAAGGCCAGATAGAATAGGGTATACCATCTTCTTCTGTAGAAATAGTGCTGCCATTGGCAAATGGAATGGGAGGAAGAACCTGCAATCCACCTTTTTGTAATTCGAATATAAAATCATGTTCTTCTTGGATTTGTTCTTTAGACCAACGACCAGGTCGGTAGCATTTAACTACTACATTAGATTGATCCTCTAATCCAACACGGTATACTCTATTCTCTAAACTATTCAGTGCAAGAATATGCCCTGATGTCTTGAATCCATTTTTGTCGAGACGATCAAGAATGTGATCAGGTTTAAGATTATAGAAGGATGTATTAGTAGTGAGATATTTAGGGTTCAAAATGTTCTAATTTTATGATTCTCTTTCATCAATAAGTAGAATCTTATGCTGGAAAAATCGCTAGGATTGGATTGGAACAAGAACAACTTCTCCATTTTTGAGTGGAACTTTGGGAATCATATAAGATATACCTGCGAACCAGGGGAGGATAAATTTTGAAAACCACATAACTCCTATCACATCAAATCCTGTTGTTGCAATAATTTTAATACCTTTAAATTCGTCCTTGTGTATTTTTCGAATCATCCAAAGACCTGAAGTTTGAGTTTCCATTGTAATATCAGTTACAATAGTATCAAAATCTGAAATTCCATTAGACTTAGTTTTACTTTTGCAGTACAAGTCCCAACCTTCTTGGGCATTGTAGGCACGAGTGCATGAATAGCCTAGCTTAGAATAGTAAGCTTTAAGATTGTCTGCATAGCGATCATTGTCATCTACAATTAGAACTTTTTTCATATGCTGATTTCTGCTCCTGCAAATTGGTTATCATTTAATTTTTTATAAATACCATTTTGTTTTATTAATGAATCATGGTCTCCCATTTCTTGGATCTCTCCATCTTGTAAAACTATAATATTCTTAACTTTGCGAATTGTGGAAAGTCTATGAGCAATTATGAAAGTTGTTCTATTCTTCAATAAACGATCCAAGGCTCCTGAAACCAACCTTTCTGATTCTACATCTAAAGCAGAGGTTGCCTCATCTAATATCATTATCTCTGGATCACGCAGTAAAGCTCTTGCTATAACCAATCTTTGTCTTTGACCACCAGAAAGGTTCAATCCACGAACACCCAAGTAAGTATCATAGCCTTTTTCCATGGATTTAATAAAGTCATGAGCGTGTGCAAGTCTTGCTGCTCGAATTACATCACGGCGAGTGCATTTTTCTACACCGTAGGCTATGTTATCGGCAACAGTTCCTGAGAAGAGAAAGATATCTTGCGTAACAATACCAATTTTGGAGCGTAGATTTTTTACATTCAGGTCTCTAATATCAACACCATCAAAAAGAATTTTACCATTTGTGGGATCGAAAAATCTAGGAAGTAAATCCATTAAGGTAGATTTTCCACTACCACTTGTTCCTACAAATGCATAGGTTTCTCCAATATTGATTTTTAGATCAATATCCTTTAGAACGGGTGTTGATGTTCCTGGATAAGTAAATGTAATATGGTCGAAGTAAATCGATTCCTTGAGTTCACCAAGTTCGGTCTTACCACTTTCCCCTTCAGAGCCAGTATCCATATCTATGAGCTCAAAAATTCTTTTGCCTGCAGTATTTGCTTGAGTCACCTTACCAACCATTTGCGAAAGCTGAGTGAGTGGTCTAAGTAAGAAAAGCAGTGTTAGCAAAAAAGCCATGAACTCACCTTGGGTGAATTTCCCTGAATAGATAAGGCTTGCACCCAAAGCAAAAAATCCCAACACTACGATAGAAGAAGTAAGTTCTACAAGACTAGGTGCCATTTGAAGATAAAACTGTCCTTTGAAAATTCTACGATACACTTTTTGGTTTATATCTTTAAATTTATCTTCTTCAAATTTTTCCGTAACGAATGTTCGGATCACTCGGACTCCCGATATAATTTCTTGGATATGACCATTCAGATCAGCCATTCTTTCTTGAGACTTTTCAGTAGATTTGGATATTTTCTTAGTAAATAAAGTAACAGGAAAAATTACAACTGGAACTATAAAAATGGCTGTTAGCAAAAGTTCAGTATTCAGATAAATAAGAATTAATAAATGTGTTAGCACATAAAAGAAATTAATGGTCGCATCACGAAAGTTACTTGAAATTACCGCTGAGACAATTTCAGCATCATTGATGACTCTGCTCATGATAAGACCTGTCTTTTCTTTATAAAAATAGGTGAGTGGAAGTCGTTGCACTTTATCAAAAAGTTCTTGTCTAATATCTCTTACGGCTCTATAACCTGCGGTCGCGAGACAATAAACAGAGAGTAAATAAAATACCATTTTCAAAAGATAGATAGGCAATACAATTACACAAGCTGACCAAACAACTTCCTGAGGCTCCATATCCTTGGTCACTTCGTTGATCTTTAATTTAATATCAATAATGAGACTCTTGAGTCTTTCTAGACCATCGAGACTTTTCTCACCAAAAGTATATTGCTTGAATTGTATAATCTTTTCTGGAAGAGTGAGTTCCAAATGGAAGCGTGTATTCTTATCTGCGCCCAAAGAATCAAACAAGGGAATCATCGCTGTTAAGGAAACTCCATTAAGAAGGGCAGTTAAGAGAGCGAATAGGATTCCTAGGGCAAAACGATTTTTATAGTAAATAGAATAGCGTAATAGCCTTAGGAAAAATTTCATTTTTCACAGAAGTTTAAAAAGTTGCGAACCATCTCCATACCTGATTCAGTCATTACGGATTCAGGGTGGAATTGAACTCCTACCATGGATCTATATTGTTTATGACGCACACCCATAATTACACCGTCTTGGGTCTGAGCAGTGATTTCTAATTCATCAGGAAAAAATTCAGGGCTGATTACAAGAGAATGGTAACGAGTCGCTGAAAAAGGAGAGGGAATATTTTCAAATACTCCCTCTCGATTGTGTTCTATCATAGAAACTTTGCCATGCATAATTTTTGGTGCAGAAGTAATTGACCCACCCATCGCATAACCCATAGCTTGGTGCCCAAGACAGATTCCAAAAATCGGAATTTTAGAACCAAGATTGCGAATGATATCAACAGAAATACCTGCGTCTTCTGGACGACCTGGTCCTGGTGAAATAATGATTCCCTGGGGAGAAAGTTCTTCTACCTTTTCTACAGAAATTTTGTCATTGCGAATTACTTCTACATCTTTGCGAATTACACCAACGTATTGGTACACATTGTACGTAAAGGAATCATAATTATCAATGATGAGGATCACTTGAGTTCTCCTTTCAATCCGTGGCGAGCAAATTCAATTGCTTTGAGCATGCCTGCCATTTTATTTTTGGTTTCTAGTAATTCTGCTTCCGGATCAGAGTCGTAGACTATCCCACCACCTGCTTGCAAGTAACCAGTTTCACCATCTAAAATGATAGTTCGAATGATAATCGCTATATCCATTTCTCCTGCAAAAGAAATATATCCAAGTCCACCAGAATAAATTCCTCTATGGTTGTTTTCAAGTTCATCAATAATTTCCATAGCTCGAATCTTAGGAGCACCGGAAACTGTTCCAGCAGGTAAAGTTGCACGGATTACATCGTAAACAGATTTATCATTTCGGATTTTACCAACGCATTGGCTTACTATGTGCATTACGTGAGAGTATTTTTCTATACTTTTAAAATCTTCCACAACCACAGAACCTGCCTCTGAAATTCTACCCAAATCATTGCGTCCTAAATCAACGAGCATGATATGTTCGGACACTTCTTTTTGATCAGCGAGTAAGTCTTTGGCAAGTGCCTCATCTTCCGTAAGATTCTTGCCTCTATGTCGAGTTCCCGCGATAGGACGGAGTGTTGTTTTTTCTAAGGTATGCTTCACTAAAATTTCGGGAGAACTGCCTACTATTTGCAAGGAGCCTAGTTTCATAAAGTACATGTAAGGCGATGGATTCACAGCCCTAAGTGCTCTATAAATTTGAAAAGCAGGAACCTCAGGTTTAAAGCGAACTTTTCTAGAAGGCACTACTTGAAAAATATCTCCAGCAAAAATATATTCCTTAGCCTTTTGTACTGCTTCTTTGTATTGCTCATCACCCATAACTGGATCAAGAGCTAAAGAATGTTCCGAATTTTCTGGAATAATAATGGAAGGATGAGCTTTAGGATTTTGGAATACTTGCTCTTCTATCTTACGAATAGATTCTATGGATAAATTGTAAGCCCTTTCAAGATCTACATCTTTGCCAACATAGGCATTGCTTACAATCTTTACTGTATGATCAATATGATCAATGACTATGAGATCATTATAAATTGCAAAATAAGTATCTGGGTGATTTTCTGAATTGTGATTGGAATCTGGGATTACTTCGTAATAACGAATCGCATCATAGGCAAGGAAGCCAATCGCCCCTCCTTGGAAAGAAGGAAGTCTAGAATCCGTTGCCTGTTTGAAAGAACCAATTTTATCTTCAAGAACGAGAAGAGGATCTGTTGAAGAAACCAATTCTTCAGAATAAGAACCATCAGGATTTCGAGTTCTAAGTACAAATTGTCCTTCTCGTCCTTTTAAAGTAGCAGATGGATCACTTGCAAGAAAGGAATTCCTTCCCAGAGACTCTCCAGCAATCACTGATTCCAAAAGTACAGAGTCCTCACTTACATCCATACCCCAATCCAAAAATAAGGAAACAGGGGTTTCCTTGTCGCATAAGAATTGTTTGAATATAGGAACGAGGTTTCCACGCTTGGAAGCCTCGCGAAATTCTTCTAGACTTAGAGAAAATTCTTTCAGATGTTTGGACCTTCTATACCTTTACCATCGTTGAGAAATTTGGAAACTATCACTCTTTGGATTTGAGATGTTCCTTCATAGATTTGGAAGATTTTGGCATCTCTCATTAACTTCTCAACTGGATATTCTTCGTTGAATCCATATCCACCAAAAATTTGCACAGCGTCTGTACAAACTCTCATACACATATCAGCACAGAACATTTTTGCAATGGAAGCTTGGTAGGTATTTCGATAACCGTTGTCAATCATCCAAGCTGCTTGGTAACAGAGCAATCTTCCAGCTTCTACATCTCTAGCCATTTCCGCTAGAATGAAGCTTACTCCTTGGTTTATAGAGATAGGTTTACCAAAAGCAGATCTTGTATTTGCATAGCGTATCGAATGCTCCATAGCTGCTCTAGCTACACCAACTGCACCCATTGCTACACCGGGTCGAGTGTGGTCAAAAGCTGCCATTGCAATCTTGAATCCTTCTCCTTCTTTACCAACCATGTTGGAAATCGGGACTTTCACATCTTCGAAAGTTAATCCTCTTGTATCAGAACATCTTTGTCCCATGTTCTTTTCTTTTTTTCCTATGATCAATCCAGCAGATTTAGCATCGACTATGAAACCTGACATTCCTTTGTGGCCAGCTGCTGGATCAGTCTTTGCTAATACAAAAAACCAGTCCGCATAACCAGCATTAGTGATCCACATTTTTGAACCATTGATGATGTATTCATCCCCTACTCGTTTAGCAGTTGTTCGAATGCCGGCGACATCTGAACCTGCTCCTGGTTCTGTTACTGCATAAGCACAGATTCCAAATTCACGAGTCATAGGCTCTAAATATTTCTTCTTAAGCTCAGGGCTTGCCCCTACAAGAACAGGCGCTAAAGCTAAATGGTTAGCCAGCATAGCAGTAGCCATCCCAGAGCAGCCAGCGAAAAGTTCTTCATTCATAATTACTTCATCTAAATCACCCATACCAGCTCCACCGTATTCTGGTTCGATATGGATATTCATCAGGCCTATTTCCCAAGCCTTCTTCAAAATTTCTATGGGATACTCGCCCGTATGGTCATGGTATTCCGCTTTCGGGATCATTTCGTTCTTAGCGAAGTCTCTTGCAAGATCACGCAATGCTTTTTGTTCGTCAGTAAGTGAAAAATCGATCATAAGAGCCTCAATTTGGCAAAGTTTGGTACTAAATTCCTGTATAGGGAGAAATCGTCAAAGTCAAAATTCCAAGCCTTTGTTTTCTCCTTGAAAAATTCACCTAGTATGGAAATTCTTTATTGAATGGATTTTAAACCACCCAAAGAACTAATTCGGCTTGCTAAAGAGTCTATTGAATCCTATGAAAATTATTGGAAACAATTGAATCTCCAAGAAGATTACGACAGACTCAAGTCACTAGAAGAAAGAACTAAGGATCCTGCACTCTGGGATAATCCTGAGAAGGCTAGGGAGATAACTCAAAAGAAAAATGAATTGTCAATGAAGATTGAACCTTGGTTAGAGCTTAAGAAAGAACTTTTTGACTTTCCTGATCTTATTGAAATGACTATCGAAGAAGTCGGTGAAGATGGTACTAAGTCTTTGAACGAAGACTACATCGCTATACTAGATAAATTAGAGAGCCTTCAGATGGCAGAGGCCTTAAATGGCAAAGATGATGATAAAAATGCATTTATAAATATTCACCCTGGTGCTGGTGGAACTGAAAGCCAAGATTGGGCAGAAATGCTTCTTAGGATGTTCACGAGATATCTTGAGAAAAAAGGCTATCGTCCTGAGTTGATAGATATTCAAGAAGGTGAGACAGCAGGAATCAAAAATGCAACTCTTTATATTAAAGGGGAGAAGTCTTTCGGTTATTTAAAGAGCGAATCAGGTGTTCACAGGTTGGTTCGTATTTCTCCATTTGATTCGAATAAAAGACGACATACCTCTTTTGCTTCTGTTTACGTAACACCTGAGTTAGATGATGACATTGATATCCAAGTGGAAGATAAAGATTTACGTGTAGATGTCTACCGTTCCTCAGGAGCTGGAGGTCAGCATGTTAACACAACAGATTCAGCTGTAAGGATGACACACATACCAACTGGTATTGTTGTCTCTTGTCAAAATGAGAGATCCCAGATTAAGAACCGAGATACAGCTATGAAAATGTTGAAGGCAAGATTGTATGATCTAGAAAAGCGAAAGGCAGATGAAGAAAAAGAAAAATCTGGAGGCGAGAAAAGAGACATTGCTTGGGGTTCTCAAATTCGAAGTTATGTTTTTCATCCTTACAACATGGTGAAGGATCACCGCACTGATTATGAGACTGCAAATGTTCATGGTGTTATGGATGGAGATTTGGAACCCTTTATAATGGCTTATTTAAAATCTAGAATTTTGCAAAAAGAAAAAGAACCCTCTACGAAAACTTAATTTAAGCAACAAAATAACTAAATGAATAAGGCAAACAAAGAAAAAGATTTCTCGGAATGGATATCCTACATCCAAATTGAACTCAGAAATAAGAAATTAATTTCAGAGAAAATGGACTTTATTCTGGATGAGTCCCTTAAGCTCTTTGATGCTACAACAGGAAGTATTTCCCTCACTGATCCAGACCAACAATTATTAACTATAGTTGCATCCAAAGGTATGGATGGTGAGAAAAAGCTAGCTGCCAAATTTCCATTCAATGTTGGCATTACGGGTATGGCGGCGGCTCAAAAGGAAATAGTGTATTGCCCTGATGTAACTGTTGATCCCATCTATGTTAAACTAATTGATTCTGTACAATCTGAACTAGCTATTCCATTAATTGCTCAAGGTGAAACAATTGGTGTATTAAATATTGAATCTGATAAGAAAAATCATTTCGATCAAATTGCCATCAATCGTGCTAGAGTTTTTGCAAACCAATTGACATTTGTCTTATTGGAAGAACGTATCGCAAAAGATGCTGTCTCTATCAATAAAGAAAGTGCTGACCCATTAGAATCAGTGATTGGGTATGACGCTCAGATACTTTTTCTAAAATCACGGATACGCAACATAGCCTCCACGGAAACATCCGTTCTCATTTTAGGAGAAGAAGGAACAGGGAAACATTTAGTGGCTCTTTCCTTACATAAAGTTTCATCTAGGCGAGAGCATCCTTTTGTAACTGTGGATTGCTCTGCCTTATCCAATGATCTCTTAGAAGTAGAATTATTTGGTGCTGGAGAGGTGGGAACCGAAAATCGCGTCATTAAAGGAAAATTAGAAAAGGCAAATCATGGAACTTTATTCTTAGATTCTATTGGGGATCTTCCTAAGGATTTACAAAAGCGCCTTTTAACTGTTCTGAAGAATGGGAAATTGGTCCATGGAAATACATTCACAAATTTGAATATTCGAATAATTTCTGGTACGAGTCGCGACCTTATCAATGATATTGAGAAAGAAGCATTCAATTTAGATTTGTACTATCGACTTGCTGAAATACCACTCAGACTTCCTCCTCTTCGAGAAAGGAGAGGAGATATTCCTTTGCTTGCTCATTACTTTCTTTTGGAATTCAATAGAGTCTATGGAAAGTCAAAAACAATTTCTCATGAGGCAATCAAAGTCTTAAGCAATTACTCTTGGCCTGGAAATGTTCGGCAACTTCGGAATCTCATGCAATACTCAATCATTGTAAACTCTCAACCAGAAATAACTCCCAATAATTTCCAAGCAGAGATCCTGGGCAAATCTGAATCATCGAATTTTCCATTTCGAGAAAATTTAGTTTTAGATCCTGCCACATCTCCCAACCAACAACTAACAAATAATTTGAACTTAGATATGCTTAGTCCAACTGATAATCTTTCTTTGAAAATTGCCACAGAAAGATTAGAAGCAATGTGGATCAGAGAAGCCTTCCTGAGAGCTAATACACAAGAAGAAGCGTCCAAACTCTTGGGTATATCACGAGGTGCCTTGCAGTATAAAATTCGAAATAATCAATTTTTAGTGGACTTCAATTCGGGTAATCTGTAAGCTTTACCCTAAAATAAAGAAACCTTATGACCGGCACTTATTACAAACAAATCGATGGCAAAAATTACGATAAAGGCATGCTTGATGTTGTCAAGAAAGCAAAGCCTACCACTCCAGATGGCAAACCAGTAATCGGAATTAAACTTGCTGAAAAATTATTCTTAGCACTTTCCGATGGAAAGGAATATACTTCCATAGAAAAGAAAACTATGAAGTTTATTCGGGATAATTACATCTTCACCCCAGAAGCTGATGAATACATTCGAAAGGAAGTGAGAAGATTTGCAGCTCTTCATGCTGCACCTTCTAAAAAGAATAAAGCCAAAGCTGAGTCCTCATTTTATTCAGATGATTCTCGTTCCGATATTCAGGACACTGAAGACGATGCAGCAGATTATAGAGGCTTAGTTGAATACCATAAATCTAATGTAAGCGATATAGATGAACTTGAAGATAAAAGGAAACAAAGAATGATTCGGATTGGATTGATAGTATTATTTTTACTCTTATTGCTAGGAATAACTTGGAGTGTCTGCAGACCCAAAGGCAATCCTTCGGCTGATGTCGAAGAAGAGCAAGGTTTTGAAACAATTGAGAAATTAGATCCAAATGATAAGTTGTCAAATGATTCTAAACTAAGTTCTCAAACTAAAGAATCTTCAAAAGAAAAAGAAATTAGCAATTTAAATTCGGAAAGCAATTCGGATAAAAAAACTAACTACGAAGATGCGAATAAAAAAGACCAAGGTCCAACCTCAGTATCTGAATATTTAAAGGATCCTAAGGAAGCTGCTCCTGTTGTACGAAAATCCTATGATATTAATTCTAGAAAAAGTAGTATTAGTTTTGTGAATCATTTGCAAGTTCCATTTTCTAGGAATACAGAGATTCTTACCAACGAAGGTAGATTTGCCCTAGATGAGCTAGCCAAGGTTTTAACTAAGCATGATGATCTTATTGTACGAGTGGCTGGTCATACTTGTTGGATAGGCACCCAAGAAGATAACCAAAAACTTTCTGAGCAAAGAGCGAAAATTGTTTATGATTATCTGATATCCAAAGGTGTTTCTTCTTCGAACTTAGAATCTAGAGGCTATGGGGAAAAAGATACAGTAGCAAGTAATTCAAGCCAAGAAGGTAGAATGAAAAATCGAAGAGTTGAATTTACAGTTCTAGAAATCAAATAGACACCGCAGTGGGAAATTTCAAATTGGAATCGAAATATAATTAGGAGTTACCTATGTCGGGACATTCAAAATGGGCTACTATTCGAAGAAAGAAAGGAGCCTTGGATGCTAAGCGTGGAGCTATATTTACAAAAATAGCCAAAGAGATTTCAGTTGCAGCCAAAGAAGGTGGGGGCGATCCCGAAGCTAATCCTCGCCTTAGACTTGCTATTACCAAAGCCAAGGGTTCCAATATGCCTAAGGATAATATAGAGAGGGCTGTCAAAAAAGGAACTGGTGGATTAGAAGGTCAGGTTTATGAAGAATTTTTGTATGAGTGCTATGCTCCTGGTGGAGTTGGTATTCTCGTCGATGCTCTAACTGATAAGAAATCAAGAACAACTCCAGAAATAAAAAGCATATTAACTAAATTAGGTGGTTCCTTGGGTAACCCTGGTTCTGTTTCAAGACTTTTTGAGAGAAAAGGTTTAATTACTCTCAAATCCAATCTAATTTCAGAGGAAGAACTTTTTGAGTTAGCTGTGGGTGCTGGAGCAGATGATATTTCCAATGAGGATGGAATCTATTCAATTACCTGTTCACCAGATGCTTATGAAGATGTTCAAAATGCACTGAATTCTAAAGAATTACCCACAGAAGAATCTGAAGTTAAGTTTATACCTATGACAACTGTAGAAATTTCTGATAAAGAAATTGCAGAGAAGGTTATTAAACTAATAGATAATTTGGAAGCCAATGATGACGTACAAAGTGTTAGCTCGAATTTTGAAATGGCAGAAGGACTAGAACTAGATTGAGTTTCAATATTTTACGGAATATAGAATCATGATTGTAATGGGAATCGATCCAGGTTCCCACCGCCTTGGCTTTGCTTTCATCAAGAAAAACACAACACTAAGATCTAGACCAGAAATCCTAGAATATGGAACAATTGAAGTTCCTGCCAAAACAAAATCTCCTGATAATCTAAAAATAATTTATTCTGAACTTGAGAGACTCATTTTAGTTCACAAACCAGAAAGAGCCTGTGTTGAAAATTTGTTTTTCTCAAAAAATAAAAAAACAGCTCAGATGGTCTATGAAGCTAGGGGAGTTATCTTGCTAATTCTTGGGCAACACTCTATTCCCATCTATGAATTAACAGCAAATCAAATCAAAAAAGGAGTTTCAGCTTCAGGGTCAGCAGATAAGAAAGCGATTCGAAGATCTATTCAACTCCTTCTTGGGCTTGATGCAAAAGGACATGATGATTCTTGGGATGCAATTGCCTGTGCTTTTGTCGGATCTGGGATGATTTAATTGCAAATTAATTTTTCAATATAATGTTAAAATGAATGGTGAAGATTTTAAAAAAATTTACGTAAGATATTTTTTCAAAATTTCTTCAGTGACCATCCATAGTTTCTTTCTTGTTTCTACATTTCTAGATTGAGCTGAACTAGTCTTTACTTTGCATTTGTCAAAATATTTTCCACTTATACCCTCCACTTCCGGAGATGAACAAAGATAAGTACTAGTTTCGGAGCCTTTATCTTCATTGATGGCAATAAGTTTTTTGGCTATTTTAAGAATATTTCCAAAAAAACCGCCATTGTTTTCACCAAAATTGGTATCTACAAAACCAGGATGAAAACTATTCACAGTTATGTTAGAATTCTTTAGTCTCTCGGCTAATTCATATGAAAATAAAATATTTTCAAGTTTGGACATTTGGTACGCTTTCCAACCACTATAGCTCCTTTCTCCTTGTAGATTGTCGAAATCAATATCTACTCCAACATGTGCCTGACTAGCTGTATTTACTATTCTGGGCGATTCAGCTTTGAGAAGTAGATCCAGTAAATGATGTGTTAATAAAAAATAATTGAGGTGGTTGAGAGCAAATGTAGATTCTAGACCTTCAGCAGTGATTGATTTTTCTTGGAAGAATGCACCAGCGTTATTAAAAAGAACATCTATCTTTTTGGTATTTTTTTTGATTTCTTCAGCCAATTTCTTTACTTGACTTGAAAGTGAAAGGTCCGACAAGAAAACCAGATGTGTTGCAGTTGAATTGGAAAGTGATTTAACTTGTTCTAAAACTTTTCTTGTTTTTTCTTCATTTCTACCTACTAGAATCAGGTTCGCACCCATACTTGCTAGTTTGAATGCTGTATTTTTACCGATTCCATCGCTTGCGCCAGTAATTAATATTGTTTTATTCTTTAAATCAATTGCCATATTACAATCTTAGACTTAAGATAAAATGAAATCATCTCTTAGATGATGAATCAGAATAGTTATTTTGGAATTTTGACATGAAAAAAATTGAACACATTATTGGATTTATCTTTTTACAAATTATCTATCTACCTTTTCGTTTTCTTTCCTATGAAGCATGTCTAGCCCTAGGAAGAGGAATAGTTCGCTTGATTCGTCCACTAGCTGGAAGCAAAATAAAAATTGCACGAGATAATCTTAAACATGCATTTCCAAATTTATCTGAATCAGAAAGAGAAAAAATATTAGAGGATCATATAATTTATCTAGGTGAATTATTAGCGGACTCTTTGTTCACAAGCCGTGTAGATGAAAAATGGATGAATAAATATTTAACCTGGGATAATGATTCAGAAAAAATTGAAGCTGAAATTACTAAGTCTGGTATAGGGGTTGTAATGATATCGGGACATTTTGGCACCTGGGAAATGTTAGTTCACTGGCTAGGAATTCGTCACCAAGCAATAGGTATCTATAAGAAAATTAGAAATAAATTGGTAGATGCTTGGTACAAAAAAATTCGAGCCAAGTCAGGTGTTATTCTCGTTCCTATGGAAGAAGCGGCAAGTCCCGTATTTCGAGGATTAAAAAAAGGAAAATGGGTTGGATTTGGCGCAGATCAAAATGCTGGGAAGAGTGGAATTTTTGTAAATTTTTTCAATCGTCCAGCTTCTACATTTCAAGGGCCTGTTACTATGGCTTATCTAACAGACGCTAAAATGGTTCTATTGAGCTTTCTCAGAGGAATCAATGACAAAAAAGTTCATGCTAACATTATTGATTTAGGATATATTGATAAAATTAAATTTCCAGATAAAGAACAAGCGATCCGACATTATACAGAGCTTTGGACCAAAACTTTAGAGGAAGAAGTTCGTAAGACACCAGGTCAGTATTTTTGGGTGCATAGACGTTGGAAGACGAAGCCTGGGGATTTTCCAGGTCAAGTATGATGTGTTGATTTTTCTGAAATCCCGTTGACAAATCCAAGCAGTCATTATGATTAAAAGATCTAGTTGATTTTATTAAATAAAAATAGTTAGCTATAACTAAAATTATCTTTCTAAAGGATTGTTTTAGAAAAATCTTATTAATGGAATATAAATAATGAAAATACTATTCAAAATATTTAGCTTCAATTTTTTATGTATCCTTATATTTGTAACAAATTGTACGAGTACAAAATCGGCTAAGAGATTTTCCAATATAGATACACCAGACGGTAAACCTGCGACGTTTCAATCTACAACCAATTTAGGTATAAACCTACTGATAGTAGCTTATGAACTTCATGATAAAGCAAGCTTAGACAACACGGTGAATGATTTCACCTTGGCAGCTCGAAAGGAAAAAGCATCTAAGCATATGATTACTGATACATCTTGCAATCCATGGTGGTTTATTTTCCCTCCCTTTACCCTTGTTATAACCCCTGTGTCTTGTACTGTTTCTGGTTATACTTACAAATAAATTTGCTTCTATTGTAATTTTGACTGATAGGCGTTACCAGGGAGATAATTGCAAGCGGTTTAATTTCATGCATTGAATTAAAATCAGCGTGTTGGAAATTTAGCATAGTCTTCCATTTTGGTAAATGAAGTTGGTTCTTTACTATAACCAAGTTGTTCCTCTAAGGTAATGAACTTGTTCATTCCAACAGAAATTTCAATATCTTTTCCTGTGAACTGAGCAGGGTGTTCGTGACCACAGGAATGGGCTAAGGAAATAAGTTCTTTACGAAAACCTTGGATATATTTCCCAGCTCGCACAGATTTATCTGTAGGATTAAGACCTTTTTGCAACCACCAATTCTGAGTTGCGACACCTGCTGGGCAATGATCTGTATGGCATTTCTCTGCTTGGATACAACCTATAGAAAGCATAGCTTCTCTAGCTATATAGATTAAATCGCAACCCATAGCCAAAGCTAATACAGCTCTGTCTGGAAATCCCAATTTACCAGCTCCTATCCAAACAATTCTATTTGTTATGCCTAACTTTTGGAAGGTGGTGTAGACTCTTTGAAATCCGATTTTGAAAGGTAAGGATACATGGTCTGCGTAGGTAAGAGGTGCGGCTCCTGTTCCGCCTTCACCGCCATCGATAGCAATAAAGTCAGGACCTCGATTTTGTTTTTTCATTTCTTTGCCTAGTTCTTCCCAGAATTCAATTTCTCCCACAGCACTTTTAATTCCGACAGGTAGACCTGTTTCACGGGCAATCAATTCTATGAAATCAATTAATTCTTTTACATTGCTAAATTCTGAATGAGAATTGGGAGAGATGCAATCTTTGCCTATCTCCACATGTCTTATGCGAGCTATTTCAGAATTAACTTTCACTCCAGGTAGAATTCCACCTTTCCCTGGTTTGGCGCCTTGGGAAAGTTTGATTTCGATCGCACGAATGAAGGGATGTGCTTCCACTTTATCTTTCAGAACTTGTATATTGAATCTACCATTCGCATCTCTTGCACCAAAATATCCTGTCCCAATCTGCCACACTACATCTGATCCGTTCAAATGGTACGGTGACAATCCACCTTCTCCTGTATTATGAAAGGCTCCTGCTAGTAATGCTCCTTTGTTCAGAGCCATGACTGCATTTTTACTTAAGGAACCATAAGACATGGCTGAAATATTTACAATTGAATAAGGACGAAAAGGGAATTTTCTCTTATTGAATTCACCCATAACTTTGATTGATGGAATACAACTTGGATCATTGTTTATATGGAAGGCCTTATGTTCTGGAAAAGGGAAGGCTTTGTGTTTTATGATGGGATATCCAGGTTCGTATTGTTGTTCTGTTGTTCCAAATCCAAAATTGGAATTTTGACCTTTAGCAGTAGCGTAGATCCATCGTCTTTCTGTTCTGTCAAAAGGTTTCTCTTCCTTATCATTTGCGACCCAATATTGTCTCAGCTCAGGACCTATCATCTCAAGAAAATAACGAAGGTGCCCAACCACAGGGAAGTTATGGATAATGGTATGTTTGGTTTGGCTAATATCTAAAATGAAAAGAATCACTAAATAGAATAAAATAAGGATGAGAATCGAATAAAAAGGTTGATTGAGTATCCAAGACAAGATTGCTTCCAATGCTTTTGCTCCTAAATTGTAACGATTATTGAATCAATGCATTTTATGATAGAATCAATAGACTTTGTAAGAAAACACATGATTACGAGTTTTGACAAGAGAATATTTTCAAAAAAACTATTGATTTCGAATCAATTGGATTTATAGTATGAAAGTTCTGCTTAGGGATGAATGATAGGCATTGACTAAGGATATGATTCTATGAAAAACAAAATTCGAATTCTTGGGCTAGCCCTCTTTTTTTTCCTTACTACAAGTATTTATACCTTGGATGTTCCAAGGTTGCAAGGTAGATTTATTGATTTAGCAGAGGTAACAGAACCTGGATTCCGTAACTACATGGAGACAATCTTAATTGATCATGAGAAAAAAACAAGTAACCAAATAGCTGTTTTAATTATTCCAA
Organism: Leptospira sp.; assembly: GCA_002786225.1. GTDB lineage: Bacteria > Spirochaetota > Leptospiria > Leptospirales > Leptospiraceae. The sequence continues at coordinate 91,132 of PEQN01000001.1, read as the reverse complement.
ATCTAGGTGGGGAAATTTTAGAAGAGTATAGCTTGAAAGTTGCTGAATCCTGGAAGCTTGGACAGAAAGGCAAGGACAATGGTGTTCTTATGTTAATTGCTATCGATGATAGAAAGATGAGGATAGAAGTAGGTTATGGTTTGGAAGCAGATCTTCCAGATGTAATCTGTAGAAGAATTCTTGATCATAAATTAAAACCAAATTTTAAAAATCAAAATTATGAGCAAGGAATCCAAGAAGGACTTGAGGCAATCTCTAAAGCAATAGAAAAATCTTATAGCAATGAGGAAGCAGATTTCTATAATCCCAATTTAGAATACTATGCATCTTCCAATGAAAGGCAATTCGAAAATCTTGGTCCCTTATCTATATTAGATGATATGCCCTATGAATCAGACTTACCTTGGTTGCTTAAATTATTTATTACCATTTTCTTTTTGTTTGTTGTTGGAATCTTTACTTATATTGCTGCTTTTACTCCTTATGTTGGTTGGTTTATAGCAATCTTTTTAGTTCCTTTCTGGACAATCTTTCCATGTGCTGTTTATGGTATACGTTTTGGAATCCCGATTTTCTTAACCTACGCATCAACTATGTTAATTTGGAAGGTATTTGCTTTGATAACACCCTGGGGTCGAGCAAAGATGAATCAATTTTCCACATCATCTGGAAATGGTTCGAGTAGTAGTTGGAGTAGCAGTGGTGGCGGTGGATTTAGTTCTTCCAGTTCTAGCTCTAGCTCAAGTGGTGGTGGAGGTAGTTTTGGTGGTGGTGGAAGTTCCAGTAGTTGGTAGAAGATTTTTTATTGCTTGCTAAAGATTTCATTTAATCTAAAGTAAGTTAGTTAAAGCATTTTAACATTTAAAAGGTGGATCATTTGAAAGATTTTCGGTTCGGTTTTCAATCTCAAAAAGTAGAATGGGATAACTATTCAGTGGAATATACAGGAAGAAAACTGCCTGATTGGTTGCAAGGAAATCTTTATAGAAATGGTCCCGGGCTTTATGAATTGGGTTCGGAAAAGATGAATCACTTCTTTGATGGGCTTGCTAAAATTCATTCTATCCAATTTACTAAAGATGGGATCTTCAGTTCAGGAAAATTCTTAAAAAGTAAGGATTACGACAAATCTACCAAAGAGAATAAGATAACTTACTCAGAATTTGCAACTGTTCCAGATCGAAATATCTTTGAGAAAATTTTTGTAAGCCTTCTCCCTAACACTCAGTTCGGTGATAATGCTTCAATAAATTTTATGAAATTAAAGGATCATTTTGTAGCTATTGCAGATGTTCCTGTTCCAGTATCGATTCAAAAGGGTAATATAGACACAGAAGGTGAATTCAAATATGATGATAAACTAAACCTTGTAATCAATTCACCGCATCCCCAAGAAGATAGAAAGAATAAAGTTGTATGGAATTTTGGAATTGAAATCGACTTACTTGGAACACATTATGTTGTATTCAAAATTCCAGATGGAACCAGAACTAGAGTTCCCATAGCGAAGATTCATACTGAGCATGCAGCTTATATGCATAGTTTTATAACTACAGAAAATTATATTATTCTAACAGAACATCCACTTGTTTTAGATCTTTTAAAAATGGTCACTATGGGCATCACGGGTTCATCTTTAATTGAAGCTTTTGATTGGAAACAAACCTTAGGAACCAAATTTATTGTAGTAGATAAAAGAACTGGAAAGACTGTTGAAAAGTTTTCAACAGATACTTTTTTTACATTTCATCATATGAATGCTTATGAATTAGATGATTCCATTATTCTTGATCTTCCCGTTTATAATGATATGGAAATCATCAATCAATTTTACCTAAATAGAATTCATTCGGAAAATGGTGGAAATATTTTAACGGGAGAACTACGCAGATACAAATTAGATCTCAAAGCGAATTCATCTAATTATAAAGTTGTTTCGGATTGTGGTTTAGAAATGCCAATTATCAATCCCAATTTCTATATGAAAAAGTATCAGTATGGTTATGGCGTAACAAATAATAAAAATAAGACCAATGATTTTAATAATCAGCTGGTGAAAGTGAATATGGAAACTGGTGAATATAAAATTTGGTTTGAAGATGGATCTTATCCTACAGAGCCCATTTTTGTTCCAAAACCTCACTCAGATTTAGAAGAAGAGGGAGTTTTACTTTCGGTAGTTCTTGATGGCAAATCTGAATCATCCTACTTACTCATACTCAATGCGGAGTCCTTTGAGGAAATGGGCAGAGCCAAGCTTCCCTATGTAGTTCCATTCGGATTTCATGGTATATTTTTAAACAATATGGGAGATTAATATGAAAGAATCTAAAAAGAAAATTGCTGTTCTAGGCGGTGGCTTATCCAGTCTATCTACCGTTTTCCATCTTACTTCTGATCCAAATTGGAAGGAAAAGTATGAAATTACTGTTTACCAAATGGGTTGGAGATTAGGTGGCAAATGTGCTAGCGGTAGAAATGCAAATGCCAGCCAAAGAATTGAAGAGCATGGTATCCATGTTTTTGGAAATTTTTACAATAATTTATTTCATATGGTATCTTCCGCCTATGCAGAATTAAATTGGGATGAAGATGAGCCTGTAAAGACTATGGATGAAGCTTTTATTCCAAGTAATTTTGCATTACAACTGGAAACAATCAATGGTCAAGTCAAACAATGGCCTACTTGGTTGCCGCATAACGACGAAAAACCTTGGGAAGGGAATTCCTTTCTACCAACTCTTCCTGACTTCCTCTTAGAAGTAGCTCAAATCATGTACTTTTTATTTACGGGTAAAGAATTTCCAAAAATTGCAGAAACAACAACTAAAACTGTTGAATCCTGGCTTGGATCATTTCTTAATTCTATTAAAGAAATTAAAGATAAACCCGAAATCCTAGTGTTTGATAAAATTTTAGAAAGTATTGTTCACCTAACTGAAAAATTTTCTAAAAGCAACGACTATCAAATTCTGTCTGATTTAATTTCTAATTTAGACAAAGTTACTAATTGGATGTTTGATAGCTTGCAGTCTTCCGTGGAAAATAATGATTATCTTAGAAGACTCTTTATTCAATTAGATTACTATGGAACTTTAATCCGAGGCATTATCAAAGATGATATTTTTACGAAAGGGATAGGTTTCTTAGATGATGAGGATTATAAAGATTGGTTGAAGAGACATGGACTTTCTGATTTGTCTATGAGGTCTCCCATTCCTCATGTCCCAGTGAACATTTGTTTCCAATATCCTAAGGGTAACTCGAATAATTCACCTTCTATGTCTGCGGCTGGATACTTATATTTTGTTATACGACAGATTGTTGCAAAAGGTGCTCCTCTATATAAATTTTCCGGTGGTACTGGCGAAGTTGTAATAGCTCCTATTTATAGAGTATTAAAGAATAGAGGAGTAAATTTTACTTTTTTTCATAAAGTTAAAAATTTAAAATTAAGTCCTGATAAAAAGTCTATATCTTCCGTAGAAATGGAAGTTCAAGCAACCTTAAAAAACAATGAATTCAATCCCTTAGTGAAAATCAAAGGAAGAGTTGGTTGGCCTAGTGAACCAGATTTCAGTCAGCTCAATGAAGGAAGTGAGCTGCAAAAAGATAAAATCGACTTAGAAAGCTATTGGACTAATTGGAAATCTGTAGGAGAAAAAGTTCTTAAACAAAAAGAAGATTTTGATATACTAGTATTAGGAATTTCGATAGCAGCACTCCCTATCATATGCAAAGAGCTTATTGAGTCAAATTCACGTTGGCGTTCTATGGTTGAGAAAGTGGAAACCATTCAAACCCAGGCTTTTCAAATTTGGCTTAAGAAAGATACTAAAGAACTTGGCTTTGAAACGAAATTGAGTAAGACAGATTTTCTTCTTGGAGCAAGTTATAATAACCCTTTCAATGACTTTTCTGATTTTAGTGATCTCATTCCTATTGAGGATTGGCAGTCTGATAATTCACCAAAATCCTTGTTCTACTTTTGCGGACCTATGCAAGAATCCGAACCTGTTCCTGATTTTTCAGAAACATCCTATCCTGAAAGAATGAAAGAACGCGTTAAATGGTCGGCTACCCAAGCTCTCCAAAATTTCGGAAATATCTTACCCAAGTCTTTCAAAAATATTACAAATCCATTATCCTTGGATTACGATCTCTTAACTTGTTTCGATGAGAATAAAGCTGGCTCAGGAATACAAAGAATGAATCAATCCTATATTCGAGCCAACATAGATCCAACAGAGAGGTATGTTTTATCTGTTCCTGGTTCTGGAAAGTATCGCTTAAAGGCTGGTGAATCTGGATTTGATGGCTTAATTTTGTGTGGAGATTGGATAGATACATCCTTGAATTTTGGCAGTGCTGAAACATCCATAATGTCAGGGATGCTCGCTTCAAATTCTATCATTGGTTCACCAAGTTTAGACCAGATCATAGGATACCAATTTTTACGAGGAAATTAAATACTAATTCTAGTAAAATATAGAAAGCTATTTGCATAGAATAGATAATTAATTTACCTTGAAAATATGCAAAGATTGTCTGAATATAAAATCGTTAAGGAATTATATTTTGGCAATTATGTCATATTTTATGGGATAAGTCTTAAGACTAATTCAGAGGTTCTTCTAAAGACTACCTCCTCTGATTATCCATCCTCTGTTGAATTTGAAAGATTAAAAAAAGAATTCGAAATTGGTTCAAGCTTTCATCATGAAAATATCATTCGATACCTTGAATATTTTGAGATTAACCATAAACCTTATTTAGTATTAGAATATTTTAATGCTATACCTTTATCATCCTTAATTTATAAAAAAAAGATCACAATAACAGAATTTAGTAAAATTGCAATTCAAATTGCTAGCGCTCTAGATGAAATTCATAAGAAGAATATCGTACATAAAGATATCAATCCAAATAATATTTTAATCCAAGACTCCACCTATAAACTTAAAATTATTGATTTTGGTATTTCTTCTGTTCTTAAAAGACAATTTCAAACTATTTCTAATTTAAATAAACTTGAAGGAACTGTTTCTTATATCTCACCAGAGCAATCAGGAAGAATGAATCGATCTATAGATTATAGATCTGATTTTTATTCATTGGGTGTAACTTTATTTGAGTTGCTCACCCAACATTTACCCTTCCCTTCTACTGACTTACTTGAAGTTGTGCACTCTCATATAGCAAAAGTTCCACCTAACATTCGTGTCCTAAATCCAGATGTCCCTTATCCATTGGCAAATATCATTATGAAGCTCTTAGAAAAAAATCCTGAGATGAGATATAAATCAGCGACAGGATTGATATATGATATAGAGCATTTACCAATTGAATTAGGAACACAGGACTTTTCTCCTATCTTTCAAATACCTGAAAAATTGTATGGAAGAGAAAAACAAATTGCTAATTTACTTTCTTCTTATGAAAGTATCGATTCGCAAAAAATGATTCTAGTTTCTGGGTACTCAGGAGTAGGTAAGTCAGCATTAATTCGCGAAATTCATAAGCCGATTTTAAAAGAAAAAGGTATTTTTCTTTCAGGTAAGTTTGATCAATTTCAAAAAACGATTCCCTACTTTGCGTTTAAAAACGTCTTCGAAGAATTAATCAGATATATATTATCTGGGAATCAACAATCAATTGAATTATGGCGAAATTCTCTTCGACTTTCACTTGGAACCAACGGGAAAGTTATAATCAATTTAGTACCAGATTTTGAAAAAATTATTGGTAAACAACCAGAACTAGAAGAACTAGATCCTACATCCTCCTTAAACCGATTTCAATCTGTCTTTGTTAAGTTGTTTAAAGGATTATCTAATCCATCTCAACCATTAGTAATATTTTTCGATGATTTACAATGGATAGATTCTGCATCATTAAGACTCATTGAAGTATTGATGAATGAACCTGAAATAAAATCAGTTCTTTTTATTGGTGCATACAGAGACAATGAAGTTTTAAGCTCTCATCCTTTATCTTTGTTTATTCGAAATTTTGAAAACTCGCCTAAGGGCATTAAGACTATACATTTAGAGTCACTGCGATTGCAAGATATTGAAGAGTTGTTGTCGGAAACTTTCTCCTTAAATAATGATAAAGTAAAAGATTTTGCACAGTTATTACTCAATAAAACTGGTGGGAATTCATATTTTATTAAGCTACTTTTAAATCAACTATATGAAGAAGGTTATATTGATTTTAATAATCATAAGTCTTGGCATTGGGATTTAAATAAAATCAAAAAGTTTAGTGTCACTGATAATGTGATTGATATGGCAATTCGAAAAATCAATAAACTTTCTTCTAAAGTAATTGAAGTTTTGAAAGTTGCTGCTTGCATTGGAAATAGATTTGAGTTGAATTTAATATCAGCAATTTCAGATATTCCTATTCAGGATTTGAATTCAATACTCGAAAAGGCAATTCAAGAAGAAGTAATTTATATTTCAGCCAAAGACGATAATTTTATTTATTACAAGTTTATTCATGATAGAATCCAACAAGCAAGCTACTCTTTGATTCCTGAAGAAGAAAGGAAGGCTACACATTTAAAGATAGCCAAATTTCTATTGAAAGATAAATCTCTGAATGACTTTCTTTTTGACATAGCTAACCAATTTCAACAGTCGATAGATTTAATTCATGATGCTCAAGAAAAAATAGAATATGCCAATATATTTTTAAAAGCAAGTTCCAAAGCAAACGAATCTGCAGCTTACAATCAATCCTATCTTTACTTACAAGTTGCACGTAATCTATTGCCCAAGGATTCTTGGATCTCAGATTATGCACTAACTTTAAATATTTTAACGAGTTATGCAAGAGCAGCGCTTTTAATACGAGAATACGGTGTAATGCATGCTATTGCTGATGAAGTATTGAATAAAGCGAAAACTATTTTAGATAAAGTACCAATTTATGAGAACAAAATTCTTTACCATAGCTATAAAACCGAATTGCATGAGGCTGTTAATGTTTCACGAGAAATACTATACCTTTTAGGTGTAATCCTACCAAAGAAGCCTAAATTAAAAGATATATTTATTTATTTATTTAAAGCTAAGTTTGCTTTACGAGGCAAATCAATGCAAGATTTAGAGAAGCTACCAGTTATGACAGATCCGAATCTATTGGCTGCTAGTAGAATCATAACTAGTGCTGCAAGTGCTGCTTATTTTACTTCTGCGGAAATGCTATCTTGTATGTTTTTATCAGGAGTTACAATTTCAGCGAAATATGGGAATTCACCTTATTCGGCTTATTTTTATAGCGGTTATGCTTTGTTGTTATGTGGAGCCTTGAATGATCTTGTTGGTGGTGAAAAATTCGGGCAACTCGCTCTTAAGTTATTGGATACCTTTGATGCAAATAGTTTAAGGTGCAGAACTAATTTTCTTTACCATGCTTTCACTTCTCATTGGACACATCCATTACGAGATAGCTTGAAGAAGTATATGAAGGCTTATGAATATGGAATAGATTTTGGCGATTTAGAATATGCTACTGGAAATTTATTATTTCATGCGATGAGTTCTTTAAATATCGGTCGAAATTTAGTCGATTTAAACCAAGAAATTGAGAATTATAAACAGTTTATTACTCTAAGTGGACAAGATCGAAACTTAAATGTATACCTTGTTATTCAGCAGTTTATACATAACTTTCTTGACCTCTCAAAAAATCCTACTGAATTAACAGGACTGAGTTATGATGAGAGTGTTGGTATCCAAAAATCGATCAATAACAATGATATAATGGCACTATGTTGGATTTATTTATATAAATCTATATTGCATTATATTTTTAAAGAATTAGAGGATGCATTTAATACAATTAAAAAAATTGAACCATATCTCCCAGGTATATTAGCTCAAAATCTTGTATATTTAGCTTCTTTCTATGAAACACTAATTTTATTAGATTATTACTCTGATAAAAAAATTCCAAGAAAACAAAAAAGTAAGATTTCAAATAATATTAAAAAGTTAAATAATTGGAGTAAGTTTTCCAGTGAAAATGTTAAACACAAATATTTATTATTAATTGCTAAACAAAATGAAAAAACAGGAAACATTCAAAAAATTATTTCGCTTTATGCTGATGCAATCAATCAAGCCAAGCAAAGCGGATACTTACTTGAAGAAGCATTGAGTAATGAATTAGCAGGTAATTTTTTATGGAGTATAGGTCTTGAAAAAATTGCATCACCTTATTTGCGAGACGCATATTATCTTTATGAAAGATGGGGAGCTAAGGCCAAATTAAAGCAGATGCAATCCTATTATTTAGAAACACAGTCTAAGCTTCATTTTACAAATAAGAGGAGATTTTCTGAGAATTATTCAAGTCAAATGCAGTCTTCTTCTTTATCTTCTTCTTCGAAAACAATTAGTTTCATTGATACTACTTCAGCACTTAAAACAACTCATTTAATTTCTAGTGAGATACTTTTAGATGAATTACTGACTAAATTTATGAGAATTTCATCGGAGAACGCAGGTGCTACCAATGGTTTTTTAATTCTCAGAGATAAGGATAGATGGATAGTTAATGTTGAATATGATATTGAAAAAGATATAATTTTAAAGAATAATGCACTTTTTATTGAGGAAGTTGATAATCTTTCAACAGCTGTCTTAAATTATGTAATCCGAACTCGAGAAAGTTTGGTGATAGGTGATGCTTCTTCTGATTTACGTTTTCAGCAAGACAAGTATATCGAATCATCTAAGCCTAAATCAATTCTATGCATGTCTTTGATTCACCAAGGTGATCAAATAGGTGTTTTGTATTTAGAAAATAAATTTATTGAAGATGCCTTTACTGAAGATAGACTAGAAACCTTGCGAATCATTTCTTCTCAGGCAGTAATTTCTATTGTAAATGCTAAGCTAGTGGAAGATATCATACTTTCTAAACGTTTATTAGAAGATCAAAATGCAAATCTAGAAAAAAATGTGCAAGAGCGTACACATGAATTGCAGCAATCAAAGAATGTAGCTGAAAAGTTACTCCAGGAGATTAAAACCGACTTATTATTAGCTAAAAAGATACAGCAAAATATTTTACCAAAGGATTTAAAGCTATCACCTCAATTAGAAGTTAATATAACATTTTTACCTCTAAATGAAGTAGGTGGAGATTTATATGATATAACAAAATTATCAGATACGAAATTTAGATTTTTTATAGCAGATGCTACCGGTCATGGTCTCCAAGCGGCACTATTGACTATGACAATCAAAAGTGAATATGAAAATATTAAAAATTCAAATCTATCTCCTTCTCAATTATTAAATACAATTAATGAACAATTTTATAAAAAATATAAAAGCTTAACTACCTTCTTTTCATGCATCATTCTAGATTTGGATTTAGCTAAAAACGAATTATTATTTTCATCTGCTGGGCACCCTGCTCAGTTTTATATAGATCAAAAAAACACGAATCTAATGGAAAAACAAGGTAGACTAATTGGAATTCTGGGTGATACCAAATACAAAGATATTTCTTTTCCTTTTTACCCAGGTAGTAAAATCTTCTTATTTACTGATGGGGCGTATGAGCAATTCAGCCAAAAAAGAGAAGAGTATGGTGAAGAGAGACTTATAAATATCATCAATGAAAATCAAAATGAAAGTGGAGAAGATATTCTTAATAATATTATAAAATCTTTGGATGAATTCTCAGGAGATGGTCATAGAGAAGATGATTTAACTATGATTTGGATCAACTATAAAAAATAGAAAATCTACTTCAACAAATCACCAGGATTTGCATTTCTATGAGGAATAAATAGAGATAAATTTTCACCAGATCCAGATGCGAGAAGCATTGCTTCACTCATTCCAAATTTCATCTTTCGAGGTTTAAGGTTGGCTACAACAACAACTTTTAAATTCAAGAGATCTTCTGGCTTATAAGCAGCCTTTATACCAGCGAAAACATTTTTCTTTCCAGTCTCACCTAAATCTACAGTAACTTGAATTAGTTTATCGGCTCCATCCACATGTTTCGATTCAGTGATCAGTCCAACTCGAAGTTCCACTTTAACTAAATCCTCTATAGAAATAGTCCCATCTTCTGAAACTGATTTAGTTTCTGTATTTTCTTTAGAAGTTTTGCTTCCTACGGGAGAATTGGAAGTTTGCATTTTTTCAAATTCAATTTTAGTTTCTTCAATCATTGATTTAATTCCTTTTTCATCAGGTCTTTGGGATATCGCTTTATACGCAGGGAGATTGATATTTTCAACAAATGAATTTAAGTTCTGAAAAGTAAATCCACTATTGCATCCTAAGAATTCTGCTACTGTTTGAGATGCTGTTGGAACAATAGGTGAAATATATGTAAATAAAATTTTCGCAGCATTCAAGGCATCAGTTATCACTTGTCTTGCTGCTTCAGGATCTGATTTAATTAAGATCCATGGAGCCAAATCATTTACATATTTATTTACCACATCGCCAAGTGATGTTACTTCACGAATGACTTTGTGGAAGTTTCTATCTTCATAGTTTTTTATGATTTCATCTTTGCTAGCAAGAAGTTGATTTAGTATTCTTTGCCCTTCGGGAGAGATGTTACCTAATCTTCGATCTAGCTTGTCAAGTATAGAGGTTGCAACTCGAGAAACTATATTTACCAAGTTGCCAATAAAATCTGAATTTACTCTTGAGATAAAATCTTCAAACGAAATATCAACATCATCTAAACCTGATGACAATCTTGCTGCCATATAAAATCGAAAATGTTCTACATCATTGTATTTACTAAAGGTTGCTGCATTAACAAATGTTCCTCTCGATTTGGACATTTTTTCTCCAGCAACTGTCATAAAGCCATGAACATTGATTTTGGATGGAGTTTGAAAATCTGAGCCCATGAGCATCGCAGGCCAGAAGAGTCCATGAAAGTACAAAATGTCCTTTCCTATGAAATGAACTATTTCAGAATCTGGATTCTTCCAATAGGAATCAAATGCACTAGGATTGGCTTCAAAAAATTTACGACTTGCCGCTATATAACCTATAGGTGCATCAAGCCAAACATAGAAATATTTATTTTCTTCTCCAGGTATTTGAAAACCAAAATATGGACCATCTCTGGAAATATCCCATTCTTGGAGACCTGATTCAAACCATTCAAGTAACTTTTTCTTAGATCCTTCATGTAAGCGGTTAGGTGATGTCAACCAATTTCGTAAAGGTTGTTCAAAATCTTGCAATTTAAAAAATAAATGCTTAGAAAATTTAAGTACAGGAGTATTTCCACAAATTGCACAATAAGAATCTTTTAAGTCTGTGGGTGAATATGTTGAACCACATACTTCGCAATTGTCTCCATACTGATCTTTCGCTCCACACTTAGGACAGGTTCCTTTGATGAATCGATCAGGAAGGAACATTTTATCATGCTCACAATAAGTTTGTTCTATTTCACGAGAACTTATGTGGCCTTTTGATTTTAATTTATTATAAATTTCTTCAGCTAGTTCTTTATTCTCATTTGAGTTCGTAGTATAGTATTTGTCATAATTAATTTCAAAAGCCCTTAGATCCTTCTCATGTTCAAGATGGACCTTCTTAATATACTCTTCTGGGCTTGTATTATTCTTCTTAGCTGCAAGCATGATAGGAGTTCCATGCGTATCATCTGCACAGAAAAAGTAACATTCGTTGCCAATGGCTTTTTGGAATCGAACCCAAATGTCTGCTTGGATCCCCTCAAGGATATGTCCAAGGTGGATTGATCCGTTTGCATAAGGCAAGGCTGTAGTAACGAGAATTTTCCGAGACATAGAGCCATATTTTTTTTTTTACTAAAGGAAAATACAATATTTTTCCTTAAAATTATAGCTTATTTACTTCAATAATTAGAAGTTTCTTTTTCGAAATTCAAACGACGTGTGTAAGCTTCAGCATCTTCTTTGCCTAAAATCTTAGTCCGAAGTTCTTGGATTTTGATTTCCTTTTCTTTAGCAGAAAGGTTGGGGTAAGCTTTCAACAAATCTTCTTCTTTTTTGGTGAGATCTGTATAACGTTGTTGTTCTTGTTTTTCTTCTAATCGTGCTTTGGCTACGAGAGAAGCTTTTTCTTTACCAAAATATTTGACTTCAAGGCTAGAAAGCTTCTTTTCTTTTTCTTCTGGACTGAGTTTCTGCATTTCAGATTCACGAAGAAGAATCTCCGTTTCATAATGATTGAAACTGTCTTCTCTACTCATCACATTTTCAAAATAAGATCCGTATGTCTTTTTACGCAATTCTTCGAATTTCTTAACACGCTCATCAGGATTCATATTTTTGGTTGCTTGAATAAAATTCTGAGAGCCTTCCATGAAATTAACTTGAGCTTCTTCCATACCAAAGATAAGCTCAGCTTTTTCAGATCCTAATGATTTAAGGCGTTGCTCTTTCAGAATATCATACTTTTCCCCAAAATCTATGTTGGCGGGTAGTTGCAATTGTCTTATATCACTTTCATATTTAAAATAACTAACATAGAGATCTTTAATCTTATCATGATCTGATCCTTCGTAGTTCGCGTCAATGTAGGCAAGAATTGTCGCATCACATTGTGAAGGTGAATATTCCTTAGGACATTTACTGCGAAGAGCCCAGACTTCCCAAACAAAATTTATTTTACCAGATTTCAAGTCAGATAGGATTTCTAGATAAGATTTCTTGTTTTCTTCTTGGAAAGGAGAGAGAGCTTCATCCCAAATATTAGAACCTTGTCCAAGTGGATAAAAATTGTCATCAGTCGGTTGAATAGAATATCCTTCGGAACTTTCCTTCTTAGAATTTTCCGATTGGCTAAAGGGAGAATTCGAACGAAAGATAAGATAGCCTAATCCAACAATTGCTAACACAACTGCAGCGATAATAATTTTTTGATTCATAAAAAGCCTAGGTATATTTTAAAATAGGATAAATGAAAGGTTATAACTTAGTTATAACCTTTCCTGAAGAGATTGTTATTAGAGTCCAGCTCTTGCATTTCTTGCTATATCTAAATACCATCCAGTAACATTAAAGAAGTTTTGTCCTGTCCACTGAAAGTTTGTAGCTTGCAAGTGATCTATTCCTGTTGCAAACCAATAAGAAGATGGAGTACCTTTCCAAGTTCCCCATCTTTGAGAAGTGATGGGTACAACACCATCATTTGAACCACCAAGACCATAAAATAGACCACCAGCCCAAGTAATTGGATGAGTAAGTGCCATGAGAGGATGTTGGATTATATCAGCCCAAGCCATAGAGGAACCATAAGAATAGTATTTCATACCAGATACATTTGGTGTAGATGAGTTAAAACTGTTCACATAAGTTGTTGTGAGTGATTGACCCATAGCGATAACATTCTGTGGTCTACCATCCATGTAAAAGAGCTGAGCAAGTAAACTTAAAGCAGAATTTGCAAAAGGTTGCAGCCAACTAGGAATACTATTCAATACAATATTCGCCATAGGAGCACCTCTGTGAAGAGAGTTCACTGTAGTTACAGTTGCGGTCTTACCAGCAAAACCCATGTTAGATACCATATAACGAACAACTAGCCCACCTTGCGAGTGACCAATCAAGTGAACCTTACTGCAACCATTTGCAGGCATCCAAGTATTCAAAGCTGAGATAGTCTGGCTTGATCTTGTTGGTAAGCTATTCGCTGCAGAACTTCCTGGAGTAACAACTTTAGCACCTTGGGATCTTAGGTAACCATCTAGTCCACCCCAATATTTAACCAATCCACCTGCTAGACCTTGGCGATCATCAAAACCAAGAATTCCATGTACCAATGCAATACAAGTTCCGTCTAACGGACCTGCGAAGACACCAGCTGGGAAGCTGATGAAGAGTGCGATAATGAGAGTGAGAAATTTAGCTTTCATATTTTTTCCTTATTGTTTTCGTTTCAAATTCAATGTTTTGATTATTTGATAACATTGTCGAAAATATGTCAAGAAATTGTGAAAAAAAATTGAAATAATGATAATTCTAGAAGATTTCTTCAAAATTATTTATTTCCAGACAAAGTGTACATCCTTTAAACAAAAAGTGTGTATTTTGCCTAGAATGGAAAAAAGAATAAAGTAATCTTTAAACTATAAATCCTCGCGAGCTATTTTGTCGCTGCTACTATAAGTTCTTTTGAAAAAACTAAGAATTGCTATCCTCTAATTGGAAGAATTCTAATAAAGTCTCTTCACTTTTTGATGGAAAAAGATAGGCTTCAACTTTTTCTGACTTGATTCTTTGCCTAGGTAATCCTAGTATTTAGTTTAAGATGCCATCCAAACGAATCATTTCTGGTCTTACCAAGCGAAAATTTGGGAATTATCCTGACACTCCCGAAGTATCTGAGCTTTCATTTCTCAGAAATGGAGTTGATATTCGTCTCGAGTATGCAAAAATTCTGGTGAGCCTTTGGTCGCATGCCTGCATGGCAGATGGAGCCTTTCACGAGAAAGAAGGGAATCTTGTCGGCGAAATGGTAAAAGCTCTTTTTGAACCTGGATCCATACTTTCCGATTATAAAGATTCAAAAGCAGAAGTTGTTGATGTTCTATCTGAAGTTTTTGATTCTCCCCTTCCTATGAAGACCATTACAAAAGTCGTTGAAGGCAACGATCAATACGCTTTAAATTTTTATGAAGATGCAGTTTGTATCGTTTCAACGGATGGTAAATTGAAGAAAGATGAAAGAGAATTTTTAGATGAACTTGCTGTTGAATTTCAATTGAGTCAAATAGATAAACACCAAGTTGAAAAGAGATATGATATTCATTAAATAGAATCAACCATACTTCATGTTTCTAATCTTTATCGTTATTTTAACGATCTTCCTCTTAATTATATTTCTTACACTCCAATTCTTCTTATCTGGAAAGTTCTTACTTTGGTTCTTGAACCGTATTTCTAAAGGCGCATATACAATTCATTGGGAAGGTGGAGGATTACATTTTCCATTAATGTATTTTGTTATGCGAAGATTTAGGATCTATTTTCCAGGAATCAATCAATCAGATATTATAGAAATAACTGCAAAAGAAATCAAAGGAAGAGTTTCTTTTACAAATTTATTGCGGGGCAAGTTTTTAGTTCGCCATTGCATTGTGAAGGAGCCTAAAGGAAAATATATCAATAGACAGCCTTCTGAAAAAAAAGTAGAACTTCTTCCCAAAAGAAATCTGTTCATTATCCAAAATACAAATATTGAAGGTGGAGAATTATACATTGAAGATCATAATATGACTCCAATTTATAAAATCACATTGGGTGAGATCTTTGTTAAAAATTTTAATATGGATTGTGGGGCGCCTATGAGTTTCCTTTTTCAGTCTGAATACGGTAGATGTAAACTAGGGGATAAGGGTAGACTGATGGTTGAAAAAGAAAGCAACACCCATGGTTTTATCACTCTTACCGGCTCAACTTGGACTGATCTTGCAGGACTAAAAGTTATTCCTCTTCCCATCATCAATGATAGAATCGATCTAAGAGCCGAATTCACGAATGATTATAAACGTGATCTTGTCTTAGCAAAAGGTACAATGCGTACTTCTGAACAAAAAGATGCCTATGCCCATGAATTGCTAACAAATGTTGAAAGTGAAGAAAGTAAGGATAAGGCTAGTTCCTTCCAATTAGAAATTGATTGGAATACATATGCCTTACCTTTTGATCTTGCTCTTAAGAAGTTATTATTAGAAATATTCCAAACAGTTAAAATTAAAGGTGTTGTTGGCTTTACAATACACACAGTTACCAAAGGCATAGTTAATATTTTTACTAGAGGATAAATTAGTTATTATTCATTCATTGATTCATTCTTACTTACTTACTTACTTACTTACTTTCTTTCTCAACAATCTTTCGTGAGTTATCATTTTCTGAAGCGTAAATGAAGAATAAAAAATTTAAAGGAATTTGATTGCATAACTATGAAATAAATTTTATTGAATATTTTTACTTGATTTTACTAGGACATATGATTAAATATTTTCCTAAGTCTAAGAATGAAATTATCAATTTTTAAAAGTATAATCTTCTCTATTCTTTTAATTTTTATTTCATTTGGAATTCAATCAGAAGAATCAAAGGTAAAGGATGATCCAAAATCTACTCTAGATTCCAATACTATAAGTAACCCACCAAATGATTATCTACCTATAGTCAATGTGGGCCTAGATACCTATTATACGAATTCATCTATTCGCTTTCCTGAACAAACCCAACCATATGTAACACAGGCAATCAGAACCAATGAATTTTCCATAAATCATGCCTTGGTCAATATTTCAAAAAATTCTGAATCCTATCGTTACGCTTTAGGTCTTCATGCAGGAACTTATGTGCAAGTGAATTATGCCATGGAGCCAGATCAATATCGTCCACTCTACCAAGCATGGGCTGGGTTAGCATTGACTAAGAATTTATGGATAGATCTTGGAATTTTTCCATCTCATATAGGCGGTGAGACTTCCTTATCGTTTCAAAATTTTAATTATACAAGATCTCTGGTTGCTGAAAATTCTCCTTACTATGAAACGGGGGCTAGAATCGTATGGAATCCGTTAGATGATTTAAAGATTTCCTTATATTTCTTGAACGGCTGGCAAAGAATTAAAGAAACAAATTTAGATAAGGCTATAGGGACTGAGCTTCAGTATACTTTTAATAAAAATTGGCTCTTGAATTATAGCACATTTATAGGAAATGAAGCGGAAAATAAAGAACAAAGACAAACAAGATACTTCAATGATTTTTATTTGAAAGGTAAATTCTATGATTGGTGGGAGTTTTATCTTATTTATGATATTGGTATTCAAAGAAAACCACTAGTTTCATGGGTTGATAATTTATTTACTTTGGATAGCTTACAAAAAAATATTTCTAAAGAATCATATTCTCGCTGGGAAGGATTTGCGATTCAATTCTATTTTCATTTAAATACCTATTGGAAAATAGGAATTAGAGCAGAAGGATTTTATGATCCAAATGAAATTTTAGTAAAGACTTATACAAACAATGGCTACTCATTGGAATCAGGTTCTTTGAATTTAGATTTCCTTCCTTATGAAATGATGAAGTTTCGAATCGAAGGAAAATACAATTCTGCCTGGGATAAAATTTACCGGGATCAAAAGAATTTTAGATTTGATAGAGAGAATCTTCTTATTTTTAATTTTTCATTCTACATTTAAAAAGCTTCTTAGAACCATTAAAACAATCATCAATTCAAGGTTATTCATTCTTTAATTTTAAAATGCAAAAGATGATTTTTCATTTGACCTAAGTTATATATACAAAATACTAAGGAATATTTTTAGTTTCCCTAACTTATGAGAGATAATAACCAATTAATTGATTTTCAGGATAGAATTTTAGAGAGTATTGCAGTTTTATTAAAAACAGATCATGTCTTACTTTACATTTCTCAATCGGATAATGCACCTGATATTTTTACATATGGTTTAGAAGAGAATGAACTTAAAAATAGTAAAAACTTTTTACATTTAGTTCAACTTACTCAGGAATCAAAAGAAGCAATTACTCAGATTAATGAAACTGCACTTTTAGATCTTCTAAAAGATCAGAACCATTTTAAGCTTTTTGCAGGAATTCCCATTCTAAATCACTCTAACGATTTTATTGGAATCATATCTGTTTTATTTAAAGATATCAATGAATTAAGCGATGAGCAGAAATTGCAGTTTGAGTTTTTTGCTAATCAATTAAGCCTTCTTTATGAAAATTATGAAATTAAACAAAATTTAAAAGATAAAGAATTCCAACTACTAAATCAATTCATCGAATCGGATGACTTATATAATAATTCTCCGATTGGTTATGCATCTGTTGATGCGAAATTTAATGTTGTGAAAGCCAATATTACATTTCTGGATTGGTTAGGCGTCACAAAGAAAAAAATCATAGGTCAATCTTTCGTTGATAATTTCTTAACTGAAGATTCCAAATCCATTATGATGGAATTTTTTAAGAAAGTTCATTCTGGTATCAATTTGAATGAAGTAGAAATTCAGATGATTGGACGCAGTGGCAAGAAAAGAATTTGTTTGGTTTCTGGAAGAAACTACTTTGATAAAGAAACATTTATACGCCTCTCTTTCTTTGATACAACTGAAAAGGCTATGATCAAGGATCTTCTGGATAAAGAAAATCAGAAACTCATAACTCAGAATGAAATTATGAATCGAGATATGGAAATGGCTGCTAAGATTCAAGCAAGACTACTTCCTTCTCATAGTTTATATTCATTTATAGAATACATTTATAGTCCTTTAGAGCAAATTGGTGGTGATTTCTGTGATATATTTCCACTCAATGATTCTATAGGTATTTTTATTTCAGACGTTGCAGGACACGGTGTACCTTCCGCATTCGTTACTGCTATGTTAAAGAGCGGAATAGAAAATGCATCTTTAGATCTCAAGATGAATCCAGGCATGCTACTTAGTTTTCTTAATGAATCAATTATCGATTTTTGTGCTGGACGTTTTGTAACTGCTTTTTATGGAATCTACAATCCAAGCAAAAGAGAATTCATCTATTCTATAGCAGGGCATCCGAGTCCATACAAAATTCACTTGGGAAAAGTAGAGAATTTAGATTCATCTAAATCTAGCCGTCCTCTGGGAATTATTTCACAGAATTCTAAATTGCTAAAATACAAACCTTATGTGAACCAATCTACTCAACTAGATCAAGGTTCAAGAATTATGTTATGCACAGATGGCTTATTGGAAGCTGCAAGATATGAAAATCAAACTAAAGTTTTTTTTGAATCAGTTCTATCTGAGAATTTAATTGAAATTGCGAAGTTAACCATTAAAGAATTTTTACCTGCATTGATGTACAAAATGAAGGAATTCATCCAAGACTTTGAGATGGAAGATGATATTTGTATGATAGTTTTAGATGTAAAATGAATTTAGCATAAAAAAAAGGAGCCGTATTAGCTCCTTTTTTGTGTTATGAAAGGGGAAAGATTTCTCTTTCCCTCAAACTTAAGCTTAGTTAGGTATTAGCCTTTTAGTGCTTGCTCAAGTAAATCTTTTGCAATTACTCTCAGAGCCATAACTTCCTCTGCACCTTCAAAGATGGAGAAAACTCTTGCATCCACGAAGTATCTTGATACAGCATATTCTTCCGCATAACCCATACCACCGTGAATTTGCATAGCCTCACGAGTTACCCACTCAGCAATTTTGGATGCATAGAATTTAATCAAAGTTGCTTCCATTTGGCCTTTGTGTTCATCTAGAAGTTTTGCAACATAATTAGTATATTGACGAGAAGCTTGTATGATCATAGCCATTTTCGCAATTTTATACTTTGTTAGGTTGTAATCATAAATTGGTTTAGAGAATACTTTTCTTTCTTGAGCGTAGCGGTAAGCTGCTTCCATAGCGGCTTGCATTACACCATTTGCACGAGCTGCAGTTTGGATACGTCCTCCTGCAAATCCTTCCATTTGGTAATAAAAACCTTTACCTCGACCTTCTTCACCACCTAAAAGATTTTCTTTCGGTACAAAGAAATCTTCGAAAGATACTTCAAAAGAATGCATTCCACGGTAACCTATCGTTCCAATTGCTTTTCCTTGGATGCTTCCACCATTTTCTTGCTTGAATGAGAATTCATGTCCAGTAAAGGATGGCTTTTCAGCTAAAAGAATAGAAAGACCCTTGTGTTTTAGGTTGGGATCAGATTCGGTTCGGCATAGAATGAGTAGTAGGTTCGCATAACCAGCAAATGTGCACCATGTCTTAACACCATTGATGACAAAACCACCATCTACTTCTTTAGCAGTAACAGAAACCCCAGCTACATCTGAACCATAATTTGGTTCCGTAACCATAATTCCACCCATGAGTTCGCCAGATGCGATACGAGGAAGGAAACGGTCTTTTTGTTCTTGGGTTCCACCTTTAAGAAGAGCTTTAGATAAAATTTCTGGGCGAGTGATCAGAGATCCTGCAAGACCTAGTGAACCTCTTGAAAGTTCTTCTGTTACAACTAACATAGAAATGTTGTCAGGTTTATCATTTGGTTGGATTCCACCAAAGGATTCTGGTATACAAAGACCGAAGCAACCCATGTCGCGAAGACCTTGGATGATTTCTTCAGGAATCATATCATCGTGTCTATGAACATGTTCTGCATGAGGAGCAACCTGATTTTTTGCAAAATCTTCAAAAGCTTCTCTAAAGGATTCATGGTCTTCCGAAAGGCCGTAAACACCAAAATGTCCTTTTTCTTGGATCTTATCAACGATTTCCGAATAATTAGAGATTCCCATTGCTGATTCAATGTAAGAATTTATTTTGTCTGAGAAAAGTGCTGTCTCCATTTCTTCCATGGTGATGAGGTATTCTTTTGGTCTTTGGGAAATTTCACCGCGGATATGAGATACCGTCTCCGCTGCAAAAACAATAGCCATTTTCTGTTCAAGATCAGTGGCTCCCACGGAAGAATCCCAAGCGTATTTTACAAAATGCTCTGCGATTTCTTGTTCTGCTTTCATCCATGCAAGTTGGTAGAAGACCAATTGGTTCTCATCCATCTTAGGAACAGATACACGCCCTGCATCAGAACATTTCTGAGCGAGTCGTTTGGTTATTTCTTTGATGATTTTCGATGAAGAAGAAAGAACTTCTTCTGCAAGGGATTTATCGAGTCCGATGGTTGCTGATGTCATGGGCTATCCTTGGAGTCTATTTGATATCTCCAAAATATTAGACAAGGTCTGACTGTCATTTGAAAAAACTTTCCAAAATCTCTGATTTGCAACTAAGGAAAGCGACATAATTCTTTATTTTCCAAAAATGTTTGGAAGGGAAAAGAGTTTAAACAATCTATAAATGGTAAGGTACTTTCTTGAAACATTTGCAAACAAACATATCCTTTCTTTTGGTAGTATGCCTTATCC
The DNA here is from genome assembly GCA_002786225.1 of Leptospira sp. Lineage (GTDB taxonomy): Bacteria > Spirochaetota > Leptospiria > Leptospirales > Leptospiraceae. Next base: position 70,160 of record PEQN01000001.1, on the reverse strand, counting down.
TTATCGGAAAGCCCTCCAGTGATTTGCAGGCTAATGCTGTCTGCCTTGGAGTTGAGAGCTCTTTTCTTTCGAATGAGGAATACCTGGCAGCTTATTTGGCAGAGCCACTACTGGGTTCAATTTATGGAAATGGATTTTTGAGCAGTATGGCAGATAGTGCTGTACTTCAAAATGTAAATTCAACTTTAATGGGTGGTAGCTTAATTCACAAAAATCGTGTAAGTCTGGGTTACTCAATTGCAAGAAGTAAAATCGAAAATCGTTTTCCATTGATTGACCAAACAGAACTTAGGTCATTACCAACCATTGGTGCCGCTGTTTCACCCAATCTTACTTTTGCTACCAATCTCGGTCATTTCTTAGATAAGTCGGGAGAATGGAGAAAGTTGAATGTGCATTTGCAATTTTTTTCTTATTATCCTTCAGAAATAAACTTACTTTTTTTAAATATTCGCAATGTTAATGTCAAAGGTCGAGTAGCTAATTTTAGTGCAAAGGTAAGATATTTTCCATTTGCAATAGACTCTACACCTAACAAAGAAATAGATTCAGATTCAAAAATAGAATCTGATTCAGTCGATTGGAAGTCAGGAATATCTTTTGGACTAGGGCTATATAGAACAGATCAATATGTAATTCTGGACACTTATGATAGAAGGCCAACTCAGATTGTATCCAATGGTCAAAGAAGGCGATGGATAGGACTCAATGAGTTACGATATGAATCTGAAATCTATACAGGTTCTGGAGATGTCAGATATGCCTACGGATGGAAAGGATTTTCTTTCTTTGGTGGAATAGGATTGATAGGAAGCCAAGGAAGACTTAGTATTCGTGCAGAAAGATACGCATTGATTTCATCTAGGACTAATAACAATGACTTTGATTCAAATCCCATTGGTGTTGGCATCAATCTAAAGTTAAACGAATTTTACCAAGATATATCTGCTTTGGGTATTCTTGGTCTTCAATTTACCTACCAAGATTTTGGCTTTGGTTTAGAATACATGAAAAGCTTCCAAGCAGAGTCGGTGAATTTTGGAATCCAATACTATTTCTGATTTATTCTCCGAAAAATAAATCTAAATTTGAAAATTTTTTTTATATTGAAACAAGGATAGAGTAATATTCTAAAAGATTGATAAATCTCAAAATCATTGTTATTTTGAAAATTTTACTGAACAAAGGGTTCGTATTATCTACTTGCCTCGGCATGTTCCGCAACCGTGCTTCAAATGACGAGGCAAACCAGCCATGTATGTCGTTTTTCGCACTTTGGAATACGATGTTCCAGGGTGCGACGAGAAAGGGTAAACCGAGATCCTGCCCAAAAGCGAAAGTTGCGAACGTCCTGTTCGTAAGTGGTGGAAAGATCAATCCGTCCTTCGACGGCGTGAGGGAGCTATATTGTTCAGCCTTAGTCACTGCGGATGCAAACATTTCGCTAGGTGAGATTTTTTCCTAACAATGAAAATTTTTCTCCAAGACGGTAGACCATCGATTTTCAAGTTCAAAATCATCATAAGGATAAAGAGTAAATTAGTCTGGTTTGTTGGAATCGTTTACAATCCATTCTTTTCGTTGCATTTGATTCATTTTTGATAACAATAAACATCCAGCTAAGCATGTTTCTAGTAAATTATTTCACATCTAGGAATTTCTTTGAATGTGTCATTTTTAAAATAGGAATTCTAGATTATAGAAGCAAATATTGTTCTTTTTGAGAATGTATATCATTGCCGTAGGATTGAATCCTACAGTTAGGGTATAATCCAAAAACTCAACCCGATTCCCATATTCCTCGAAAAATTCGATTCAATTGTTCTGTTATTTGGCAGATTTGCATATTAAATGTCTAATTACATAGATAAATAAAAAGCATGCCTCCTACAGATCCCTTTACCCTTTCAACTCAGGCAACTCGTCAATCTCACCTAGCACTTCCAAGTAGATTCCCCAGTCTTTGTGACAGATGTTACAACCTTCTTTAATTTTTATTGGTGACATTATAATTTCCATTACCTATTTATGAACTTCCGCATCCATGTTCCTATAGTTTGATCATTTTCAGAATCCGATTGTTCTAAATGTCGAATCACTTTCTCCCTTCTTTCTTTGCTATGATTTTGGCTTAGTTTCGCCTTGGCTTCGATTCTTTCAATTTTGATCCGAAAAGGAATGATAGCTTTTATCATCTTATCAATGTATTCAGGCTCTAGTTGATCAAAATTATAAACAGAATTCGCTTCTTCATACGTAGAGATAAGATCTTTCAAAGATTGAATGATTTCATCTTGATCGGTAACTCTTTCCCATTTCCCATACACATGGACAGAAAGATAATTCCAAGTTGGAACAGTTGGCATTTCTTCATACCAACTCGAAGAAATATAGGATTGAGCACCTGCAAAAATACAGAGTACAGATTGTCCTTCAATGTTTTTCCATTGTTCGTTGGCGTAGGCAATATGCCCATTGAGAACTTTCAAATTCTCGTCCACAAGCAATGGGATCTGTGTTGCTATAGGCTCTGAGTTTTCTCTTGAAGAGAGGGACACTAGAGTTGCAAAAGGATTTTCTTTGATAATTTGAAGGATGTAATTTTGATCTTTTAATTCAAAGTATTTCGGAATAAACATGATTTATATTAATAAATGTACCTCATTCATGAAGCAAGAATTAAAAAAGGTTTGAAGAATATATACTTTATAGCTCAGACATTTTTTTAAAAAATTCTTTGTTAGTTAATCCAGTCTTTTTCTAAAGCCTTACTTACTAAACACATTACAATAACATATATCTAAGCAAGATTTTCGAATTTGAGGAGCTAGTTGCAAGATGAATTGCTTTATTTAAATTAGCATAATGAATTGAGAGGTAAGCACGAATTTAAGTTATTTTTTAAATCAAAAGACGCAATGTTGCATACAGTCTGACTTCGCCCTGAAAGGAAGGGAGCCTTTGCATCCACCATAATTGAAATCGAGGCAAGTATTGCTCTCTGCATCATAGTAAAATCCAAGAATCAAGGCTCGACAAGGGCCTCCATCAGGTAACATTGAACAACGTTCTTTAAAATCAACAGGAATATTTATAGTTTCAGTTTTAGATTTTCCATAACAATTCAATAGTATAAGACTAATTATTATTAAAACAATAAAATATTTCATAATAATAATATATAAATTCATAAAGGAATTGCAAGAAACTTATTTTGGTTTTTATATATTGCTTTAAATTAGCTTAATATAATGCAAAAAAATCTATTCAAAGGAATTCATATCTATAATTATTGTCATATCTATTCGGGGGTTCGAATGAGCTATATCAGGCGCTTTTTAGTTTTTATTGTTTTACTATCGTATCTTTCATGTACGCCAAAAAAGAAAGATCCCTTGGAAGATATTTTTCTTTTCCTATTTTTAAACAATTTATTGAACTCACAAGTTGCACCTTGTAGTACACCAGGACTTCCCGACGATCCGTTGTTTAGTCAACAGTGGCATTTGAAAAATACGGGTTCGACGAGTGGTTCCATATCAGGGGAAGATGCTAATATAACTTTTGCATCTAACGCAGGTTGTAAAGGTAACGGGGTGAGTGTGGTTACCGTAGATGATGGAATGGATACATCCCATGAGGATTTATCTCCCAACTACGATAGGACTCTTGATATAAATTTTGGCGGTTCGTTTTTTAATTCTATTGATTGCTCTACGAATGGAACAGCGGGTTGTCATGGAACCTCTGTATCTGGGATTATGGCAGCAAGAGATACTAACGGTATTGGTCTTTCTGGGATTGCTCCAAGAGCAAAGATAGGTGCGAGGAATATTTTAGCAAATTCAACCGATGCTAATTCAGGGACGGCTATGTCTTCGTTTAGTAATGGTGTTTTTGTTTCCAACAATAGCTGGGGTGCTCCGGATAATACTGGAAGATTTGCACCTAGTGGAAATATTTGGAAGTCGGGAATAGATTCTGCATTTAGACTTGGAAGAAATAACTTGGGAACGATTTTCTTTTGGGCAGCTGGGAATGGAGGCAATTTTCTTACAAGTGCAAATACTGGTGGAATAGTCTCTGCAGGATCAGCACCTCGTGATAACTCCAATCAGGATGGTCAAGCAAATTATCGTTCAGCATTTGCAGTAGCTGCCATAGGCAATGATGGAAAAAAAGCATCCTATTCTGAAGAAGGTGCTAACTTACTTGTAACTGCTCATTCACAAGGAACCAGTGGTGTTGCTATCTCGACTACTGACATTTCTGGAGCAGGTGGATACAATGTGAATGGTGGTGGAACTAATTTTTCAAGCAATAATTATACAAATACTTTCAATGGAACTTCAGCTGCAGCGCCTCTTGCGGCAGGTGTGGGTGCTTTGATTCTTGATAGAAATCGTAACCTTACAGCTAGAGACGTTCGAGTCTTACTCGCACGCCACTCTAGAAAAAACGATCCTAGTGATCCAGATTGGACAACCAATGGCGCAGGATTGAATTTTAATCATAAGTATGGTTTTGGTGCTGTAGATGCAAGTCTTGCAATTCCTGCGGCTCAATCTTGGACGAATATTGGTCCAGAAATTGTTACAGGTAATTTAGCAGGTTCAACAACTAACTCAACAATTACGAATAATACTCCAGCTGGAGCAGTAAATACAAGGGTAGTATCAGGTAGCGGTATAGGAAAAATAGAATTTGTAGAGGTAAATATGACTGTTAATACAGGAGCAGCTGATGATTCAGCAGATTTATTTATTGAATTAACATCTCCTTCTGGAACCAAGGCTAGATTGCTTGTGCCTAGGATTTGCACTTTGAATAATGCTTTGTCATTTTGTAACGATATAACAAATTGGACTTTTGGTGCTACAATATTCATGGATGAACCAGCAAATGGAACATGGTCATTGAGGGTAGCGGATGTATGCAACAAAGCAACTTCTGTTGGATCTAATCCACTCGTATGCACATCTAACACTCTTTATGGTTACTCCCGATCTGATGCCAACTTTACGTATACTAGAGCAGCAACAATCAATAACACCAATCATACTCTATCATCATGGAGTATTAACATTAGAGGAAGAGCAAATTGATGAATCAAAATGAAGGAAATAATTCAATGGAATTGCAAAATTTAAATTTTACTAGAAAATCTAATTTCTTAAAAATTCTACCAATAGGTCTTGGTCTCTTCCTTGCTTTTAACTTTTCGGTTTTTGGGCAAGAGTCAGGTTCTGGATTGTATTACTACGATGGGGGGATTAAGATTGATTTGCAGTTGGAGCCAGGAATCATTGCAGAATTCCCAAAGAATAACCATGGAATTAAAAATATCAAAAATTCTGTGGTTATAAAATCTGATTCTTCAGCTACTCCTTTGAAGTATTATGGCAATACAACAATTTGGAAGTCAAATTCTGGAGGTAGCACTATTAGTTTATCTAAAAATTTGAATCAACTGAACAATTCGAGTTTTTCTCCCATACTGACAACAATTAAAGGAAGCCAATTATTGGCCTTACCAGGCAATATAATCGTAGAGTTAAGTTCCGGATTTTCAGCTACTCAATCCGAGACTTTTTTTGCAAGGCAGGGATTGAATATTCATCAGAAATTGGATATTCCTGGCAGAAATATATATGAGGTCATCACTGCTCCAGGGATTGTTGCTTTGGAAACTGCAAACGCATTGCATGGTAAAGAAGGCGTGATTTCTTCTACTCCTAACTTCTGGCGAGAGATGGTTTCCAAATGAGTATTTAAGCTTAAAAAAATTACAATTTATTTAAAACTAATATTTCTATATTGAAAAACATTCGAGTAGAATTATGTTCAGGATTCATAAGCTTAGAAAGTCTAACATAGAAATTTTACTTAAAGTTAGTATGAATAAATGTTAACTATCCATGAAGCAAGAATTAAAAAAGGTTTGAAGAATATATACTTTATAGCTCAGACATTTTCTTAAAAAAATCTTTATTAGGTACTTCACCTAATCCACCAATGCTTAATTCGGGCAGAATGGCTAAGACAAAATACATTTCAATGTCACCCTTGTTCTTAGCTTTGACAAGTCCTCTGTATTCACAAGAGAAGAAATCTTTCACAATTTGATAGGTTGCACCTGAAATATTTACCTTCCCAACTTCACCCGAAGATTCCAAACGAGAAGCAGTATTTACCGTGTCGCCCCAAATATCATAGGCAAATTTTTTCTTCCCAGCAACACCAGCAACTAAAGGTCCTGTATGAATGCCCAATCTTAGTTCCCAATAGTTTTCGCCTAGCGAGCGTTTTATTTCTCTAGTTTGTTCCATGAATTTCTGTATTTCTAAGGCAGCCAAAACGGCTTCTACAGGATTTGTGCGATTTGCTATCGGAAGTCCTCCCGCGCACATATACGAATCACCTATAGTTTTGATTTTTTCAAGATTGAATCTTTCGATTACCTCATCGAAATAAGTAAAGCATCTATCCAATTCATTGATGAGTTCTTCTGGTTCTAAGTTTTCAGCAACCTTAGTAAAACCTTTTAAGTCGGTGAAGAGTACACTCACTGATTCATATCTCTTTGGTGCTGAGAAACCTTTTGCTTTCAGTTCATCGGCTATTTGAATAGGTAGAATATTCAATAAAAGTTTATCGGATTGCTTCTTGGCATCATCTAGATCTTTGGTTCTTTCAATGACTCTAGATTCGAGTAGGTCTCTTTCGTTCTGTAGTTCTTCATAAGCTTTGGCATTAGCTAGTGAGATTCCAGCAAGAGAGGCAAATGCACCAAGCAACTGTACGTCGTTATCTGAGAAAATACTTCCATCTAATTTATTGAGTACTTGAATGGCACCAATTATTTCAGCTTGAGGATTGTAGACGGGACAACAAAGAATAGTTTTTGTTTTATATCCCGTTTTTAAATCGCTTGCAGGATTGAAACGAGGATCATTGTAGGCATCGGGTATGTTAACAACTTGTCCGGTTTCTGCAACAAAACCTGAAATTCCTTCACCCAATCTTATGCGAATTTCTTGAGAGCCTTGTGCAACTCTAGACCAGAGTTCTTTCTTATCACTATCAAGAAGAAATAAAGTTGAACGATCCGCATCCATAACATTGGTAACAGCGACCAAAATCTTCTGAAGTAGTAGATCAAGATTTCGTTCCGCCATGATGGAACGCGAAGAATCCACAAGCATTCCTAAGTTTTTTGCTTGTCTGGAAAAAGATTCTAATGTGCTAAATAAGACAGCCTTACTGCCATCACTGCGCACAATAATTTCTTTATAGATATCTGTTTTTCTTCTCTCGAAAGAACCTTCGGCTACCATTCCTTCGATTATCGACATTAGAATAGTCTAATTTCAGTAATTTTGGTTCGAAAATTATTCTTCCATAGAAATTAAAAATTCCAATTTTCATTTGATTCTGCGATTTTTATTTGAATTTATCATTTACCTTTGAAATTTGCTTTTCGTTTTTCTTGGAAGGAAAGTATTCCTTCTTTTCCATCTTCAGAATCTAATAATTCTAGTACGCGTTTTTGAATTTTTGCAAAAGCTTTAGCTTCTTGTTCTCTTCGGTAATCCATAGCACTTTCTAAGGAGGCAAGGACAGCAAGAGAAGCATTGCCTGCTATTGTTTCAGCTATCGCTTGAGCGCGATTGAGTAATTCTTTGGCGTCAACAATTTCTTGAATAAGTCCAACTCTGTAAGCTTCTTCTCCACCAAACACATCACCGGTGAGTAAGTATCTCATGGCATTACCCCAACCAAATTGTTCTGCCATACGAAAGGTTGCTCCCCCAAATGCCGCAATACCACGTGTAACCTCTGCTTGGGTAAATCTTGCACTTTTGGTTGAAAGTCTAATATCAGAAGCAAGAGCAAGTTCAATTCCGAGTGTAAAACAAAAACCTTGGATAGCAATAATGACAGGTTTCTTACGAATCCTTCCTACAATTCCAAAAGGATCGACTTGGTTATTTGGGTAAAAAATTCCACCCTCCTTACGAATGTATTCAGCTACCTCATCAATTTCTAGACCAACTGTAAAATGCTTACCATGGGCAAAAATAATCGCACAACGACAACTAACATTGTCTTCGTATAGGGTATAAGCCTCGCTTAATTCCATAACCATTTGCATATTGAATGCATTGCTCTGTTCAGGACGATTAAATCCTATTCGAAAGATTCCATTGATAATTTCAGTTGTGATATATTTCATTCTTCCCATTTTCTAAAATTGAAAAATTTCATCATTCAGAAAAATTTTAGTTTGGTATAAGAAATGGACTAGCAGTCTAAAAGATTCAAGTAGGAAACAATGAAAATAGCAATCACAGGAGCAAGTGGCTTTGTTGGCCAAAACCTTATCGCAAGTTTTGCTGCAACAAAGCACAAGATCATTGCTTTGTCCAGATCTCCCATAGAAAATCTTCCTTCGAATGCCGAGTGGAGACATTGCGAACTATTTAGTACAACAAGTACTTTAGAAGCATTGAAAGGTGCTGATGTTGTATTTTACTTAGTTCATTCCATGATGCCATCTTCCCGATTGTTCCAAGGAAATTTTCGAGATACCGACCTTCTTATTGCTGATAATATTTCAAGATCTTGTATGCAAAATAAAATCAAACAGATCATCTATTTGGGTGGAATTGTTCCGCAAGGCTTTATCAGTAAGCATTTGCAGAGTAGACAAGAAGTAGAAGGTGTTCTGCAAGCTACAAAAATTCCTGTAACTGTATTTCGTTCAGGAATGGTAGTAGGGCAGGGAGGTTCTTCTTTTGAAATTCTCAATTCTCTAGTAAGAAAACTACCAGTGATGGTTCTGCCTTCCTGGACTCAATCTAAGACACAAGCAGTATATATTGATGATGTGATTTCGATCTTAAAAGATTCAGTGAGTAACAAGAAATATTTTCACCAAACAATAGATATAGTAAATGGAGAAAAATTAACCTATAGGGATCTAATGAGGATAATGGCAGAAAAACTGAAAGTAAGACGTTTCATGTTTCCTGTTCCTATCAATTCTACTGGGTTTAGTAAACTTTGGGTGACTTGGTTTGGGAATTCCCATTATGCCTTGGTTTCACCTTTAATTGATAGTTTAGTATGTGATCTTCCCCAAGAGAAACCTCTTCCCTTGATTCAAAAATTTATTTCGTTTAAGACTTTTGCGAGTATGCTGGATGAAGTATTACAGAAGGAAATCAAGCCAATATCAGCAAGACCCAAAAGAAAAATTTCGCATCGTAAAAGTGTTCGATCCATCCAAAGGCTTCCCTCTGTACCAAAAAGAAATAGTGAATGGATGGCACGAGAATATATGAATTGGTTACCAAAAGTCTTCCGATCCTTGATTTTGGTAGATGTGGAACCTAGCAAAGATTTGGTTGCATTTAGAATTTTCTTTTTGAAGAAGCCTATTTTACTTTTGCAATATATCCATGGAAATTTTGAAGAAGACAGACAGAAATTTCATATCATAGGCGGTTTATTAACTAGAACCAGTGATACAGGTTGGCTTGAGTTTCGACAGGTTCAAAATAAGAAATACTCCTTAACTGCGATCCATGAATTTGTTCCTTCCCTCCCTTGGTATATTTATGTGATTACACAAGCACCTATGCACTATTTGGTGATGAATGCCTTCGGTCGACACATTGCTGAAGTAAATGGAAATTTAGATAGGAATGAAATTGCAAATTTGAATACTAAATAAATCTTATTCATAAGTAATTTCAAATAAATTATTTTTTGTTCCCATCTTCCTAATCCAACTTTTCTGGAAACCAATCAGGAAGCTGTGGCATAGAATTTTATTCCCAAGTCTCATCACCTAATATAGATATTATGACAGAATTGGAATTTAAGGCTATTTGCAGACCAAGGCTGAGATCTTCTCTGGATGTCGGACGATAGCCTGTGTCAGGAAATTTCATACCTGATTTTTCATTGGCAATTTTTAAGGCTTGGATATCTGGATCTTCAGTTTTCTTAATGAGTCTTTGCAATACTAAGGAAATACCACGGACACGCTTAGAGAAAATAGTTCCAGCCCGCACTATCCTTCAAAATGTATGTTAGATTACAAAGATCCTGGCAAGAAATATAGCAAAGAGTCTCAATCTGGTTTAATTTAACTCAAGATGGTAGCTCTTCTTTGCCATTTGCAAATCGAGCAAATCTTCCTTTGTTATCATGAACTGGTTCGTACGTTTCCCAAGGCCATCCACCAAATTGGGTTCTTTGGTAATCAGTGAAAGCCTGTTGGATTTCAGATTGAGTATTCATTACAAAAGGTCCATATTGTGCAACTGGCTCAGCAATAGGCTTTCCTTGCAAAAATAAAATTCTTGCATCCTCTGAACCATTGACAAGTTCTATGGCTTTGTCGGATTCCAAAATAGCCCGGCTGTATTTTGGAATTTCTAAACCATTTGCACTAAGTCCACTGCCTTGAAAATAGTAAAGATTTCGATTCAATCCCATGCTCATAGCTGGAATCGTAAATTTTGCATTAGGTTCTAAGTGTAGAATCCAAATGTTTACTTCGTTACTAGGATCTGTTGCCCAGGAATTAGGTGTGGGCTTAGGAGCTAGAGTTCCAAGATACTCACCTGATATTAATTTAAGTTTGGTGGTTTTGCCAGCAGAATCTTTAAGATCGAGCACTGGAATATTCTCTGACCAAAGCATCTTAAAATGGGGTTCTACAAATTTATTTCGAGCTGGAAGATTCATCCAAATCTGAAACAATTCCAAAGTATTTTCTGTATCTTTAGAAAGTAAGGGAAACATTTCTGAGTGTTGGATTCCAGCACCTGCGGTCATCCACTGCACATCACCTCCGCCGTATCTTCCTGCTGCACCTTGGGAATCTGCGTGATCGACTAATCCTCGTTCAACGACCGTAACTGTCTCAAAACCTCTATGGGGATGTCCAGGAAAACCAGGAACTTTCTGACCATGGTACATTCTCCATCCATCTTTAGGTATGAAATCTTGGCCTATATCTCTGCCAGAAAGGGAGGCATCCGGACCCGAAGCGGAATTTCCTTTGGGATAGAAATCTTCATGGTGAACACAGAAAAGAAAAGGATCGGCTGTGGGCCATTGGAAGCCGAGTTTTTCTAAATTTAATACGCCATTTGCCTTCATAGTTGAGGTTTCCTTAGTTGAAGTTTTAAGTGCTTTCTTTTTGGAACTTGGAAATAAAATATTTCTAATTACAATTCCACCAAGAGAAAGTGCGGCTAAGCTCCCAAGGGCTTTTTTGAGAAAACTTCTGCGAGAGTTAGCTTCTTCGAACATCTAATACTATAGACAATTGGGGGAGGTAAAATGGCAAAAAATAATTTAATATTAAACTATTTTTTCTTTTCACTCAACCATATATAAAAGAAACCGATTATTCCAATCGCATACAAACTCCATTTGCATAGATTTACTATGGAAAAGATAATCGCCGATGTTGAATCTATTTCTTGGATGTGAGAAACCATTTCTAGAAACATTCGATTCTCAACTAAATCCAAGATTCCACCTAGAAAACCCAGAGCACCTATGATTTTAAACTTGGAAATCTTTAACTTTGTCGCAAGGAAAAAACCAAGAGTTAAAAAAACCAGACCAAAAGATAAGGCGAACCAATCATCTAACTTATGTTGAATGGCAATCAAAGGTAGACGCCCAGCTTCTTGCATAATGTTTAGCCAAGCTCTAAGTTTTTCACCATCAAAGGAAAGCTGTCTTGCAAAAGTTCCTACAGGAAAATTCATTCGCTTAAATGCAGGTATCACAAAGAACAAGCTTGTTATCATAGAGCAAAGAGAAACAAAGAAAGAGAACAAATATAATCTAAAAGTCATAAGAAGATTATAAAGCGCCTTCGCACTGAGTTGTAAATCGAAAAAAGTAGGGATGATTTGGAACATAAAAATGGTCTAAAAGTTGTATCAAATTTTAGGGAAGTATTTCTATTGAATCGATTTTTGGTTTTTCTTTCTGTTTTTACAAGTATTATAGGTGCTGGTTATTTTTATATTGGGACTAAGATGATTTCTGGATTGGGTTTTGATGGAAATTTTTCCATTTTAGCTTGGTGCATTGTTGTTATTCTTGTCTTGTCTATTCCCATCTCTTATTGGATTTCGCATACTATTGCAAGTCCTAGATTACAATCTGTGTTTTCCTATTTTTCTTTTCTGAGTTTAGGATTTTTTACAATTTTACTAAGCATAGTTCTGTTACAAGATTTAATGATAATTTGTCTGTCTCTTATTCGATCAATATCGCCTAACGTATATAATTGGCTGGAATCAACTTTTTTATACAATGTATTTCCTCTTAGTGGGATGGACACTTTTTACAGCTCTTTGATCTTGCTTTCCATTACTTGCCTTCTTACAGTTTGGGGAATGTTTCAAGCACATGCTAGAATTCGTACTCTTGAGGTTAATATCCCTGTTGAAAATCTTCATGCTGATTTACAAGGATTTACGATTGCACAAATTTCGGATGTTCACATTGGACCAACCATTCAAAGACCCTTCCTTCAACATGTTGTTCGAAGAATTCAAAATTTTGAACCAGATCTTGTAGTAATTACAGGGGACTTGGTTGATGGTCCTGCTCATTTGTATGCTCATCATCTTGACCCCTTAGCTGATTTAAAGACAAAATTTGGAACATTCTTTATAACAGGGAATCATGAATACTATAATGGTGCCTTATCTTGGATCCAAGAAATTAAGAAATTAGGAATAACAGTACTGTTAAATGAAAATAAAATTCTACTTCATAATAAAGCAAAACTAGGATTAGCTGGTATTACTGATTTAAAGGCAGGTTCCATCATACCTGCTCATGAAACCAATCCTAAGAAATCTATGCAAGGCTTAGAGAATTCTGATTTCAAAATTCTTCTTGCTCACCAACCTAATTCTATCTATGAAGCAGCGGAGGCTGGATTTGATCTTCAACTTTCTGGCCATACGCATGGTGGACAATATTTTCCTGGAAATTTGATTATTTATCTAGCCCAAAAGTTTGTTGCAGGTCTTCATAGATACAAAAATACTTTAATCTATGTAAGCCGAGGAACTGGATACTGGGGACCTCCTCTTAGGATTGGAGCCCCTAGTGAAATTACAAAAATAGTGTTGGTGGATTCGAAGGCAGTAAATGCAAATGCGGTTAAAGTTAAAAAAGAGAAAAAGACTTAACTGTATAAAAGAAAGAATCTTTATATTCTATTTTTAAAACAAAAGCATAAGGTCAATTCGCACAATGTAGTATTGGTTCCAGAGTCTCTTTAGAAAGAGGTTTGGTTAAAAAGCCTTTCACATTTTCATATTTTTCTGCTTTCTTTTTATCATTTGGATCAACGGAAGATTTTAGAATATAAACATCTAATTTTATATTCTTTCGTTGCAATACATCTAAAAAATCCCACCCATTCATTACAGGCATATTTAAATCTAAAAAGATGATCTGAGGATCTTCTAGAATTATCTTTTCGAGAGCATCTTGCGCATTATTAAAAACGAATATATTAAATTTAGAATCAATTTTCTGAATTAAAATCTTATTTATCATGATTTGCAACTGATCGTCATCAATTGAGAAAATTGTATGAATTTCTTTTTTGTTGGGGAAATGATTTAAAGATAGATTCCATTTTTCATCAGATAAAAGATCCATAGAATTTTTAATTACTAAATCTAATTCTTCTCCAGCTTTTTTTATTCTTTGAATAATAGCATCATTGTTTGCTTCTGAGCTAAGCAAATCCAAGCCTGCAAGAATAGATACTAAAGGTCCTCGAATTTTATGAGAATTAATAAAAGCCAACTCACTCAAAACTAAATTTTGTTTGGATGTATTCTCTGATAACTCTTTAATTTTTCGTAAATATTCTTTCTCTTCTGTGGTTTCGCGAATGATTCCATCGACTCGAATAATTTCATCAAATTCGTTACGGACATACCATGCCTTATCCTTAATCCATTTTACTTTCTTATCTTTGGTGAGAATTCTATATTCCTCTTCAAAGTGATTTGAAGTATTCATATTCTTAAAAGATTCAATAACTCTAGCTCTATCCTCCTCTAAGATGCATTCAATCCAAAGATGAGGATTTTGATAAAATTCTTCTGCCTTATATCCATATAGTTCAAAAACATTCTTATTTACAAAAATAACTTTAAAATGAATAGAATCACTAGACCATATTACTTCCTTCATAGAATTTAAGATGCTATTTAACTTACTTTCGTTAAGCTTCAACTCATCATAGTATTTAAAACGTATTGTTTGATCCAATGACAAAATCAATTCCGCTTTTTTTCCTTGGAAATCGATCACTTGGCTTGAAATATTTACATACATCAATTCGCCATTTTTCTTGATATGCCTCCAAATGCCCGAATCAACAAAACCTTCATTTTCTAAGGATATTACATTAAAAATATTTGGTAAGTCTTCGGGAGGACGAATATCTTTGATTGTCATCGAAAGAAACTCTTCACGAGAATAACCATAGACTATTGTGGCAGCTTCATTGACTTCTAAAAATTGAAAAGTCTCTAAATCAAAAATCCACATCGGAATGGGATTTTTGATAAAAAATGTCTCGTTCAGTAATTGACTTCTTTCATCAGATATTTTCATATTAGTATAATAATTTTTGCTAATCAATTTTTTCTTTTAAATGAATTATAAATATTTTTATCTTTTTAAAAAATAAATTTCTAAAATGAAATAAATTTCTTATTTGAAGTAACTCTTGAAATTTAGGGTTAAATCAATTTATAGTCCAAAGAAATATTTCTTTGTTTTTGTATAATTCCCTAGTAGACGAATTTATTTATAGATTCTTACCAATGAACTTAATCTTTTTTGAGGTTCATCTAAAAATGCCAGCTTACCGAAAGGAATTTATTAGAATGATTCTGAATTTTTTTAAGAAAAGGAAAGTTCTTTCTAGTATAGAATTCTTTTCAATCTATAGGGTGGATATTAATGAAATCGATATTTATTACTATCTTAATTTTGCTATTTTCTTAGCCATCTATCCTAATAACTATTAAATTTTTTTTTGGACTTGTATTCCTACAAAGAGCAATCGGAGATTTTAAATATATAGGTTTTTTCAAAAAGATTAAGCATTCAAATTTCTCTCGATTGGATAGTTTGGTCTCTTCTCCCTTATGTTTATTGATTGGAATTGTAATGTTGCTTACAATTCTTATAAGCTAAGTAAAGCAGTTTTACTTAGCTATAACAAAGAAAATATTTCATCTAACAACGAAATCTAAGTGAAGATATAAATCATTCTTATTAGATGATCTTATTTATAAATGAATCGATACGCCTTGGAAGTTCCTGCGGGTGGATTGGGAATTTCTTCGAAATTATAACTTTCGAATTGGACTTTTTCAAAAACATTGTAAGTTACGAGTATATCACCAACTTCGGCAATATCTTCACCTAACTTACTTGCTGTGTTTACTTCGGATCCAAATACATCCGTATCTCCAATTTTCAATACCTTACCATAACCCAAACCAACACAGAGTAGAATTTGTTCTTCTGGAATTTTGTCTTTATTGTAAATTTTTAGTTCATTTTGCATCTTCACAGCAGCATCTAAAGCCTTGTCTGCATTTCGAAAAATTACCAACAAAGAATCACCTTCCGCTTTGAGCAAGATTCCATCGAAAGACTCAATAATCGGCACTAGAACTCTTTCGGACTCATGAATGGTTTGTAGAAAATGGATGATTCCAAATTTTTCCACACCACGTGAAAATCCAGAAAGATCAGTGAACATGACACACCATTCTTCCCCAAAGAGATCCCAAATGCGACGGTCGATTTTGTCCTTATCAACTCCGGGAGTCAATCTTTCTAAGATCAGATTTTCTAATCTATCTTCCGATGCACCAGTTCCTATTGTTTTCTTAAAAGCCATTTTAATCTCCTTGCTCTATTTACTGATTGCAAATCTTAGTGCCAGCCTTCTCAGCCAAAAATACAAGGATGAACTTTTGGACTATGAGAATCAAATGAATTTTTTGTATTGACAATGTAGATAGTATACCCCCTATGGTATATAATAGCATAAAATAAAATAGGATTTGGAGTCAAGCTGATGAAAATACCAAAATATCTGAGAAGGGAAATTGCATTTTTTCTTTTACTATCTCTTCTTCTGATTGGAAATCTTTCTGCACAAGAATCAAACCAATCAGAAGAGAGTGATCAGAAAGGTTCGGGTGCAAAAACCGAATCCCTTCACGTAAAAGATACATCTATCGTAAAATTCAAAGATCTCTCCCTCAGTATACAAAAACACTCCTTTCTGATTTCAGCTTTTGAAAATGAATCCAATTCAGCTAAAGCTGGTAAAGAGCGAACTTCAAAGCACTGGCATCCTAAAATTTATTTAGAGGGGAGATCCTACACAACCAATGATCCTGCCTTAAATTTCTTTTCTAAATTGGGGCAAAGAGATGCAAGACAGGCTGACTTTAGTACAAAGTCTGCAAGATCCCAAGTGAGTAATTTTTTGGATACAAACAATCAACCTTATACTAGTTTTAATTCACAGACAGCAAATATTCTTGCACCGGACACTTTGAACTATCCAGGAGCCAATACCTACCAAAAAGGAACTCTTGGAGTTGATCTTGCAATTTATGAAGGTGGCGCCAAGAACAATATCGCAGAAAGCTATGACCATATCTCCAAAGGGAAAAATTTGGAAAAGCAATCTGTAATCTTATCCGAGTATTCTTCAACAGCTAGTCTTTAT
The DNA here is from genome assembly GCA_002786225.1 of Leptospira sp. Lineage (GTDB taxonomy): Bacteria > Spirochaetota > Leptospiria > Leptospirales > Leptospiraceae. The sequence continues at coordinate 53,323 of PEQN01000001.1, read as the reverse complement.
GCACAATTGATTTATTTAGATGAATATAAGAAGCAAATTTCAGAAGTGGAAAAGCAGTTACAGTCCGTACTTAGAAATTACCAAGTTGGTGGCAAAGGAAATCCAGTTGGATATTCAGGCTTACTTGGATTGAAGTCATTAAAGAATCGATTGGAAGGAATGAGATTAGAAGTTGATACACAAGAATCATCTATTCGAAGTTATTTGACAACAATGACAGATGAGTTTGGAAATACATGGTCTATTGACTTAGAACCAATCAATATTTTTCTTGATTCTCATCTTCCTAAGCCAAGTGATAATTCCAAAAAACCTGTGGAAGCTTCTACACTTTCTTTCCAGACTTTAGCAATGAAGGAGTATGCAGAAAGTGCAAGTCTTGCCGCTCGGGCTGAAAAAGCAAAATTTCTTCCCAAGGTTGGAGCCTTTGGCGAATCCAATCTTTACAATGGTTCAAGAAATACAGCTACCGCTTATAATCTTGGATTCTATGTGCAGATGAATTTATACAATGCAGATGACATTGGTGCCTATGAAGAAGCAAAACTCAAGGCACAGGCTCAAAGAGATAGAGTCCAAGATACCATTCGAAAAGAGTCAGCTAAGCGTAAGGAATTATTAACTATGGAAAAAACTTTCCAAAAGCAATTGATACTTCTATCGAATACAAGTAATCTTATGGAAGAACAGATTTCTAATGCAAAGAGAATGTTTGCCAACGGATCTATAAATGCCATGCAACTTGCTGAAATTTTCTCAAGATCTACAGATCTTATTGTTCAAAATGCAAACACAAATCGAGAATATATTTTAATACGTTCAGAGTTGTACACTTTGTTCAGCAATTCAAGTTCTGTAAATGAAGGAAAATAAGATGAAAGAAATCAAAAATGACAAAAAAAAAGGATTCGCAGGAAGCCTAGCCGAACAGTTCATTCACTCTAAACTAACGCCTGTCATCATAGTGGGCAGCTTGCTACTTGGACTCATTTCTGTTTATCTAACTCCTAAGGAAGAAGAACCACAGATATCTGTTCCTATGATAGATATTTTTGTTCAGGCTCCCGGTTTTGAAGCGGACGAAGTAGAAAGAAAAGTTACTGAGCCAATAGAAAGAGCGGTCTGGGGTTTAGATGGTGTTGAGTATGTCTATTCCTCTAGTTCGCCTCACTACAGTTTGATTACTGTTCGCTTTCTAGTTGGTTTGGAGGTTGAGCCTTCTCTCGTGAAAGTTCACCATAAGATAATGGAAATTTATGGTAGTCTGCCTGGAAATGTGCTTCCACCAAAAATTTCCTCTCATACCATTGATGATGTACCTTTTCTAACTTTAAGCTTTAGCTCCGACCAAAGAGATGATTATTCCCTTCGCACTCTGATTGCCCCCTTAGCAAGAGAACTTTCTTCAACTCCTGATCTAAGTAAAATTGAATTACTGGGCGGACGTAAGCGTGCCATACGAGTGATAGTCAATGGCGAAAGTTCCTCTAATTTAGGTGTGGGAATGGTTGAGATAGCCCAAGCCTTGAAATCAAATGATGTGGGTATTCCTGCTGGCAAAAATTGGAATTCTACAAATCTCATGGATGTTGAAGTAGAGGGAAGAGTTTCTTCTGCAGAAGATGTCCGAAATATACCACTAGCACAAAGAGGCGGACGAATTGTACGATTGCGGGATCTTGCCGATGTAATTGACGGTCCAGAAGAAAGAAATAAAATTTCAGTTCTCTTTGATAAGGCTTTAGGAGGAAAAGAAAGAGCTGCAGTTTCCGTAGTCTTTGGGAAAAGAAAAGGAACCAATGTCGTACCACTAGCAGCTGACCTCATTGAAAGAGCCAAATTATTTTCTTCCTCATTACCTGAGGATATCAAACTCTCCGTAGTCCGCGATTATGGTTCCACTGCTGGAGATAAATCCATGGAGTTGATAGAACACTTAATGATCGCCACACTTTCTGTTGCAGCCTTGATTGCACTTTGGATGGGATGGAGAGCATCGGCTGTTGTTTCTATTGCTATTCCTGTTACACTTGCTCTCACTCTTGCTATTTATTATTTCATGGGTTACACTTTGAACAGAGTAACTTTATTTGCTTTGATTTTTTCCATAGGTATACTGGTAGATGATGCTATTGTCGTAGTGGAAAATATTGAACGCCATTTGAAGACCTATCCAAAGCGTTCCTTACTAGCCTCCACAATAGCAGCTGTTACTGAAGTAGGAAATCCAACCATACTTGCAACCTTCACTGTGATTGCAGCCATTCTACCTATGGCTTTTGTCAGAGGACTTATGGGTCCTTATATGAAACCCATTCCAGTGGGAGCTTCTCTTGCAATGATTCTTTCCTTGTTCGTAGCCTTTACAGTTACACCTTGGGCAGCTGCAAGACTCTTGCATAAAGAAGGACATGGAAATGAAAAAAACTCTGAATCAAAATCTGAGAGTACCATAGAAAACGACATAGAAAGAGAAGAAGTAAATAAGGAACTAGAAAGGCATTCATTCTTAGACCAAATTTATATCAAAGTTATCGATAGACTTCTATCAACCAAGATCCAAGCCTTTCAATTCTTTCTATTGATAGGATTTCTACTATTAGCATCCTTTGCTTTAGTTGCGACTAAGATTGTTAAGGTGAAAATGCTTCCTTTTGATAACAAAAATGAATTCCAGGTTCTATTGGATTTTCCAACAGAGACAAACAGGGAAACATCCATACGATTGGCTAAAAACTTGAGTCTTACAATTCTTGAGAATAAGAACATAGACAAAATTCAAATCCACTCTGGTGAAGCAGCACCTTATTCTTTTTCAGGAATGGTGAAGCATACCTTTCTAAGAAATAGAGAGTATATGGTAGATATGCAGATTGTCATTCTAGATAAATCCGAACGATCTGAATCAAGTCATGAAATTATTGAATCACTTAGGCCAGCCATAGGAGAATTTTCCAAGAAGCACCAAGCAATTTCTAAAATCTTAGAAATTCCACCAGGACCACCAGTACTTGCAACCATGGTTGCGGAAGTCTATGGTCCAGATCGTGAGACAAGACGTAAGGTCACTGAAGAAATCCTCGAAGTCTTTAAGAAGGAACCATCAGTTGTAGATTTAGATAGTTCTCTTCGTAAGGGTCGGGATCGTTTGGTTTATTCCTTTGATCATTCCAAAGGTGGTCAAGTAGGAGCAAGAGCAGATATAGTTAGTTATACGGGAAAATATTTATTTAGTGAGAATTCTCTTTTTACTTTAAAAGAAGCTTCGCATCCAGAGGAAATATTTGTGGATTTAGCGTTTGATCCTAATCGAAGATCTAGTTCTTCCCCTTTCTTAGGACAGAAAATACCCTCCTTTGAATCAGGATTTGTAAATATCGATGGTGTAATTGAGAAACCTAAACGTGAATCCAATGATACACTTTATAGAAAAAATCTAAAACCAGTGGAATACATCTTTAGCGAGTTTACAGGAGCCGAAGAAGCTCCTGTCTATGGGATGTTAAAATTAGCACCTAATATAAGATATGAAACTCAAACAGCAGATGTTCCATGGAATACGACTAAGCCAATTGTAAAATGGGATGGAGAGTGGTTTATAACTTACGAAGTGTTCCGAGATTTAGGCGGAGCCTTTGCAGTGGTGATGGTATTAATTTACATTTTAGTTCTCGGATGGTTTCGATCTTATACAGTTCCCTTAATCATCATGATCCCAATTCCAATTTCCTTGATTGGAATTTTACCAGGTCATGCTATTCTAGGTTCCTACTTCACAGCGACGTCTATGATTGGTTTTATAGCTGGTGCAGGCATCATAGTTAGAAACTCTATCATACTCGTAGATTTCATTGAACAAGAGATTAAGAAAGATATTCCTATCAAAACAGCTGTTGTTAACGCAGGACTCATTCGATTTCGTCCAATGCTACTTACTGCTGCAGCAGTAGTTGCAGGAGCCTTCATTATGCTCTTTGATCCGATATTCAATGGTCTTGCTATTTCTCTTATGTTTGGTGAAGTAGCTGCTACACTTCTCAGTCGATTTGCCGTTCCTGTTTTGTACTACTGGTTTTTAGGAGAGAGTAGATGGAAGGAATTGAATTCTAAGGGATAAAGAGTATGGAATTCTAAAGCTTTCTATTATAAAAAAAGAACTAAAAAAATTCTTTTTTGTTGCAGCAATTTTTTCAGAATCTGTCACAAATCCCATTGCCTCATTCGTCTTGATTGCAGAGGACAAAGAAAATGAAAAAAATTGTTATCCTAGGTGCCGGATATGCAGGGCTAATGGCAGCCAACAGGCTTGCAAAACTTAGTAGAGATTACCAGATTCACTTGATCAATGAATCTGAAAACTTTATCGAAAGGATTCGAAATCATGAATATTCTGCAGGAAGAGAAGTTAAGATTTATAAGATTCGTGATTTAATTTCTAAACGAGTGAGCTTTACTCAAGCCAAAGTAGAGTGCTTGGATGCCAAAAACCAAACTATTTCGATTGCTAATCAGAATAAAAAAATCACTTATGATTATTTGATTTATGCTTTGGGCAGTACTGATCATGCTAAAGTCGAGAGTAGTTATTCTGTAAATACACTATGGAAGGCTGATGAACTAAAACAAGCCGTCCAAGCTAAGAAGTCTGGAAGTCTTTGGATCCTTGGAGCAGGCTTGACTGGTATCGAACTCGCTACAGAATTAAAAGAATCCTATCCAGAATGGAAGATTGGTCTTTTGGATCAAAAGCCTTTTGCTAAGAATTTTTCTTTAAAGGCTAGAAATTATTTCTTAGAAACATTTCGCAAAATGAAGATAGAACTTATCGAAAGCACGGAATACAGAATTCATGAAAATGGAATCTATCTAAATCAGACTAAGACATTTCTTGAGGCAGATCTTTTTGTTCAGACTTTTGGATTCCAGTGCAGTGATCTAGGACGAAGAAGCAATCTGCTGGTAAATGAAAAGAACCAAATTTTGGTAGAGCCAAGCTTAAGAGTATTAGATTATACTAATATATTTGTTGCAGGTGATTCAGCATTAGTACAAGATTCCATTCTTCGTATGGGATGTGTTACAGCAATGCCTATGGGAGTTCACGCTGCAGAGATGATTCATCGTTGTGCAAATGATAATGAGGTTCAAGATTTTTCATTTGGATTTGCAGGAAGGTGTATTAGCTTAGGCAGAAAGTCGGGTTTAATCCAAATGACGAATTCCAATGATGAAGCAAAGCCAAAGATGATTGGAGGCAAATTAGCTGCCTTTATCAAAGAGTTAGTATGCAAATACACAGTCTTTTCTATAAGACTGGAAAGAAGTTTTCCTTTTCGAACTTACTTCTGGCCTAAAGAAAAAATCCTTAAAGAACAAGATTTTTCTTTGAACTCAGGAAAATTGGCTTCTTAATTTTATTTCAAGAAAATATAAAATAATAAATGTTAGTGTAAGAAAATGGACCAAGCTAAAGAATTTTTAAATCTCAAACAATATCTCTTTTCAATAGCATATAAAATTACAGGTTCCTACCAAGACTCAGAAGATATCTTGCAAGAAGCTTATTTAAAGTGGATAGAGAGTGATTCCCAAGATATTAAATCGATTAAGGCTTACGTAGGAACAATAGTGGCTAGACTCTCCTTAGATCTTTTAAAAAAATCATCCAGGCGTAAAGAAACGTACATTGGTCCCTATTTGCCAGAGCCCATCCCAACTCGAATCGAAGATGAAACGGATGATAGAGTCGAATTTGCATTTTTAGTAATTTTGGAGACTCTCAATCCAATGGAACGTGCAGTTTATATCCTCAGGGAAGCATTCGATTATGAGTATGAAGAAATATCCAAAGTAGTTGATCGAACGCCCGTTAATTGTAGGAGAATATTTAGCAGAGCCCAAGAAGCTATTCAGTCTCGAAAGAAAAAATTTGAACCCGACACCAAGACTCATAAAAAATTATTTCTAGAGTTCTTACTTGCCTCTCATAAAAAGGATCCTCGCAATTTTAGTAAACTTCTTTGCGAGCAAATCGTAGTTCTTTCGGATGGTGGAGGAAAAGTTCATGCTGCAAGAATTCCTATTCTTGGCAAAGAAAGAGTCATTCAATTTCTTTTGCGAACAATTTCGATAGGTTCTAAGGATACAGAATTTTACCTCTGCCAAATAAATTCGTCACCAGCTCTTGTAGGTTACAAAAAAGATATTCCGGTTTCTGCTCAAATTCTGGATTATGAGAATAATGGAATAGTTGGCGTTTATAATATTTTGAACCCTGACAAATTGCGTGCCTTTTCCAAGATGGAAGCCTTACTTAGATGGAAAGTAATTCAAAAGCTAAATTGGTTCTTGGTTTTGAAAATGAAGTTAGGATTTTATTTTTCATAATCTTCACTTGACTCCAACTCTTGGATTGCCTCTTGCCAAGTTAGAGGTAAATTTTTCCATTGAACTCTCATCCTATGGAAGTTGGATTTCTCTAAGGCATTTGCACCTTCTCGCATAGCACGAGCATGTATTCTGGATTCCACAAAATTTTCCAAGCTTTCTTCATCTAACCAAACAGTCATAGTCCAAGCTTTGGATCCAAATACTTGTCGCCGAATACTGCCACCAAGGTAGCCTTTATTGTTATTTAAATCATTGTTAACATCAGAAACTCTTCTCCAAAAGATGAATCTTTCGAAGATTGTTCCAGTAGTTGTGGCTTCTGTTATAGCTAAAATTACTTCTTGCTCATCTTTAAGATCCAAGGTTCTAGATTGCTGTGATTTTGTAAAAGGACTTCCTATGACACAATTCGATAATAATAGAGATGTTGTTAGTAACACGGACATTATAATTTTATTCATTTAATATTTTATTTATGTTTACTTTCTTGTTTGTTTCTTTCTTTCTTTCTTTCTTTCTTTCTTTCTTTTTGATCTACTTTTTTATCATGCCACTCATGATTTGTTTTAATATAAAGGAACGTATACTTCTAGGTAAAATGATTAGAGAATATCCAAGAAACTTAGATAAAAATCCTGGACGAATTGTAGTTTGATTGCCTAGAGCTTTTAAGCATATTCTACCAATACCTTGGGTTGCTTGCGCTTTACCCATATTCATATTAGCTCTTTCTCCAAATCCTGATGAAACTGGACCAGGAGCAACACTTAGTATATCAATATTTTCTGATTTTAATTCTGCTCTTATGCCCTCTGCAAAACTTTGAACAAAAGCTTTGGTTGCTGAGTATGTTGAAGCCCAAGGTACACCCTGGAAACCAACCAGAGAACCGAAGAGAATAATTGCACCTTTTTTCTTTATTTTCATCTTATTCGCAAAACTGTGTGTTAGTTGAACTATACTTCGACAATTTGTATCTATCATTTGAAGCTCATTCTCTATGTGTAAAGTTGAGAAATCTCCCAAACTTCCAAAACCAGCAGCAAGGACAACTAGTCCTATGTCCAAATCTTTTGTGATTTCAATTAGAGACGAAGTGTTCTTCGAAATCGATAGATCCAAAGCATAGATTGTAACTTGAACTTTAAATTGATTCTCGATTTGCGCCTTAACTTCTTTCAGTTTAGATTCATCTCTACCTACTATAATTAAAGATTGTCCAAGTGAGGCTAGTTCAAAGGAAAAATCTTTCCCAATTCCATCACTTCCTCCTGTTATAAGAGACCATTTCCCATAACTAGCTATTTTCTTTTTTAAATTCATTTATTTAACCTAATGTTGATTATCTTATTTTCATTCAAGGGAAAAGATGCCTCCTCAAAAGTGGGTGGGCCAAAAGTATGCATAGGTGCATTGTTCGAAACTCCCCAAGGCTCTTTTGGAAATCCAACTAAAGTGGAATCCATAACCCCATTCCCATTAAGATCTTCTAATAAAGAAATAGAATATATTCCTTTCGACAGGTCAGTGAATTTGCAAGATAGTTTGCCTTCTTTATTCATAGATGCAGTTGTACCTTTTAGCTTAAGATTAGATTCTGTAGGAAAACCTTTCGCATTATTATAGATACCGCAATAGATTGTGCTAGTTTCGCTCTTCCGATTAGAAATCAAAATTTCTATATCTAAAGCCAATAGTAGTGCAGGTTTTAGGATCATAAGCAAAATGAATAGACTAAAATATTTTTTCATAAATTCTCCTTTGTAGCTATGTATTATAAAGTCACTATCAAATTAATAGTCATGTCTTGTCAATAGATTTTGCTATTTATTTGTGAAGAAAAAGTTTATAATTAAAAGATAGATTAGCTTTTAGTGTGCTTTCGACCCCAGTCGCGCATTCCTGCTATGATAGTGCCTAAATCTTTGCCCCTATCCGTCAGTATATATTCATTTCTGGGAGGATGTTCTGAATATTGTTTCGTTTGGATTATTTTGTATTCTTCCAGTTTTTTTAGTCGATTGGAAAGAAGGTTAGGCGAGATTCCTACCAATGAATTGAAAAGATCTTGGTATTTACGAGGTCCAAGCAGCAAGAAGTCACGTAAAATCAATGAAGTCCATCGATCGCCAATGATCTCAGCGGTTCTTGAGACATCGCAAGTATGCCCTTCTAGGTGAATTTTACGATCCATATTTATACATTTAAGAAAATACTTAAATTTACTATCTAATTTCATTTTAAACATTTCAAATTCTTTTACTTCTACAAATGGATATTCTTATGAGTTTAGATTTTTACATTGACTTTAAATATGAACTAGTTGGAATGATGGTTCAGAATGAACGAGGTATTTTATTTTTTCATTTCGAAATACAAAAATCGCTTACTTAGCTGCTAGGTATCAAATAGGAAATGCCTCCCTTAAGAAGAAACTAGCGAATCATCTCGTTCAGTTGAAGGGCATGCCAACTAAATTTGCGCAAATCAAATCCTTGGTTGAAGATGATAGCCAGGAGCTTTGGAAAGAAGCTATTGCGGAAATTGAGCCCTTGGCTTTATCAGAAATAAAAGATATACTGAAACTTGAGAATCCCAATATTTTAGAAGATTTTGATTTTGATAATGACCAAGCCATATTAACCGCAAGTATTGGACAGGTTCACAAATTGCTTAGCAAGAATGGTGGACAATTTGCACTAAAGATCCAATACCCTGGAATCCATTCTCAATTATTACAGGATTCAGAACTTCTTGGTGTCGCTGGGAAATTATTTTCCCTACTGAAAGAAGGATTTATACTCAAAGATTACCAAGAAACTTTATCTAAAGAATTAGAAAAAGAATTGAGCTTTACGAAAGAAGCAGAATACCAAGAAAAGTTTTATTCTCATTTCTTAAGCCATAAACAAGTAAAGATAGCTAAAGTTTATAAAAAGTATAGTACGAATAGTACAATTTTGCAAGAGTGGATACCGTCCATACCAGCCTTAGATTTTCTTAAGACCTGTGAGCTAAATGAGAAGAAAGAATTTTCTGATATAGTAGCAGAGTTTTATCTTAGCTCATTTTTTGAATTAGGTTTGGTTCACTCTGATCCAAATCCAGGGAATTTTGGAGTTCAGAAACAAGGACAAGATTTGATTTTAGTTGTATATGATTTTGGATCTGTCTACGAATTATCAGAAATAGAAAAAATTTCAATTTGGGCCTTACTTGAAAATCAAATAGAACCTCATCTAGATGATTTTCCGATACTTGGAAATCTAGGTTTCGAACTAGATAGTTTACAATCAATCCAAGATAAGCTTTCCGCATACCTCTCCGTAATTTTAGAACCATTTATGAGTAAAACACGTTATCCTTTAAAAATTTGGAATCGAAAAGAAAGATGCTCAGATATTTTGGCAGAACAGAAAATGCAATTCATGATTTCAGCTCCGTCCCGAATTTTTCCTATACTGCGTGCCTTTCAGGGATTATTCTTTTGGTGTGAGAAAAGCTCTGGAGATTTGTGGGTTTATAACAAGCTTGAATCTATAAGATCTAATCTTCGTTATGCTTTGGAAACTTACGCCAAATCCATTCCAAAGCATAGCTCTAAGCTATCATCCACTCTTTGTATAGAATTTTGGAGGGATGGAATAAAATCTGTGCATTTGAATTTTGCAAGGCAGATGGTTGAGCATATGAAAGAAATTATTGAACCAGACATAATGGAAAAAATTAAGCTGAACAATATCAACCTAGACGAAATCATTCAAAAAGCTCGCCGAAATGCTTATGCCACTATGGATCTACTTACTTGGGAGGATGCGGGTAAAAAAATTAAAATCTATCTAGAATGAGGGTAAAAGTGAGAATGGGAACAATATTCTGCTTTTGTGCATCTGTTTTAAAGAATGAAAATTTGTAATCACAAACAAAGTTCTTTACTAAATTCTACTAAACGATAAACTAAAAAAACTAAATAGGTTCGCACTGCATGTTATTTGCCTCCTCATCATCTTATCATGCAAGATGCTGAATTGAAATCTAAATGGGAAAATTGTTTTAAATAAATTCTATACTTAAAATGTTTGGTATTCTTGTACATTAGGCTAGCGAAGCTGTTTGGCGGGGAATTTGGCATTTAGTTTCTGGATGTTTACTTGCCTTATAATGGAGAAAGACTAAGAAATTATGAATCTATTACTTCAGAATGGAGAGTTTATCGATAAAGTGGCACATCGCCCATGGCCTAAACCAAATCAACCTTGGATCATTTATCAAGAGTGGAATGATGTTTTGTTTTTACATAGTAGAATAAATCCTGAGATTTTAAGAGAACAGGTTCCGTCTACTTTGGATCTTGAACCTTTTGAAAATGATTACTGGGTATCAATTGTAGTGTTTCGACTAGAGAAAGCTAGACCAAGATTTTTTCCTCATATCCCTTTGGTGTCCAATTTTCATGAAATTAATGTTAGGACATATGTTAAGAAGGCTGATAAGCGTGGAGTTTTCTTTTTAGATATCGAAGCGGAAAAATGGATCTCTTGTAAACTTGCAAATATATTTTCAGGTTTGAATTATCGTAAATCTACAATCAAGAGAGAGAAGCTGGATTCTTGCATACAAATCAGGAATTCTAAATCTAAAAAAAATTTCACCTTAGATTTGGAGTATAAAATTACATCTCCAATCTATAACAAATCAACTTTGGATAAAAATTTAACTGAACTTTACTCTGTATACGTAGCCCAAAAGTCTGGAAATTTAATTCGCTTTCAGGTTCATCATAAAGAGTGGGATCTCTATAAAACTTCAAATACTAGAATGAACCTAGATTATACATTAGAAAAAATACATATTGATTCAAGTAGGATTGAATTAGCCCATTATTCACCGGGCGTCCAAGTAATTGCATGGAACAGAGAATATGTTTAAGTTTTGTAAGCTAAAGGAGTCGGTATGTCTAGGATAGAGTATGATAAGGTAAAAGTATTAGAAGATAATGAGCACTTAACTGTTTTGGAGACCTCACTCGCCCATGGTATTTCCCATATGCATGCCTGCGGTGGAAATGCTAGATGCTCTACATGCAGATTTTTAGTAATTGAACATCCCGAAAATCTTTCACCTATAACTGAAGCAGAAAGAAAACTCATACAAGAACGTGGTTTTGAAGATAATATCAGGCTTGGTTGCCAAGCTAAAATTCTTTCAGATGTCAAAATTCGATTGCTGGTAAATGATAATGCTGATTTTGAAGATGTTAGGTTACGTAAAAGTACAACAACTGGTAGGGAAGATAATTTAGCGATACTTTTTAGTGATATAAGGAATTTTACAAATTTTTCAGAAAAACATCTGCCTTATGATATCATTCATATTCTGAATCGGTATTTCGAGAAAATGGGACAAATAGTACTTGATAACGGAGGTTATCTGGATAAGTACATTGGTGATGGTCTCATGGCGAATTTTGGCTTAAAGCAATCTGATCCTCTTTCGATTTGCCTAAGAGCTGTAGATGCTGCACTCAAGATGAAAGAAGCATTGAAAGAAATTAATTTATATGCAAAGCAGCAACTTGATCATGAATTTAAAATTGGAATCGGAATTCACTACGGCGATGTGATTGTTGGTGAACTCGGTCATCATTCCAATGCAGCCTTTACCTTGATAGGTGATGCTGTGAACCAAGCTAGTAGGGTGGAATCCATGACCAAAAAAGCAGGTGTTGAAATACTAATCAGCGAAGCAGTTTATAAACATACAAAGAATCATATAAAAGTTGGAAAGCACTTTAAAGCTCCCCTAAAAGGGAAAACAGGAGAATTTCATCTCTATGAAGTTCTTGGTATTGATCAAGAAATAGTAACAAAATTTTTAAATAGCGGAAATGAAATTTCATTGAAAGAGATTCGTGAAGTGTCCAAGGAAACTTTTGCTTTGGTTTTTGAGAAACCAAGTACCTTTCATTTTAAACCAGGTCAATTTGTTGACTTAACTCTAAGGCTGGATAATTCAGATGGTTCAATTTCGGAGGAAAGTAGAAGTTTCTCTATTTCATCTGCTCCTGAAGAAAATGAATTACGATTTATTACTCGAAATACAAAATCAACTTTCAAAAAGGAATTGTTATCTTTAACCATGGGTTCTAAGCTTCATATTTCTGAACCAACGGGATTTCTACTTTTGCGGCCAGAACCAATGAGAAAACATGTATTTCTTGCAAGTGGGATTGGAGTTACTCCATTTTATAGTATCATACGTCATGAATTTGATACAGCAACAGAGAAAAATCTTGTTCTATATGCTTCAGGTCAAAATTTGGATTCACTAGTTTATCATAAAGAATTTATTGATTTAGATTCCCAAGACACAGGATTTACATACTGTCCTACTTTAACTCGCGATATACCTGATGGTTGGAATCAAAATTATGAAAGAGGGCATATTGATTCAGATTTTATAAGTAGGAAAATTAAGAATCTCCATGAATGTATTTTTTATTTAGCTGGATCGGAACAATTTGTAAGTTCTGTTAAAGAGAGTTTAACCTTAATGGGTGTCGTTCCAGCTAGAATAATCAATGAAGTCTTTTATGGTTATTAACAACTTATTTGTCTTGATTTATTAAATTAGATCGAATAGGTATAGATTTACTCTTTATAATTGAGAAATTTATTTTTGAAAAAAATATATAAATATAAACGGGAAAAAATTGTATAATTTGTAGATATAAATTATGGGAGTAAGCATCTTTCTCTTCGATAAATAAATTTAAGAAATATGAAGAGGTATTTTGGAGATAGACTGGAGTTATGTATGCTAGCATAATTGTTATCAGCCATACTTCAATCCAAGATAAGGATTTATTTTTTTTATGAGTGTATTTATTCACAATATTAATGGATTTGTATTTTTCCATCCCTAAGAATGGAATTACCCAGCATAAATACCATGGATTAGCAATTGGCCCAAACAGTAGTAAATATGCAAAAATAGTAGAAAAGGGAATTAACACAAAGATTGAATTTCCAATTTTGAAACTTTTCTTGTTTATTCTAATTTTATTGTTCCATTTTAAGAATATAATAAAATACAAAATAGCGAAAATAAAAATATGAATGAACTCAGCGATTTCTCGTTTTAGTATCAAATTTAGAATACTAAATAAACTAGAATTGTATTCAAAGTTTGAATAAAAATCATTTACAGAAGTTAGATTACTTTTCGATTCAATCATGGGATAAAATAAAATAACAAAAGAAATTGTAAAAGAAACAATAAAGGATATTGCTACTTTTTTAATTTTGAAAATTATGAAAATAAATGGAAAAATGATTAAGCCAAAAGGTTTGGTAAAAATTGAAAGCACATACAACAATGAAAAAACTGTAACATAAATATATTTGACAATTGAACTCGAAGTCTCGTCCAAACTGAAAAAAATTTCAATCAATAAGGAATATGCTAGAACTAAAAAAAGAATTCCCAGAATATCTATATGTATTTCATGAGAAAAGTGGAAGACAAATATTGGTGAAAGAACCAACCAAAATAGTCCCTCTCTCCAGATGTTTTTATATTGATTTCGATATGCAGTTCTCGTCTCCGAATTTTTACTTGTTGATTTAATGAATAAAAAAATAAATAATATGAACTCAATAGTAAATAAAATAAACTTAAGACCATAGATATTATTATCAAAAAAATAAACAGATAGAAAAAAAAGCATTTGAGCTACAGGTAAATAAATTGTTGGTAAATGAGGATGATTTATATTTGATAATATAATATCCCATTTTTCCGAAATTTTTTGATCACCATTAAAGTAAAAAATAGGTGGTTCAACATAAGGGGTAAAGTTTTCGTTAATCATTTTTCCATCCCATAGATAGCGATAAAAGTCATCGTCTATCATATTATCAGAAAATAGATAAATCAAACGAATCAAAAGATAACTTAAGAAAAGTAAAATCATTTCTGCCTTACTATAGGATCGCAATAAGTGATTTTTTAAATTGAAGAATAGACACCACAATATCGAAAATAGAATTATAAAACATTCAATAGATATAGGATACAAAGCCAAGTAAGAATGAAAAAGTATTGTTAAGATAAGATTAAAAAGTAACATAAATTAAAAACTAAAATTTGTCTTGTGTATTAAATACCTTGACTTTATTTCATCATCTATAGATTTCTGTAAATGAAACTTTTCAAAAAGTGTGATATGCTTTTCTTTTTCTAGAATATAAGAGAAGATTTTGCCATAGTGGTATCTAGGTGCTATCCAAATTTCAAAAGCGAAATTCGTTAATTGGTTTGATTTTATTTGAAATAAATTTTTAATTTCCTTTATATCGTAATCTTTTTGAAAAGATTCACCTTGTTGAATTCTTTGATCTTTAATTTCATTCTGTAAGTCAAGACTAATTATCCATCCTATTTCATCTAATTGGAAGGTTCTATTTTCTTTTTTAACATAGATTAATATTCTCGGGACGCTGTAGGCAGGGAATTTGTGGCCTACATGAATGTTTCGTAAAGTAAATTTTATCTTTTTCTCAAATCTTATAAACTGAAATTGAATACCATTTTTTACAAATTCCGAATCATGAATTCCTTTAAAAGAATGATCTCGATTGGGCATATGGCAATTTTGGCAATTTTTATTTTCTTTGTAAGCTTTAGATTCAAGCCAATCTTCATATACATTCATTAAAAGTTTATTATTAACTCTTTTTCCATCACTTGCGTTTTGATGGCAATTCGCACAGAATTTCGATTGATCAAATTCATGTTGTATTTTTATTTTGTGTGGAGCTGCTTTTCCATGAAGTTCTTCTTTAAGATTTTCGCTCGGTTGGGGACCATATATTATATTATTCCTTAAATGACAATTTGAACAACTCAAAGAGAAGTCCTTATGATCAAGAAATGAATTTCTGAATATATTAATTTTAGGATTATCTAAATTTATATTAACTTCAACAATTTGCATCTTATTTGGAAGGTGACATTTGTAACAATTTTCTCTTTCTGAATGAGAAAATTTAGGAAGTTGCCAAATAATTCCAGATCGAAAAGAATTTGCATGGGCCGAATTAGTCCATGCATTAAGTTGCTTAGAATGACAGCTTCCACATGTCATCGGAGAAATAAAATTACTCTCTCGAGTTCGAGATAGCTTCCAATGATTATCTAAAAAAAGATCATTCTCTTTGCAGAATAATAAAAGACTTAAGCAAAGAAATTTACCTACTAAAAGGGAACTGTTCGAGCACATAACTTTCACTTTTCTATATTTGAATTCTAACCACAAGGATTTCCGGGTCGTGATGGCAAAGAAGTTGCTCCTGAACTTGCACGGTTGTTTATGAATGCCTTATCAGCTTTCTTATGCTCATCAGAACTTCTGGAAAATGCTTCAGAAAATAAGATAGTAAATTTCTGAACATTAGCAGCTCCAACTTCTGGCGTATAATCAGCATTATATACAAATGGTGAACTGGGTTGAGTCAATTCGCTAAAATCAGTTCTCCAGGGAGAATCAAAAGGTAGGCTATTGCTTGACTGAGTTGCTCTTCCAGAAGATAGACTCCATTCAGTCCAACCATTATCATAATAGGATGTAGGATAGCCAACTACTGCTTGAAGAATGAATCCAACAAGGGATGATCGAATCCCGTTTCTACTGTAGACGATGAACCGATCCGATCTGACTATTGCTGCTGAAACTTTAGAGTTTATTTCGTTTTGAATAGCATTAAAGCTTTTCAATCTTTTTCCTGAGCCGATATCTTCTAAAAAATCAGCAGAAGGAAGATTTAAAGCTTGATTGATTCTTCCTTCCATAGGCAGAAATTTAGTAATATCCCCATACCACGGTGATGCTGCTCTAGAACTATAAGCCCAATTCTGAGACCTATCAATCGTAAATTCTAAATTGGTTCGAGCATCAATTATATAAACTTTTGAATTTGAATTTAAGAATCGATTTGTCCTTAAGAATGTAAATAGATCCTGATTTGTTGTTTGCAATACAGTATTGTCTCTTCTTAGAGATGGTAAATTAAAGCTACCTCCAACTTTATCACTTAAGAAATTATTAACTAAGTTGGCAGGAAAAGATAAATCTGCCCTTCCACCATTTAACACGGCTAGATTACGATGGTCAATACCCCAATACCTTAGGATGTGCCAAATTCTAAAGCAGAGACTAAATAATTTTTCATTCGCTGATCCATCAGGAATCAAAACAATTAAGTCTTCAGTTGGATTAATATTGTATTCTCTTAAAAAATTTTGAACCTTACCTCCTGTTGGTAACAAATGTGGAAGTGTAAAAACACCTGTGAATCTCGACTCTCTAAAAATAGATTCTGCATTATTTACTAAATAAGAATAAACACCATTCACTTCTTTGGGCCTAAGATAAATTCCGCTAGGAGAAGTCTCAGCAATATGTAATAGAATTAATTTTCCTCGGATATTATTGGGTCTATTCAAATTCCAATTATTCCACCATCGGATAATCGTATCCTGGGTTACTATTCCATTTTCATTCAGATTATAATCAGAGTTTGATACTTGGACTAAATCTTCGAGTTTAGATTCCGTAATTGAATTAGGGTCTAAAAGCGGAATCAGAAAAGGTGTAAAAACGTAGTCGCTTTTTTTGCAAGTTAGGGTGAGAGATAAAATTATAAGTAGTAACTTTATTTTTTTCATTTGAATACCTCTATTATAAATAAAATGGAAAATTAACTAAAAATCCGTAAGATGTAAGTTCCGCAGAATTGAATCCGTTTACAACTCTTGAGGCAAAGATATAATAAAAATTACCTGAAGAATCAGTAAATCCAAGTCCTGCATCCAAAGTATGAAAGTCTTCCCTTCTTCCCCAGGGAGGTCTTGATTCTTGCAGATAATAATCATACAAATTGATTCCATTTAAGCTAAGTCTATCAAAACCATAATCAAATAGGTTGAATCCAGGCTCGCCTCGGGGGTCTGCAAAACTATATCCTCCCTGACCAATTTGCCCTCTTCCACTAACAATCATTAAGAAACTTTTGAAGAATCTTTTATAGAAACCCCATCCATATAAAATATCATCTGGAACAGGTTTTTCTCGTGATCTATAGCCTAATTCTCCAAAATTTCCTAAACCCCAAAACTTGAAGTCCTTTGCCCAGTAAAGATTCATCTCATATCCAGAGGCGCCATCACCAAGAGATTGTGGATTGCGATCATAGTCACCCTTATGAATGCCACCAAAACGAACTGTAAGTGTCGGCATCCACCAATAGTTGGATAAATATTCATCTGTAATTTTATATCGAATTCCAAATCTACTGTCCATAGTTCCTGATTTTTTTTCTTCTCTTACAGATTCAAGACCTGGTCTATTCAACAATTGATGCTCCGAAATTCTTCCAATTCCTACTGTTCCATCCACTGCCCAATTGTCTGTAAGTCCGTATTCCAGAGTAAGGAAACCAGAATTGATATGAACTGTTTCATCGTAATTCGCTCTTTGGTTTCCGAGAAATGCACTGTCGTAACTACCTGTTACAAAAGTTGGTCTTACAAAGAGTTGGTTCTCATAGGGATTCCAAGCGGCTTGGGCTTGGATTTCCATACCAAATAGAAAAATTACAATTCCTAGCCCTTGAATTTGTTTCAGTCTTTCGAGGTTAAAAAGTTTAGAAGACATTGATAGGATCTCATTCATTTCCTTCATACTCCCATTTTACATTAAATCGAATTTGGACAAAATGATGCAAAGCTCGCAACTCGCTCTCGTCAAGAGAGCCAGCCAGTCGCAATAAATCTACACGGCGCTGTTCGGCACGAGGTAGATTGCCTTGGATTTTTGCCAAAATTCTAAGTTGTCGCTCCACAAGATCTTTACGAATCTGAGATGGATTTTGTTTGGAGTTGTAAATGGACTTTCCAATTTCATAATAATTTGCGTTGATCCCACTTCCTTTATCCTGATTGATTCCCCCTCCACTATAGCCACCGGAAGCTGTTAGGGAATTGGCTAAGAAAAAAGTGATCGTAACTATATGGTAAATCCGCGGTATTCTTCCCAAAGGACTCATGATTTTTCTCCTGATTTTAGGATAAAATGAAAGATGTGATAAAAAAATCAAGCAAAAATCCGTTAAAACGTACATTAAATCTGTTAAAACAGAAAAAATGTTGACATAAAAGATGCCTTAGTAAATTCATGGGTTCATAAGATTTTAGGAGAATACTATGAAACAAAAAATCATTTCAATTTTGAGCATTTTGGCATTACTATCCTTAGTTACCTTTTGCTCTAAGAAATCGAACAATGACGACAATTTACTATTATTAGGATTGTTTGCACTTTCTCAAAACATACCAGTTCGTTCCGCTGCAGAATTAACGAATGAGTCAAGCGAGAATTATGCCGATAACAATTGGGGCTTAATTGAACATTCCACTTTGCAACGATGGGTAGGAAATTGGGCTACTGAAAAACCTGGGCACATTCCACAAGATGGGAAGCTGATCATTCTACAGCTCAATTCTGCTGCGAAACCAGGATCTGCAAATTACGTGCAAAGTAAGCCTCAAGAGAATGTATATACATTTGCTTTGGACGAATTTCGATTCAACGAACAAAGAAACAACGGCTTGATTTCTGAAACCGTAGTCTACCAAGCTTCTGGGAGTAGAACAGACCAATGGTTGTCAGCCTATGGAATCAACTTAAGCAAAGATTTAGTTGTTTTTGCAAATGGTCTTGGAACGAATGCTTCCGTTCAAGATCTAGCACGCGGCGTTTATTGGCTTAGATATTGGGGAGCAGATATTAAGAACCTTGCCTTACTGAATGGAAACTTAAATGTAAATTACAACGGCACATTGGTGGCAGATCCAACTTCCAGAAATACTGTAAGTAATAATGGTTTTTCAGTGAAGCAACTTCGAGTAGATAATACTATTCTGACTTTGGCTTTAGAAGATATACTCAAAATTGTTGATTCTGGAAGTAGAACTAGTGATATTTCTGGCATAAGCTCCACTCAGCTCATTGTTGATGCAAGACCTTCAGTGCAATTTAATAGAGCCACTAACGGTCACAACTTCGCAGATAACACTACAGTAGATACTGGAGGTCAATATATCACAACCTCTTGGGCATCTTCAGGTCCTCCTGGTGGTGGAGTAGCAAAAACCTTTGTTCTATCCGAAGGTCATTTGCCTGGAGCAAAAACCTTTCCATGGGCAGACTTACTCCAAGCGGCAGGCACTGGCTTCAAATACAAAACGAAAGCTGAGCTGAGAACACTATTTGCTAATGCTGGTTATACACAAGGAACTACTGTAGTATCGCAATGCCGAACAAATTTCGAAGCTCAGGTCAATGGATTTGCATCTCAAAATATCTTAGGTTACCCTAGTGTTTTTTATGATGGATCTCTAGTTGAATGGACTTCCTTGGTTTCTAACTACCCTGATCCAAGTGGTGATATAATTAATTTATCTCCATCTGATCCTGCTTTTGCTTTCCGAACTGATATCATCGGTAGAAGAAGTGATAATTTCTCTTACAACCGAAATAATGTTGGTGGACAAACAAGAGTTAGGCAAGCTAGAGTCAATCGAAATGCAACCACTACAAGACTTTTACAAAACGAAGATAAGGCTTACAAAAGGTAACCTTCAGAAAATAGAGGCTAACTTGTAGCGACAAATTCCTATTGCAAAGGAATCTGTTGCTGCAAGAATTTTTAAGGAATTATTGACGAGTTATAATAATCAAAGGAATGGAAAGAATGAAAAAAGTTTTTAAAAATTCTCTATGGATTTATTGGATTTCTGTTTTGTTAGTATTAAATCCAAATTCGAATGCATTTGCATCTGATTCATGGTTCATCAATGCTCAGATTGCAACGACAAAGATACGCTCGAATTCCATTATTTTAATTGATGCAAGAGAAAAAGAATTATATGACCAAGGTCATTTGCCATCTGCTCTATCGTTGACTTGGCAAGAACTTTCGGAGACTAAGAGCCCAAGCAAAGGAAATCTCAAATCCAAGTCAGACTTGGAGAAAATCTTACAAAATTTAGGTATTTCTAATCAATCCGAGGTTTTGGTTTATGGCAACCCATTGTCCGGTTGGGGGGAAGAAGCAAGGATTGTTTGGACCTTGCGTAGCCTGGGTCATTCCAATGCATTTATCATCGATGGAGGTGTTCAATCTCTGAGAGAACAAGGATTGTCATTCACTAAGCAAAACTCTATTATCCCCCCAAAAGGAAATTTTAAATCATTAGCTTCGGTTTCATTCACAAAGAATTTGCAGGATGTAAAAAGCTCATTGAATGATGGAAAAACAATCTTTATCGATTCAAGGGAAAAGAAAGAATTTTTGGGTTTCAGTCCGTATGGAGAATCGAGAGGGGGTCGCCTGCCTGGTGCAAAACATATTTATTTTAAAGAATTTATTGATCCAAAAGGCAATATACCCTCTAAGAATCAAGTGAAGGAATTACTTTCGAAAAGTGGGATATCCGAATCCTCAACTATAATTACATATTGTACAGGTGGCGTCAGATCGGCTTGGATTACTGCTGTACTTTTGAGTTATGGATACAATGCTTACAATTATCCTGGCTCTATGTGGGAATGGTCAAGTCAATCGGATAAAGATTATCCATTGATTAAAGGCTTCGACTAAGCTTATGTGATCTTTATCAAAAAAAGATGTATTGGGTAATCATTCCAGCATACAATGAAGAAGAGTCCCTGCCACTTCTTCTTAAAGAATTATTTTATTTAAAAAATCCACCTAACAAAGTAATTGTCGTGGATAATGGATCCAAGGATCAAACTAAATATTATGCTGAAAAAAGTGGGGCTATCGTACTTGTAGAAGGAATCAAAGGATATGGCTGTGCCTGTTTAAAGGCATTGGATTTTATAAAAAACCAAAATTCAAAACCAGATATAGTTTTATTCATGGATGCCGATCTCTCAGATGATCCATCGCAGATTCAAGAGCTAGTTGATCCTATAAAAAATGGACTAGTAGAATTTACTTTGGGTAATCGAATGACTCCTTTGGCAGACAAAGATTCTCTAAGTGCATTCCAAATCCTTGGGAACAAGTTTGCATGTTTTTTGATTCGAATATTATTTAAAAATAATTTTTATGACTTAGGTCCTTTCCGAGCTATTCGCTTTACAACTTTGGATTCTCTGCAAATGAAAGATTCTAACTATGGCTGGACAGTTGAAATGCAAGTTAAGGCAGTTTTGAAAAAGGTTCCTTATTTAGAAATTCCTGTGAGATACAGAAAAAGAAAATTTGGTAAGTCTAAAATAAGTAGAAATTTCGTTGCTGGTTTCCGAGCGGGTATAAAAATCATAGCAACTATTGTACTACTTAAGTTATTTGGAAATTCCGATTGAAGTCGAGTTCTTTCAGTAAAATGGACTCTACGGATTTTGAACCATTCTAATGAGTCCATCATCAAGAATTTTACTTATTCTTAATTCTACATCTTCTAACAGGATCAACTTCGAAGATTATCTACTTTTATAGATATTCCAATCTTCCCAATGATCAATATCCGAAAGAGTGGGTAAGATATGAAAAGATTTTCCAAGGGAAAAGAATCGATTGATAGTTTCCTGAAAGACAATCTCGGTACTCCACGGAATATTTTCAAAAACCTCATCAAAAGGATGATTCATACCAATTAAGTAATAGCCGCCATCTTTAGATGGACCTATTACGAAATCTTTCGAATTCAATGCATGGAATGCATTCTCCAGTAAAGAAGTTGAGATATCTGGACAATCTGATCCTATAAGAATCACTTTATTCTTCTTTAAAGTTTTTTGCAGTGAGTATACTTCCTGCATGGCAGAGCTTAGCTTCTTGCCTAAGTCCCCTTTGGTTTGTATGGAATAAGATAGCTTATGAAAGAATTCTTGCTTATTGAATCGATTGAAGGGAGGGAGTTGGATTGTAGATCTGGTTCTAAGTTCATCGCTTAGATTCTCCACTTCATCCCAGAACCAATATGTTTTCCAGGATTTGTGCTGAGCTATCTCAAAGGTTTTCCTTAATAATTCTTGGTATATTTCTAAAGCAATCATGTCTCCTTTCTCTGCCGCAATTCGGGTCTTTACCCTACCTAAAACAGGGTACTTCGCCATCACGATTAAGAATTGTTGGATATTTGGTTGTTTAGTATCGGCGGTCACTTGATTAGCAGATTAATTCCATTATAATAGAAATAAAGTTCAATATAATGATATTTTCTTGACTTTCCTCAGGGTCAATTCATTTTTGAAATGAGAATAAAATGAGTAAAAGTTATTACGAACCTAAAGATTTGAAAAAATTCCATGAAATTGGCAGGGTAAATACCAATCTTTCTGATAAATTTTTTGAATATTATAATGAAGTAATGAAAGAAGGCGCACTTTCAGAGAAAGAAAAAGCATTGATTGCTTTAGCAATCTCGCATGCTTTGAAATGTCCTTATTGCATTGATTCGTACACCACAACCTGTATGCAGAAAGGTGCAGATGAAAGACAAATGAATGAGGCAGTGCATGTAGCAGCCGCTATGGCAGCAGGAATTAATTTAGTTCATAGCATTCAAATGAATAACAAATTAGATGAATTGCAGGTTTAAGTAGATGGTAGAGCCCTCAAAGATATCAGAATGGGAAGTTCTTTCCAATTTCACTGAAAACTTCGATTCCAGAATTGCGACAATTCCTAATTATGCGAAAGGGCTCTTACCAAAGAATCTCGAAATTTTTCAAATAAATATTACAAGCTGGTGCAACCAGGCTTGCCGACATTGCCATGTAGATGCTTCACCAAATAGAAAAGAAATGATGGATTGGAGAACTATGGAAACATGTTTAAGGGTGATAGCTGAAGTGCCTACAATACATACAGTTGATATTACAGGCGGGGCACCGGAGGGAAATCCTGAATTTAGAAGATTTGTTCAAGAATGCAAAAAACTTGGAAAACATGTGATCGATCGGTGTAACTTAACAATCTTAGAAGATGAAAGATATTCTTATTTATACGAATTCTTATTTGAAAATAATATTGAGTTATGCTGCTCTCTTCCTTACTTTCGAAAAGAATTTACTGATAAGCAGAGAGGAGATGGAGTTTTTGAAAAATCCATTTATGCACTTCAAAAGTTAATGAAGTATGGCTATGGTAGAAGCAATAGCCATATACTAAACTTGGTTTATAACCCTATCGGAATGTATATAAGCTCAACTCAAGAACAATTAGAAAAAGAATTTAAATTGGAATTAATGAGTCGTTACGGAATTTCTTTTCATAAATTATACTGCATTAACAATATGCCTATCAATCGTTTTCAGAATGCATTACTCCGCCAAGGGAAACTTCATACCTATTTGGAGATACTATTTTCAGCTTTTAATTCTAAAACTTTGGATGGTCTAATGTGTAGAAGTCAAATCTCTGTTGGTTATGATGGGACTATCTATGATTGTGATTTTAATCAAATGCTGAAAGAACCTGTTCAATCTTCTTCGCATATAAATGATTTTGAATTAATGGGTTTTTTAAATAGAAGAATTAAAACAAATAGCCATTGTTTTGCCTGTACAGCTGGATCAGGTTCTAGTTGTAGTGGTGGGTTAGTTTAGGAATTATATCTATTTTAGTATTACTGATTTCAAAAATAAAAAAATAGGGTGAAATTATGACACAAGAATCTATTATTCGGATATTAGCATCCCAAGGAATTCTAGCAACTATGATACTTTTGGAATATTTCTTTCCATTAAGAAATACAATCAAATCACGTGGGCAAAGGTGGCTTAAGAATTTCGGTTTAGGTTTTGGCAATGTGATGCTTATTCGCTTCACTGTTGGAGCTATAGCTTATGATTCAGCTGTTCTTTTCCAGAGTAATGGATGGGGACTAATGAACCTTTATGAAAACCAATCTTTATTTTTTAATTTTGTTACTTTTCTGATTACCTTCATGTTATTGGATATGGCAATTTATTTCCAACATAGATTCTCTCATATTGTCCCCTTTCTATGGAAGTTTCACAAAGTTCATCACACGGATCTGGAATTTGATGTAAGCACTGCAGTTCGGTTTCACCCTTTAGAAATTTTTTTATCTATGGTCTACAAGCTAATTATAATCCTGTTTATTGGTGCCAATCCATTTGCAGTTTTAGTTTTTGAAATTGCTCTTAACGCTGGTTCTACGTTTAATCATAGTAATGTTCGAATTCCAAATATTTTGGAAAAATTCATTCGATACTTTATAGTGACTCCAGATATGCATAGAATCCACCATTCGGTTTTAGTAAGAGAAACGAATTCAAATTATAGTTTTTTTCTTTCTATTTGGGACAGAATATTCAGTACTTATGTACAGAAAGCTGAAAATCCTCAGGAAACTATGCTGATAGGACTTGAATCACCAAGAAAGGAATTGAGCTTTGGGAGAATTTTACAATTGCCTTTTCTTGAAAAATAAAAAAAATTTCTCAGACTCGGTTAGGTGTATAAATATTTTAAGTTTAAATAAATCATGCCTGCCATGGCTGATACAAAAATCCATAGAATCATATTCCATTTTTTAATAAACAATGCATAAATAGTGATCGCCATCCAGATAAGAGAAAAAATATCTATTGAAGTCCAATCCTGTATAAAGTCTGAAGATTTAAAGCTAACAGATAATAATATAGTCAATGCTAGTGAAGCAATTAATCCAACTATACCTGCTGAGACAAATTCCATGCCACGTTTGAGGCGTTCTATGTGAAGTAATGATTCAATAAAAGGTGCACCAGCAAAGATGAAAAAGAAGCTAGGTAAAAAAGTGTAGTATGTTGCAATCAGCATAGCTAGTGAGGCAGATAATATACTTCCACCTAATGTATTGAAACCTGCCATAAATGCTACAAAAGAAAGAACAATCACCAGCGGTCCAGGAGTTGTCTCACCTAAAGCTAGACCATCTATCATTTGCGATGAAGTTAGCCAATGAAAAGAATTAACCGATTGATCCGCCACATAAGGAAGAACAGCATAAGCTCCTCCGAAAGTTATGAGAGATGTCTTAGTGAAAAAAGTAATTAATAACTTCCAGAAATCACCATTATTAGTTGTGCTTAATATTAGAAAGGGGCAAATTCCAAGAAATAGAAAACCAACCAAGAGGGAAAAGAAATATTTTAATCTTACTTGGGCTCTTAGATTAAATTGGTAAGGATCTTTCTTATAAGGAAATTCCAGGGGTGATTTATTATTTGGTAATAGGATTCCAAGCAATAGAATACACAATATGAGATAAGGCATAGGAAATTTAAAAAAACTCATATATAGAAAAGCAAGAATTGCGATGAACAACTTACCTTTTGACTTAAGACTTTTTCTAGCTATATTGATAGTAGCAACAATAACGATTCCAACAACAGAGATTTTTAATCCATAAAAAAATTGATTCACAATGAGTAGTTGATTGAATTGTACATAAAGTACGGAAAGCAAGAGCAATAACAAGGCACCTGGGAGAATGAACAATATGCCTGCTGTTAATCCGCCTCGAATTCCATGCAATAACCAACCAATATAGGTGGCAAGTTGTTGAGCTTCGGGTCCAGGAAGCAGCATGCAATAATTGAGAGCATTGAGAAACTTTTCCTCAGAAACCCACTTCTTCTTAACAACAACGGTTTCGTGCATAATGGAAATCTGACCTGCAGGTCCACCAAAGCTAATAAATCCAAGCTTAAACCAAAATGTGAATGTATCAATAAATTTAGGGTGATTTGTAGATTTAGTTTCTAATTCCATAATTGAATATGCTCTTTTATAAATGCGATCTTGAATCCAACTTAGGAGCCAATGTGTATCCTACAAACTTTTATTCTTGCAAAGATAGATATTCAATATAAATTCATTCAATTGAAACAAATTCGTATTGTTTTTTCTTTAAAGAGGCTCTGCTATGAGAAAATTTAAATTATTTATCCTTATCGTTCTAATTTATCCAATATTGCTCTATTCAGAATCCTACACTGTCTCTTCGGTTCCCAATCCTAAATTAGAAAATGCTTATATGATTGATGCAGCCAATATAATTCACTTAGATGATGAACTTGTATTAAATAATTTATTGAAAGAAATTGAAGAAACCACGGAAGTTCAGATAGCGCTTGTTATACTTCCTTCCATAGGGGATGAAGTTCCCAAAGATTTTGCAGTGAATTTATTTCAGAAGTGGGGAATCGGACATGCAGGTTCAGACAATGGTTTATTGTTTCTCTTCGTAATGGATCAACGTAGATTTGAATTTGAAGTAGGATATGGATTAGAAGGAACTTTACCTGATATTTTGCTACGAAGAATATCAGAACAATTTTTAGTTCCTAAATTAAAATCGCAAGATACGACTGTTGGAATTTATGATACTCTAATAGAGATTAAAAGAATTTTAACAGAACAAAAAAATCTATCCCCTGAAGAGAAAAAAGTTAGAAGTCAACAAGGTATTGAAGAGGCTCAAGAGTATATTTCAGAGAATGAACCTTTTATTCAAGAAGGCTCTGAGTGGTTGTATTGGTTGTTCGGAATTATGTATATAGTAATTAGTATTTTCATACTATTTATGTTTATAGGTCATTATGTTGAGAAGGCGGAAGCAGATGCAGATTTTGCAACAAGAAAAGAAAGTCTTAAGAAAGAAAAGTGGAATCCATACTTCTGGTTACTTGCGATTCCTTTTTTCTTACCGATGATACTTGTAGCATTGTTTCTTCATTTTATGAGGAAAGAATTGGAAGAGGATTTAAAAGATTGCGAAGCATGTAAGAAGCATAGCTTTGAAAGATTATCGAGACATAAATCACTGAGTCATAAAGTAGCGGGTGAATTAAAAGAAGAAAGCATGGGGAATGCTAAGACAGAAGTTTGGCTCTGTTCTAGTTGTGGTCATACTAAAAAAGAAAAAATCATGCTCAAGAGTTATAAGATAAATTATTGTAACAAATGTTATTTTTATACCAATGAAAGTAAATACATAAGAACTAAAGTTTATGCTACAACAACGAGTACTGGCATTGAAGAATGGAAAGACGTCTGCATGAATTGTGGCAATGAATTTAAGTATGAGATAATTAAAGCAAAAAGACCAGAACCATCTTCAAGTTCTTCTTCCTCAACTAGTTCTTCATCCTCGAGTATTCGTTCTAGTTCCTACAGCTCCTCATCTTCTTCCAGCTCAAGTTCTAGTTCATGGGGAGGTGGAAGATCTGGGGGTGGTGGTTATGGAGGCAGTTGGTAGTCTAACTTAAGTTAACATCAATTAAGATAAGAGTTAAATCGTCTTCAAGGTATTTTGAATTAGACCATTCAAAGATATTTTCTTTAATTGCTAAAATCGCATCGTGAGTTTCTAGATGCATAGTTAATTTTATTTGCTGCATAAATCTTTCAGTAGAATACAATTCTCCACGAGGGTTTCTAGCTTCTATGATTCCATCCGTATAAAGTGCAATTCTTTTATTGCCAATTAATTGAATCTCTTCAACCTCAAAGGTAGGCTTATGACTCAATCCTATCATCATACCTTTCGGTAAAGATTCATAAATACTTTTATTTTCTCTATCTAGTATAAGTAAAGGTGGATGTCCTGCTCTAGCATGATGAAGCTTCTTCTCTTGGAGGTCTAGAATAATATAGGAGGCAGTAATGAAAGAATTTTTCATTTTACCCATCAAGGTTTTATTGATACTGTAAAGTAGATCATTCGTATTCTGAGACTTTTCATATTGAATAGAGGAAGCGATTTTAAACATAGCAGCGATTAAAGCTGCTGGGACACCATGTCCAGAGACATCTGCAATAATGACTCCAATTTTATTCTCTTCAAATTTATGAAAATCAAAGAAATCACCTCCAACTTGCTCCATAGGAGTGTAGTCATAAGAAAAAGTCAGCCCTTTAAGAATTGGTGGATACTCAGGAAGAATAGATTCTTGCAAATTTTTTGCAACTACTAATTCATTTTTATAAGCCATATATCTGGATTCTTCCGTGACGGCTCTTTTTAAGATTAATAGATTCCTAACTCTAGTAATCAATTCTCTCTTATCAAAAGGTTTAGACAAATAATCATTAGCTCCAGCCTCTAAGCCTGTTACTATATCTTGTATTAAATTTTTAGCGGTTAGAATTAAAACAGGAAGCTTTTGGTAAGAATTTGATTTTCGTAATTCCATACAAACTTCATATCCATTCATCATTGGCATCATAACGTCAAGTAAAACCAAATCAAAGTTATTGTGTTTAGAAATTAATTCGAGTGCTTCTATACCGCTACTAGCTTCTATTATATTAAATTTTTCTAATTTTAGATGATTTTTTAAAACTTGTCTATTGATAGGTTCATCATCGACAATTAATATATTTGGAATCTGGTTGAGTATTTGAATTTTACCAGCGATAGGAAAATTTGATTCTAGACTACCGGATTCAAATTGTCCAGCAACAGAATCCATTTCTTCAGAAAAGTTTTTAAACATATTTTCATTGGATTGATTTAGTTTATAAGTATTAGTACTTTTTCCTGAAGTATCTTGTGATAGAGGTAAAGTAAAGTAAAAACAGGAACCTTTTCCTAATTCAGATTCAGCCCAAATATTGCCTCTGTGTAGCTCAACTAACTTCTTTGATATGGCAAGTCCAAGTCCTGTTCCACCATACATTCTTGTTGTTGAGGAGTCTACTTGCTCAAAAGATAAAAATATGTCCTCTAATTTATCACTAGGAATTCCAACTCCTGTATCTTTGATTGATATTTTCAAGAATTTATTCTCTACCTCAGCAGATATAATTATTTGTCCATGTTCGGTAAACTTGATAGCATTTCCAATTAAGTTGTAGAGGATTTGTTGAATTCGTTCTTCATCTCCATATATATCTGGAGTTGAATTTGATAATTTATTGTAAATTTTAATTCCTTTTGATTGGTACAATGGCTTAGAGGTAGCAATTACTAAATCGATAATAGCAGATAGACTAATAGATTTTTCTTTAAGCTGGATTTCTCTATTTTTCATTTTAGAAAAATCTAATATATCATTTACTAAACTTGCCAGACGTTTTGCACTGGAAATAATCATTGATAGATTCAGATTTTGTTCCGATGTAATTTTCCCAGTAGCACCATCCACCATAGACTCTGCTATTCCTATGATACCATTTAAAGGAGTTCTAAGTTCATGTGATGTGTTTGCTAAAAATTCATCCTTCATTTTATCCAAAGATAATAATTTTTTAGAGAATTTTTCAACGTCATAAAAAGCTTCAGAGAATCTCATCGAAAGTAAAAATGCTTGCGAAAAGATAAATAAAAATAAACCAATTGATATCATTTGAAATGTCTTAACAATCAGCATGGAGAAGAGTATATCATTGATTGTTGTCAATACGATAGGTATAAGTCCTAAAGCAAATGCAATAGATCCTTTTTCTTTAACTAAAATAGCTCGAATAACAGCATATATACCTTGACCAATCATAAATAGAGTTCCAAGATGAAAAAAATTATTCACTAGTGGATAGATAGTTGCTGGTAAAATCAAAATAATAATTGAATATATAACAACAAATGCTATTGATAGATTTATTAAAAAATTATTCGTGAACTTTGGATATACTTCTCTAACAAATAAAATAAAAAATATAGGTGCAAAATAATAGGAATTGTATTCCAAATTCATTCCAATTTCCCATGGTATCCATGGCATAACAACAAAAAGGAATCTTCCACCTACAGTTAGTATCCGAATGGTTATAACCAAACAAAATAATGCGAAGAACAATGCAGATTTCTCAGTTCTTCTTAAAAAATAAATACCGAAATGGTAGAGTGAAATTATGAATATAGCTCCCGCTAAAAAAATCTCTGATAATAAATCTATAAGGTATTCTTCTCTAATATTTTCCCATTTTCCAAATTTGATCTTCTCCCAGAGTCCACCTTTATAGTGTGAATAATTTGAAATATGAATAATAAGTTCATTCTGTCCGAGATTGACATCAACAGGTTCAAGAGAGACAAAATATTTGGGGACATGCTCTTCTTGCTTGTCCGATAATTGTCCAGCTTCTGCTATTTGATTCCCGTTCCAGTATACTTTGTAAGCAGTTGAAAAGTCTGGAATCCGGATCCCTCCACGAAAAGATCTAGGAGAATCAATAATCAATCGATAAGAAGCAAAACCTTGTCCACTAATTTGATATCCATCTATATCTAAATCATTCCATAATCCTGGAACACTAAGATGGAGTTTGGATTTTTCTCGATTTAAATCTCGATCTGATGAAATGAATTTCTGCCAATAAAATTCCCAGCTTCCTTCTAGCGATATTACGGATGAATCAATAATCTCATCCTTTAATTGAATAAGACCATCTTGAGCTAATAGACTTTCTGAATAGATAGGAGTAAAAAATAGTAGATAGCTAAGAGCAAGTAATTCTCCCAGCTTTCTAAATTTCAGGATATGATTCATTAAAGGCAGAATATATGGATTTTCATGAAATACTACCCAAAAAAAGGTTCTAAACCAAAATACTTGTTTCATGGCTAATCGGATTCAATGTTCTTTGAACGCAGCCTCTTGCATTTTAAATCAAATGTGAAAGAGAGTCAATTTAAAAAACTAAAAAAGGGCAACTAGGGATGCTTTCGATTCAAGAAAAGTTTAATCTTGAAACCTTAAATATTGTTATCACAAACCCCTGTCTATACACGAAGAATGGAAAGAATATATACAAGTCTATCGATACATGTATTCTAATTAAGAGCCATAAACTGAACCTGGAAAATTGGCTGGAGTTCTAACTTTATAATGAAGTAAAATTTTTTTATTTTCTTTAGGTTTAAGATCTATATCCCATCTTAGAATTCCTCTGGATTCTAAAACATATCCTTGGCTTGTATCATCCATCATTTCCACTACAACTTCCTCAACTTCTGAAATTGGAATCCGTTCTAAAATAGAAACTTTTTGTAGTTTATCTGTACGGTTTGTAATTTCTAGATCAATCGATGTATGAAAGCTTAAATTAGAACTCAGTGTATTTCCATTTTCTTTAAAAGTTTTTACGTTTCTATCAAAATCTATAGATCTATCTATGCCAAATCCAATGATTGATTTCTGACCGGGTGGCGTATATTCTAAGTTAGATTTACCAGTAAAATTATTTCCACGAAATGAATCAATAATACCTGCTAGAAAAGGAAAGTTTTTTAAATTATGCAATTGTACAGCTAGATGAGCACTAGGGTGTAATGAGCCTACGATTCTATATTTTGATTCTACGGACTTTTCATAGATTTCAGCAATTAAAACTTTATGGGTTTTTTGCAAGGAAGGTATATTTGCTT
This sequence comes from Leptospira sp., assembly GCA_002786225.1. Classification (GTDB taxonomy): domain Bacteria; phylum Spirochaetota; class Leptospiria; order Leptospirales; family Leptospiraceae. The sequence continues at coordinate 21,451 of PEQN01000001.1, read as the reverse complement.
TTTCTTCAATAACAAACAAAACTGATCCAGATTGAGATTCGATTGTTGGATCAGAATCAGTTAAACTATCAACTGAGATTTCTCCACTAGAGGATTCTTCTTCAGAATTCAACTCGGCTACAGATTCTGATTGAAAATATTCTTGTTTGGTGAGAATTTTATTTCCATAAACAAATTGAGATTTTAAAGGAATTCTATTTGCTGCGCGAGAAGGGGATGCAGTTGAAAGTCTAAGAGAAACATTTTCCCAGTCTTCACCAGTTTCTTGTCTTATATTGCCAAAATAATCCAATCTCAATGATCCATTTGATTCTAAATGCGCTCCATATGAAACTGACCACGATGCACCATAAATTACATAATAAAATCCTATTTCAAAAGTTTTTTCGGCTAACACTTGGACATTAAGTTCAACTCTACGAAAAGTTTTATCGTTTAGAGATTTAATTTTATTAAGAGCTTCATTAGTTTTGGTAATTTCTTTTTTTAAATCAGCAACAATCACTTCTGATTTTTGATTTTCTGTTCGTGCTAGATTTTTTCTTTTATTCAAAAACTGAAAAGCTTCTATCCAAGTTTGCTCTTTTGCATTTGATTCAGATATTTTAGAATTTTCAGAAATAGAAAAAGATAAAAACTTAGCGTATTCATCAATCAACTTTAAATCATGATTAATCCTTTCTATATTTTTAATTTCAAGATCTTTTTTAAGCTCTAAATCTTGCAATTTAGTTTCTAAGTCACGGTATTCTTTTGAATTACTATTTGATTTTTTATCAAGATGAGTAGATATACCATTAATAATTATATCCTTGTCATTTGTGAATCCACGAAGACTATTGAAATCGAGTTGGACAGATGCTGAATCGAAAATAAGAAGCTGCTTACCTGCTTTTAGATTCAGTTTATCCGTTCTAAGAAGCATAGCCCTATCTGGATAAACTATGACTTCTTTAATTGTAGGTTGAAAATTGTAAGTTCTTTCTTGCGAGTAAATTGAGAAATTTAGAAATATGATTATTAGAAGTAATAAGTTAGAGCATTGATTGCTATGTTTACTTAAAATTAATGAAGAGGAAAGAGTTTTTATATCTAATAATTTCATAATTACCACTCTTTACCTGTTTCATTAAAAGAAGGTTGTATTTCTGTTGAATGATTCAAATTGTATTCAATTTTAATAATATCTTCTTTATTGGGTGGAAGATTCAACCGGAATTTGTATAAGCCGTAACTTTTGTCCACTTCAAAGGGCTGAAGATTCATTTTTCCTATTTCTACATTTACAAGATCATTGGATGGCACAGGTATTCGTTCAAAAATATCAATAACTACTGGAATTTTTTTTCGATTTTTAACTTTTATACTAACATTGAAATTATTATTGTATGATTTATTGATGATTCCTGTAAGCTCTCTAAATTTTTCAATAGATCTTGTAACTTGGATGTCATCATCTGCACCAAGATTCAATTTAAATGGTTGGTTATTCGATACATTATTGAGAATTGATTCACCCAAATAATCAAAATTATGAAAGATAGATAAAGGACCTTCGAGGATAGGATTAGAATCTTTATAAGAAATCTTACCTATGAGAAAGCTCAAATTTTGCATCACAGGATTTGCTTCAAAATATAAATCTGCGCTAAGTGATTTTTCAGAAAGGAAAATTTTGCGATAAGCAGAGTCGGATGGTATCTTTTCGGTAGAATTTACTTCATAATAAAAGTCGTAACCTCGCTTTGAAGACTTCGGTTGAATGAGTTTAGATATCAAATCTTTGTTCTCTTGCATTTCAAGGGCTTGCCTTTTTATATTTTCAGAAGCTATTTGTTCTTCTTTAAAATGCTTCTTAAATTTTGGATTTAAAGAATCAATATTTTGCAAAACTTCATTACTATACTTGATAGCATCCTCATATCTACCCTCGGAGAGAGTTTGGTCTCTATTCATAATATTCGACTGAAAATTATCCAGAGCTTCCTGTGTTTGTTCTGATTTTCTATTTGCTCTTTTATCTTTAACCTGTGCTAAATTATTTGAATAAAATTCCTGCGATGGTAAGGATTTATTGTTCAAAATTTTGGAGCGAGGCTTGGCAACTTTTTGGTATTCATCTGCTTCTAGTTCGGGTGAGTCATTATAAGTTTGTAAAGCTTGGGAAGGAGAAGGTGATTCTGCTCTTTTCTTTAAAGAAGTTTTTTCATTTTTAGTAATCAGTCTACTTTCTATCTTCCATTGTTTCAAGGTAGGTAAAATGGCAGATTCATTAGGATCTGTTGCCGAAAAAGAAGATTTAATATTGAACCAATCCTCTCCAGTTTCATTTTTAACTAATGCATAAGATACTAATTTCAAAGTGGGAGAAACTTTATCATCTAAAAGTTTTGCTGTATAAACAGGATACCAACTTGCTCCTGATGTTCTATAAATAATTGTTAAGGGTAGTTGTAGGCTTTCTTTTGAATCTATTTCAATTTTAAGTGACTTTGAATACCTCGATCTCCTAGAATTGTACTTGTTAGATATAAATAGTGCTAGATTTAATTCTGATCTTGCTGTATCAATTTCATCCAAAAGCTTAATAGATTTGGTATGGTTTTCTTTAAGTGCATTCTGTACAAAATCTAAATTCGATCCCCATTGGTTGAGATTGATATTCGATGTGGCTGAATTTTTATTTTTACCCTCTGGGATCTTGGCAAATTGAATAGATTGTATTGTTTTTTCTTCTTCTTGAAGGCTTAAATATTCATCAGTTAATTTTTTTAATTTAAATTGAGATGATTTTACCAAGTCATCTGATTCTCGTATTTCATTTTCATAATTTTCTTCTGATTGATTCGATTCAACTTCAAGTGAAAGAATTTTAATTTTATCTTCTTGGGATTTGTTCTTTACTATGATACGAATTGAGTTATCTTCTAACTTGGATGTTAGATCTTTTATCTCTATAGAATTTCTACCTTTTGAGATTTGAACTATTCCTGATCTTTCAATATCTGCTTGTGAACTATAAAAATGAACCTTTGCTATAGGAAACGCAAAGTTGGAAATTTCTTGGGAATTTACTTGGCTTACAAAGAAAGGAGAACAGACAAATAATAAAAAAAGATTAAAACTAAAATGATTTTTCATCATTTGCTCCTAGTAGATAAAATTATAAATTACAGTATATTTTGTACCCATTTCATTATTAAAATATTCGGGAGTACTATTTAATTGAAATGTTTGGCTTCCTTCCAATTGTGTCCCATTGATTATAGCATGAATAAGAGATGTAAGATAAATAATGCTAAAAGCTTGTGCAGAATAATTAAATTGCGATCTTGAATTTAGCGTAGTATTGTACTTAGATGAAATATCTTGTTCAAAAAATATGGCATTCCCCAAAGAAGAGTTACCTGATAAAGTTGTTATCAAGTAATTTCGAGATGCTTCTTCATAATCATCTCGATTTTTATTATAGACTGCGTAACGATTTAATGCATACAAACCAGTAACAATTGAGGAATAGAAATACATTGAAGCTATGTTACGTTTTCCAGCATATTCATGGCCCCAACCTGGAACTAAAGCAGATCTCCAAAGCATTGGAACAACAAATTTAGTTTTTTTATTTCTACTAGAATTAATGAAAGGATTATCACTATTATTGTTTGTTAAATATGAATCCTCTGAATCACTTTTAACTTCAACCTTAGAAATTTGAGTTGGCACATTAGAATTTAATTGAACCTTTTGTTCAATAGGTTTACCTATAGAATTCTGGATGCTAAGTGAATAATTTCCTTCTTCAAGATTTTCAGGCATGATAATCTTAATTCCAGATCCATCTGGCAATACTTCCTTTTTAGCCTGGATAGTCTTACCTGATGGAGTTTTTAATATAACAGTTGTTCCTCTATGTAAATATTCACCTTTGATCTCTAGAGTGTTTCCTGATTCTTTGGGATTAAAAACAGCAGGACTTTCCTTAATCACAGGAGGTTGCACTGGTTTCACTTCAAGTGTCTGCCAATTATATATGCGCCCAATTTTATTAAATTTATTTAATGCAGATATTCTAAATCTATATTTACCAACTTCTAATTTAATTTCATAATAATTTTTATCTACATTTTCAGAAACTAAACTCTTTCCTGTTGAGTCTTCTAATTCAAATTTATAAAATGTTATTCCGTTAATAGCTTTCCATTTTATTATCTGTCCTTGATTATCAGACTGAGCATAAATTGAATTCGCAATTGAAGAAATTGCTAAAAACGCGAATATAAAAATATACGGTAACTTCAAATTTTTAGTCCGCATACTGAACCTTGGGGGTTAGCAATTCAATTTTCTCTGGTAGCTTGTCTAAACTTATTGAAAAATTGGAAGAAAATTCAACTGTCTTTTCGCTAGTTGAAGGATTCTCAACTAAGATCTGCCAATTGAATTTTCCTTCGTCTAACAATGATAACTCATCCATTATAAATGAATTAGTATTCGTTGATTTTTGAAGCAAAAGTATTTTTTGAGCACCTATTAATTGGTAAATTTGGATGGTATAATTTTTTATATTTGCTTGAGCGCTCCATGAGAAAACGATGTTCTCTTTATTTGACATATTGATAACTTGATCCTTCTGGGGATAGATAGGTCCTGATGAATCGAAAATAGATATGGATCTTGATTCAGATACATAAGAAGAATTTCCAGATTCATCAGTCAACGAAACTCTCCAGAAGAAAGTTCCTATTTGTATGTCATTGAAGGAGACCTGACTGATGCTAGTTGTTAAAGTTTTTACTACATCTTTAAATTCGGAATCCTTCCCAATTTCAACCTTGTAATTGCCTTGTATGGGAAGTTTTTTCCACTTCAGTAGCAGTCCTTCCTTTTGCATTTTTATCTTAGAAATCGAACTTACTGCTTGCAGAGAAAAGATATTTCCTTCCAGGGCTTTGATGGAAAAGGAATTCGGTTTAGAAGGATCACCTGATTTTCCAGATGGTGTAATCCCTGTGATGCGCCAGAAATAATTTCCTGAGGATATTTTATCTTTGAATTGGAACGATGTTGAAACTATAGAATTGAAAATTTTTGGTTCTTTGAAATTTGCATTATTTGCTATTTCCAAATTATAATGCTTATAGCCTTTTATTTCTGTCCATATAAATTTTAGTCCATTGATGTTAGCGACCGTTTCTGGGATAGAGTCATTTGGCTTAGGATAAAGTAAGTTAGGTGCCTTACTCGGTTCATCATTTGTGATTTCGAATCTTTGAACAGCTGAATAAATTGGATTCGAACTGGAATTTATAATTGATTTTACTCTCCAAAAATAATTGCCTTGTGGCAATTCCATGGAGATTGATTTACCTAAGGTGCCTCTTTCTGAAACTAATTTAGAAAATTCTGGATCTGAAGAGACTTCTACTATGGATTGGTTAAATTCATTTTGAGAAACCCAAGAAAAGGCAACTAATGTTTGTTCTTTGGTAGCAAAGTATTTTTTATTATTGTTCGGACTTACGAGTTGAGCAGATTTAATCTGTAGGTTTGAAATTTTACCAGATGAGCCCACATTCCCATTCGAAGAAGTTCTCCAATAGTAGGTTCCCTCAGGAAATGATTCTGTTAATTTATTAGAAGAGATGGATCTTTTCTTAAATATTTGAGTAAACTTTCTATCTTTATAAATTTCAAGAAAATTCTTATCTGCTGATTCCAAACCTTCAAAAGCAAATTCTACATCAGCAATAGCATTCGCAGAAGCTAATTTAAGATTGGAAGATGGAGAAATTACTTTAAGTGGATTCTTTGTTATTTTTGTTTCTTGGTCGCTAAGGACAGCTTTTTCTCCATTATTGATTAGATTTTCTTTACCATTTTGAAATAAGCTTGCAACTCCTGATTTTACATCAAGAATCAATGATTTGTCTTCATTTTGTTTTAAGCTAACATCTGATTTATCAAGAGCAACAACAGTTTCACCTGATTTAATTTTGATCGCCTCACCTGAATCATTCGAGGAACTATTTGCTGATAAAGTTCCATAAGCAAAATCAATTTCTTTTTCTTCTTTAGTTATATTTAGAACTATGAGGGAATTTTCATCTATTTCAAGTTTGGTGCCATCAGTTAAAGTTATTTCTGCATCCGACAAATCTCCAGTTCGAATGGAGTCGCGATTGTATAATGGAAAACTTGCTTCCATTCCTTCCCATACAACCCTATCACCATATTTTCTTTGGACAGTTTTTTGTTTGAAAGAGATTATGCCGATTTGTTCTCTTCCACCAGCATCTAACCTTCTTTGGAAATCAAAAAATAAAATTAGGAACAAGATAGGTATCAAAAAGAGTTCAAATGCTAAAAATAGTTTCTCCCAAAGTTTCCAGGAGACTACAGCATCAATTTTAGTTTGAAAGGCTGTCATTTATGCGTCCTAGTGAAAACTCCATCCCAATCTTTCGGTGGTTGTTCAGTTATAAAATATTCACATCTTTCAATTAACATTTTAGAAGATTTGTCTTTTGTTCCCTTAGCTTTTATAGCATCTTGGAAAAAGACGATAGCATTTTTAAAATCTCGTGAAAGATACTTCTTTAGCCCTTGCTCATAAAGAGCCGCACACTCTTTCAAATTACTAGCAATACCAGATTTTGTATCAATTAATTCATACAATTTAACAGGTTCATTTTTCCCTTTAACGCGCACTAGATCCAATTCGCGCGTAAACATTTCAGAGACAATTCGTTCGTTAACCGTTTCACTGACTAGGATACTGACCCCATAATCTTTACCTGCAGCCTCAAGTCTTGCAGCCAAGTTAACTGTGTCTCCCATCATTGTATAGGAAGCAAGATCATCCGTTCCCATGAATCCTACTTTTGCGGGACCTGTATTCAGACCTATTCTAGCATCCATTTCTTGGGCTTCTTTAGAATACAAATTGTTCTTGGTCCAATATTTACGTAGTTCATCTAACTTACTTACCATCTCCAAGGAAGCTCTTGCTGCCTTGAGTGAGTGATTTTCAATATGCACTGGGGCATTGAAGATAGCAACTATTGCATCCCCTATATATTTATCCAAGACACCTTCATGTTGTTTTAGTATGATAGTCATTGAAGAAAGATATTCATTCAATAAGCTCGCTAAGTCAACAGAAGTTAGCTGTTCTGAAATGGTAGAGAAACCAGCAACATCCGAAAAGAAGGCAGTAATTTCATCTTCCTTACCTCGCTTTAAGGCAGCCATATCTTTCATGGCTTCTTGCACCACTGTAGGATCAATCATCGAGCCTAAGATGCTTTTTACTTTTTCCCTTTCTTCTAATCCTTCCGCCATCGAACGGAATGAATGAGTCAAAACTCCAACTTCATCACCTGATACTGGTTTAATGGTTACATTGAAATTCCCTTGCTCAACTTCCTTAGTGGCCTCTACTAATAATTTAATTGGATTAGATATGGTTCTTGAAAATATAAAAACAATTACTACAGAAATATTGATAATGATGAAAAGCATTATCAAGTTTCTTCTTTGGATGTTATAAACGGCTTCGAAAACTAAATCCGCTTCCACTACAGAAATAATTCCAAGTCCATAGTTCCAAAGCTTCTTGAAGGAACCTAAAATTTCTTTATTCTTCTCGTCATTGTATTTAATTTGCCTGTTGTCAATTTTAGACTCTAGCATGGATTTAACGATAGGCACATTTGACAAATTCGAACCTTCAATGACAAGTTTGGTATCTAAGTGAGCAAGTATTTCACCTTCTTCATTTACTAAATACGTGGTATTAATTCCTTGTCCTTGAAATGTTTTAATAAATTCAATTGAGTCAATGTATACAAGTAAGGAATAATTTTTACCAGCATTCCTCCATGGTATAGCCATTCCTAAAATAGGTGTTACAAATCCAGGACTAGCATTGAATAAGACAGTTCCTCCTCTAAGCGACTTGAAAAGTTTCTCTTCATAGGATTTGTTAACTGACTGAAAGGATGCTGGTTTAATCTCATTGTCTTCTATATACTTTTTATTGATGAAATATTTAACTGTAGTTATATCTTCCCCGGATGAGCTTAGAATCGCCATATATATAAAGTTGGGATTGTTTGCAAAAAGTTCTTTTTCTTGGTCGGATTTAACTTGAGCACTGGAATTCTGCATTTGAAGATTGGAAAAGCTTTGCAGGGCAAAAGATATTCCTTTAAGATCAGATTCTACCTTCTGACCTATGATATCTACCAGTGCGAGGTTATTGTCTTGAACCCTCTTTTCAGAATCGTCCCTGAAGAAATAGGTAGCAAGAAAAATCATAAGTGCTAGTCCAGAGACTATAATTGCTAGGATGATCCCAAGCAGTTTTGCCCGAATCGTGATTTTGGAGGGAGTGAAATTAGTCTCCATGTAGGGTCATTTTCTGGTAAATTTCTTGCAAAACAATCTTTTTTTCTTTATTTGAACTTCCAAAACAGAAATATGGTCTAATTCTATGTAAATCGGGGACGACATTGGTTTCGACTGTTGTTGACTTGGATTCAGTGGCATGCAGAGGTGAGGGTCCTACTTAATAACCTTCAACTTTAATAACCGCTAACAACGAATTAGCCCTAGCAGCTTAAGAACCTGCTACGAGACTTAACTCTGTTTCCTTTGGTGGACTAAGTCTCGCAACTCTCAAAGGATTCTAATGGAAGTTCATCAGGTTGGTCCATTGGAAAACATCAATCCGAGTAAGGAAGGAATACCCGGTCATTGGTTCCACCTTCCCGACAATTCAGAATGACATAAGCATGTAGAGGCTGTTTTTGAGAATAATAGGACCTGGGTTCGAATCCCAGCGTCTCCATTTTTCCTGCGAACATGAGGTTCGAAGGCATGAACGGGACGGGTCGGAGTCTGACTAAACACGAAGTTGAGTCGACGGAGACCGAATCCCAGGGTCTCCATTTTTCCGTAATGCTTACTAGCTATTGGAATCCATCTAAACGAAATTCTACTTGTCACATTTACATATACATACTCTCGAATAATTTAGCATACTTTTCTGTTACCACATGTCGCTTAACACTGAGTTTTGCGGTGAGTTCATCGCCCATTTCGAAAGCTTTAGGAAGCAATCGAAAATCTTGGATCTTCTCAAAGGATTTAAACCCATTTTCAGTGCTGATAAGCTTTTTAATTTCATCTCGAATTTGTTTATTCACATCTTTGTCATGACTTAGTATTTCTAAACTAGTACCATAGTTTTTAAATTTATTTAAGTTAGGAACAATAAGTACGGTTAAATATTTTTTATCTTGCCCTACTACGATACACTGATCAATTAATTCCGATTGGAGAAGTTTATTTTCTATGGGATTGGGTTCTACATTTTCTCCGCTAAGAAGCACTATGGTTTCTTTGGAACGACCCACAATTTTAAGGCAGTTATTGTATGTCATGATTCCGAGATCACCCGTGTTGAACCATCCATCTTTCAATACTTTTTCGGTTGCTACTTGGTCTTTGTAGTATCCTTTCATAACTTGTGGTCCTCGAATATGGATTTCTCCTTTACGACCAAAACCATTTTTCGCAGGATAAATCTGCTTTCCTGTATTCAGATCAAGTAGTTTGATTTCTGTATTGGCATAAAGTGGACCAACTGTACCGATTATCATTTTTTCAAAAGTTCTCACGGCAATCGAAGGAGCTGTCTCGGTTAAACCATAGCCTTCAAAAACTGGAATACCTATAAAATTGAAAAATTCATCGATATGCTTGGGCAAGGCACCACCACCAGAAAGGGTTCCTCGCAGACGACCACCTGTTGCTTCTCGAATTTTTCTTAAAACAAGTTTATCTAAAACAAAGTTTGGTAAAAATAATACCAAGACTACAGCGATTTTATAAATTCCAATCATGGCTGAGTGAAAAATACTTCTACCATCTAAGTCAATTTCTTGAAACTTTAAAAAGCGAATTGCTGATTGGAAGTGATTTGAAATGGAATAAGCCAGAAAAAAAAGACTCTGATTGATTTTGGGAGCTTTATCTAAATTTGCCATAATGCCTTGGTAGAGGCTTTCCCATAATCTAGGCGCCGAAGCAAGAAAAGTAGGACGTACAATTTGTAAGTCTTCTTTTAAATTTCGAATGTTGGTATAATAAGTGCAACTTCCTCTCGCAATTCCTAACATCTCAAATGTTCGTTCAAATATATGCCAAACAGGAAGAATTGATAAAAACCTATCTTCTGTTGTAAAATTTACAGGATTATGGTTGATTAGAGACATCACGTTGTGATGCGTTAGCATAACTCCTTTGGGTGCTCCAGTGGTTCCCGATGTATAAATCAAAGTAAACAAATCATCCTTTTTAATATTTTGAATTCTAGATTTTACTCGTTCATCGCCTAACTTTCTAAGAGATTTACCTCTTTCAATTAGATCATATAAATGCAAAATACCTTCCGTTGGAATGGAATCTTTGTCCATGAGGATGAGTGTTAGCTTAGGAAGTTTATCTTTATTTTTTATTATTTTCTGGGCAACTTGGCTATTTTCAACAAAAACAAATTTGACATCAGCATGCGGAAGTATGTAGCAAATATCTCCATCCGTTACATCTGTTCCTCTTGGAACATCGGCAGCGCCTGCAAAAATTACCGCAATATCAGCTAAGATCCATTCTAGTCGATTGTCTGCTATGATGCCAACATGGTCACAAGCGCTTACGCCAAGATCAATGAGCGCGGTTGATAGATTCTCTGCTTGCTCGAACAATTCATGATAAGAAATCTTTTCAAATTTTTTATCCTTGGTTCGAGTTGCAAATGCACTTTTGTTTCCATAATTTTTTTTTGTCTCCAAAAACATCTCAGCTAAATTTTCAAACATTATTTTCTCCTAAATACTTTTAGAAGAATTATAGCCAAGGATCTTAGAAATGTCGTCCTAATCTATAACTTGAGACTTTCTTATATAGGTATCTGCACCTTCTGGTTGAATCTTTTTGATAAGATGTTTTTTTACTTGTTCAAAGAAACTTGGATTCTTTCTGTATGTGCTGGGAGAATCAGACATAAATTCTCGAAAGACACGATTGAAGGCTGATTTAGAATTAAATCCTACTGCATAGGCAATGGAGAGGATGGTTCTTTCTTCCTCTTCCAACATTTTGCAAGCCATTATTATTCTATAACTATTTACAAAATGGATAAAACTCATTTGGAAATGAGCATTGATCAACTCAGACAATTGGTGAGGACTCATTTTCATCGCCTCTGCAAGAGAAGATAACCTTAGATCCTCATCCGCATAATAGGCTTCATTAGACATGAGATGCTTAAGTTTATCAAGTGCTATTTGGTGATTGATTCGATTTATTTTAGATTGAGAATACCTAGCTGTTTTTATAGCACCAGAAATTTCTAGCATGCTATAAGGATTTAACTTCGAATAAAGATAAACATAGATAACCGCGAAAGAATGAGACCAAGCACTGATTTGGTATAAGTATCTTTTTCCAGACATATAACCAATGATATCCGTAAGGATCATAAGCAGAATATAAATCAATAGAGTTATGGAAAAGACCTTAACTTTTTCAGGTAGCAATGAAATAGCTAAAGCTCCTTCTCCAGATTTCCTCGATCCTATAAATATAGCATAAACTAAAATGGAAATCTTGGGTCCAAGAACCCAAAGGATAAAGATACTATTTGGAAATTCCCAATTTCCATTAAGAATAGATAGGATTAAAAGGATTCTTTGTTCTGAACTTAGGCTGAACCAATACAATAAAGGTAAAAAACTTATTCCAATAGGGATCAAATGTTTATATTTTAAATTCCATACATTATTCCCACTCAGTGTTTCATAATATAATAAAATAGAAGGACCAACAAAATATAAGAATGGAATAGGAAGAGAATAAATTTCAGGAAAAGAAAAAACTGCATTAGAAAGAGTGTAAGCCTCCCAGATCAAACGAATACCAGAGGTTCCTACAAAAGATACTGCTATCCATTTGATTGGATTGGGTAATTGTAAGCTTAAACCCGCTGCCCAGACTATACAAAATAATCCACCGAAGCCCAATATAGAAAAATCAAAAAAGGAAAATTCTTGCATGGTCATTCGCTTAGTGTCAAACTAACTTATTTCCAGCCTTTGGTTATTCCATCTATACTTTGTCTCGAGCACTTAAATCGGTTGATATCATTTCCACGGATTTTGCTATGTTTGAGGTGTCCTCTTTTATGCGTACGTTTTCTCCAGCGAATGAAAGCTTTCTTGTCTAATTGCGATCTCATGAATTGAACAAATTCGTTAGGTGTTAACCCAAATTGGATTTGAATGGAATCAAAAGTTGTTCTATCCTCCCAACCCATTCTTACCATTCGATTTAAATCTTCTGTTGTGAAATTTTGCCATTTTTCTTTATTCTGAGATAAGTTAGCCATGAGAATTACCTTGTTCGAAAATTTTCTTTGAACAAAAATTATTTTTGATTTTATCCTATCGTCACTTTTTCTTTTAATCTCTTTTCGCAAACTTTATTGGGTAACAGATTCCAATTATCAATCCCTTTCCCAGAATAAACCTATACTCGCGATGTTCTTCATGGTTATTTAGATTTCGTAAGAGCATTCAAGTACTCTAAAATTGCGTCTTCACCTCTCTCTTCGGCTAATTCATAGAGACTTTCGCCGGAAACGGTTTTGACATGAATTTCTGCACCTGACTTGCTTAGGATTTGAACCAATGGTAAATTCCCTCTAAAGACTGCTCTGTACAATGCAGTCTCTCCAGCCAAATTTCGCTGATTATAATTGGCTCCTTTACTCAAAAGCATTTCTACCATTTCTTTATCTTCTGCATCACAAGCTTTTATCAGAGCGGAATTGCCTAGAGAATCTTTCACATGAATTGAAACACCTCGGTCCAGCAATTCTCTCGCAGCTAACAGATCTCCCTTTGCTACCTTTTCCAAGAAAAGAATCTCTGAGCTAGGTTGTGTTTTTATGACACTTTCGTCTTCCATGCAAGAAGAAAGAACGGAAAGTTGGATAAGAATAAAAACCCAAAAAATTAAGAACCAAGAGCTAGGTAGTCGAAACCATTGTTTCATGTTCATTAGTCTAATCTAAGCATATGAAAAGTCCAAATCTTTTTACAAAATACTATTTTTCCAAGAAAGTTTTGTTTGTTTTTCTCACTCCTTTGTTGTTTTTTTATTCTTGTGTATCCATCATTGGTCCAGGTGAAGTTGGCTTGATGTGGAGACCTTATGGAACCGGACTAAGTCAAAAACCATTAGAATCCAGAGTTCAATTCTATGCTCCATGGAATAGCGTATTTACTTATTCTATACAGTGGCAATCCTACCAAGAAAAGGTTGAAGTTCTTACTCGAGATGACCTAACAATAACTGTAACTGCAGACATTATTTTACGTCCAAAGATGAACGAATTGTACGAACTTCAGATGGAAATTGGAAGAGATTATTATGGAAAAGTTGTAAAACCACAATTTCGTACTTCCATACGCAACGTACTTTCTGCATACAATATGGTATCTATCTCTAAAGAAACTCCTAATGTTGCTGCACAAATCAAAAGGAATTTGGATGAAAAATTAAAAGATAAGCATGTTGAAATTGATGATGTCATTGTTGATGATGTTGAATATAGCCCTTCCATATTAAAAGCGATTGAATCCAAACTTACTAAGCAACAAGAGCAAGAACAAATGAAATTTGAAATCAATATCGCAAAAAAAGATGCTGAAATTCAAACAATAACTGCAGAGGGAAAAGCTAAGTCGATTTTATTGGAAGCTGAAGCACAGGCTAAAGCCCAGAAATTGATTTCGGAATCTTTAACTCAGAAATACATTCAACTGAAAGCTATGGAAAATCCAAATAACAAATTGATTTTTGTTCCCAATGGAAAAGATGCTTTGCCCATTTTGCTCAATTCAGATGGTAAGTAAAAATTCTACAATTTGAGAGTTAGTTAAAAGGAATAAACTGTTTTAGAAAATCATCTCATATTTCTGAAAGTACAATTAATTCTTGGTGTAGAAACCTTTTTAGTTGGTGGAAGTCGGTGCAACCAATAGTCTTGAGTTGTTCCTTGCATGGTTAGGAGACTTCCTGCTTCCAGATTGATGGGTATGACTTGTTTCGTCTTCTTGTGGCGAAAAGCAAATTTTCTTTCTGCTCCAAAAGATATTGAGGCTATGATTCCATGTCTATCTAAAGATTTTTCATCATCACTGTGCCAAGCCATTCCTTCCTCGCCTGTGTGATAAAGATTCAACAAACAAGAATTAAATTTATAGTTTAGGACTTTTTCAATCAAAGACTTAATCTTAAGCAAATCCTCTGTCCAGGGTAGGGCGTCTTTGGTAGTTTTGGAATAGGTGTATGAATATCGATGGTCACCATACCAGGCTACCTTTCGTTTAGTGATAATATGCTTACCAAATAGGATTGCCTCATCATTCTTCCATTCTATCTTATTCATGAGATTTACAAAATAATTATCAGCTTCATCCGAGTGGAAGACGGATCCATAGTAGTACACCTCTCCATCGAAAGGTAGAAGATTCAAAGAATGGTTATTCGTATTTTTAAATAGATTCATATTCTAATCTAAATTGTTTATTGATTGGACTGCTTCCCAAGCCAAAATTGCAGTCTTTCGATCAGAGTTCCATCTATACTCCCCAATATTTCCTGAGGATTGAATGACCCTATGACATGGGATAAGAAAGGCGATGGGGTTGCGAGCAATAGCGGACCCTACTGCTCTTGAAGAAGTTGGCATTTGAATCGAAGAAGCTAAAGATCCATAAGTGTACATTTTGCCCATTGGAATCTTTAAAAGAGCTTCCCAAACTTTCATTTGAAATCCAGTTCCTTTTATATGGAGTTTGATTTCTGAAAGATTAGAATTAGGATTAGTTAGCTGCTTTAAGGCTAGATCTTGGAAGCTATCAGAAATATTTACAAATTTTGCATGCGGAAAGTTCTCCTGCAAATGGCTTAGAGCTGCTATTTTATCTTCAGAGAATTGAATGGAACAGATTCCTTTGTGTGTTGATGCAATCAAAACTTTTCCAAATAAACTATCTCTGTAACTAGTGTTGATTGTAAGATTATCCCCACCTTTTTTATATTCGCCAGGGCTCATTCCTTCTAATTTGATAAAGAGATCATGAAGTCTCCCTGTGCTTGAGAGTCCTAAGTCTACCGAAGCATCAAGTAGAGTCATTGTTTTATCCTGGAAAATTTCTTTTGCTTTCCTTAGGTGTATATATTGTAAAAATTTCTTAGGGCTGATACCTGCCCACTCGGTAAAAACTCTTTGAAAATGGAAGGGACTGAGATTCACGAATTTTGCAATATCTTCAAGACTCGGATTTTGTTCTGAACTTGAATGTATAAATTTAATTGCTTTCTCAATAGTAGCATATTGATTCATAATTGAAGCTTATCTTATTCTAGGAAAAAACAAAACCCGAATCTTGCTCTTTTAGTATAAAATTTTGCTTTTTGCTTAAGGACGCAATTTTACAAAAAGTGCCTGTCTTAAAGCAGCTCCATAATTGTATGTTTTAGAAATAACTCCACCATCTGTTCCATATTGGAAATTGGTATTTGCTCTAAATTGACCAGTGAGATAAAGATTTCCGAAACTATCCATTTTCATAGAATCAAGTGTTGTAACATTACTTGGTAAAGTAAGCAATCTAGCATTCGTTAAGCTAGCATCCTCAGAATTCACTTCTATCAATAAAGGATTTTGATTGCTTATACTGGACAAAGGTATATTCCTACCAAAATCATTGAAGAAATTTACTGAGGTCCCTACAAAATTTCCTAATAGGAAAATGGATTTTCTTTTAGGATGAATTGCCATAGAATTAAGAATCAAATTTACATTTGAACCTATCATCTTCCCCCAAGCATAGCTCCCATCGGGATTCAACTTCACCAGAAAAGATGTTTGTATTCCGCTTCCGATAGAAGGTTTAATTTCTGAAATCCCATCTATTGCAAATCGAAGATCATAATTCGCACCATTGGAATAAAAAAGAATATAGTAATTGCCACCAGAGTCTCTACCAACCCCAGTGGAAGTAGATAAAGCTGTAGGATGACGAAAAAATTTAGTAAATAAATAATTGCCATTCGAGTCTATGGATATCAATCCAACTCCCCCTGATGCAGATGGAGCTGTCTTGGTGTCTGTAATTCCATCGAAGGTTGTTCGATAATCCAAAGAATTACTTACTTGTTGTATCGCCAAGGTATAACTACCATCGGGCTTACAGTCTATTGATGTAGCTCTATGGGTTGATCCCAAAAATTTCCTACTGCGAATGTAGGTTTTCTCGGGAGAGAATTCGAGTTGAAATCCTAAGGGTGAGTTTGTTGTATCGGAGACCCCAAAGTCTAGTCCTAAATCTTGAGATGTTCCATTTGCAAAACCATTGGCTTGGATAGTATTTGTTTTAGGATTGTAACATATGGAAGTTGCAGTTGATAAGCCTGTTGCACTTACCGTTAACGCATAACCAAAACTTCCGTCGGATTTGATCTGTGATAGTAAAAAGTCACCGTTAGTTGAAATGGGTGTTTTCGTTACAGGTGAACCCCCAAATTCAGGATCTGAATTAACAGTTAAAACAGTCGGTGGAGGACCTAATTTACTAGTTAGATAAATATTTTGATTTGAGTCGGCAGTAATTTTCAATTCGTCCTGTGCTGGGACTCCACCAAGAACACGAGTTCGAATAAGATTGCCGTTAGAGTCAAGTTTTAACATGAATGGTGAGACTGATGTTCCAGGCGTTGGTGAACTATTTTTAATGATATTTTGTCCAAAATCTTCAGCGAGATTACTTCCATTATTGACCGTGGTTGCAAGGAAGTAGATTTCTGAATCAGAACCTATATATACATCTCTTCCTTCGCTATTAAATCCACCTGTTGACAGATTTCGAATCCAATCATAGCCTCGAACTTCAAAATCAACTGCACTCGTAGTATATTGGTTCCCACTATCTAAGCATACTATATCCATGGAAATAGGATTTACTGTGCGACTTGGATTGCCTGTGTAACTTAATGTACCATTGTCAGCTAAGCTTACACCTTCTGGTAATCTAGATGTTGTTCCACATCTCTTTAGCTCAGGATCATCAGGTTTTGCTATTACTGTTTGAGCAGAACTCAAATTAGTATAAGATACAAGGGCATTAGGAGTGTATGCTATTGCTCTTCGATTGAAGATGCGATAGAGTAAAAGAAGATTCGAGAGATCGGTGTTGGGATCTAGATTATTTGAAAGAAAGGGTATGCAGGAAATTTGCAAAGCAATTAAAAATACTATAGCTAATCTACGAAACATGGTTCTCTATAGTAGCAGGTTTTAGATTTCAATTCATCCTGAATTATAAAACTGGAGTAATTTTTATCTTTATTTCGCTTTCAATTTTTTCTTATATTCACTTGGACTCATCCCAGTTTCTAACTTAAATGCCTCAAAAAAAGAAGATGAAGAATTAAAACCAGATTCGTATCCAATTCGAGTTGTATTCCAAGTTAGTTTTTGGGCGAGTAGATGCTTTGCTTCCGCAACTCGAAATGTCCTTATGAAATCTGCATATTTTACCCCTTTTATGAGGTTAAAATACGCTGACATTTGGTGAACACTGATTCCACATTCTTTTGCAAATTTAGGAAGATTGATTCCATCTTGAAGGTAAATTTTTTGATCCAATAAAGATGCAATCTTTTCTTCCAATGCAACTAAATCCAAATTCTGTAAGTTTGATTTCGTATAATTGGTTATAGAAAAAGTTTCATGAACCTTGATTTGATTTCCTAATTGTAAAATATAGGGAAAGAAGATAAGTCCAATCAAGAAAATAGGAATCGAGATAGAGAAGGCTAAGGGAATGGATGCGTGTAAAATTTTATTGGGAACTAGCATCCAAGCAGTAAAGGCTAAAATTAAGACAATATAATTGAAATATATGATCCATTTAGTTTTTGTTATATGAAATTCATCATCAGCATGAAACTTATTTATAGTTTTATTCCAAGGCAAAAAATTGGGGAAGAATCTATAAATTAAAATATAATTTGTTAAACTAATATATATGATTGCGATTATAAAGAAAAAGATTTCAGCTGATTTTCCCGCTATTGCTTCAGGGAATAGAATATCTTTCTGATTTAGATAGAGTTGAATTTTGGATGTATCATCTAGCCTAAATTTTGGAAATATGATCCAGAATTGAATGAAGATTATCGGCAAATGATAGAGCGTTTTAAGATTCCAGAAACTTCGGATTTTTAAAAGATCTAAGAAAGAGTGGAATAGTGCGATATGTCCTATTACAATGACCATAGGAAAAATAAATATGATGTTTGGAAAATGGACTAGGCTGCCAGTATAATATAGATAGTAATAAAAATGAGAAAAAGTAAGCAGCAAGAGACTAGCTATTACCAAAAAAATTTGAGGCTTGCGCAGAAGAACAATTAGAATAATTGAAATAAAGATTAAAGAAATTCCCAAAAATAAATGAATGCCAACAATAGGTAATAGGATCTCTTGTTCATTCATAGGAAATAAATTTATTCAATAATTTACAATGTTATGAAATTATTCTTTTCAGGAATCGATTGCTTATACATTGTTTGAATTTACAATTTATACAGAATTTTTTATCGTCAAATAGATTCTTTAGTTGTTTATAAAAAAATCTATTTTCATCAAAAAGATAAACACCTTCAAGGTAAATAATGAAAGCAATTTTATACAAAAAATCAAAACCAAAATCAATTTTAGAATATTCTGAGATAGCTAAACCCGTTCCTAAAGAGAATGAGATCTTGGTTCAAATTCATGCATCCTCTATCAATGCAGCAGATTACCGTTTGATACAGATGGGATTTCCTCCCAAAAAGAAAATCTTTGGAGCGGATATTGCTGGAGTTGTTGAATCTGTTGGCTCAAAAGTCAAAAACTTCAAACCAGGTGATAAGGTACTGGGCGATTTAGCTGATTCAGGATTTGGTGGATTTGCTGAATATGTAGCCGTTGAAGAATCTTTATTAGTTCACAAACCAGAAAATCTTTCCTTTGAAGAAGCAGCAGCTCTGCCTCTAGCTGGAGTCACTGCCTTACAGGCAATTCGAGATAAGGGGAATGTCCAAAGAAAGGACTCCATCTTAATCGATGGAGGAGGTGGAGGTGTTGGAACTTTTGCAATTCAAATAGCAAAATTTTTGGGCTCTCATATAACAGTGATATGCTCTGAAAGAAACATTGAACAAAGCAAAAAACTGGGAGCTAATATTGTTATTGATTATAACAAAGACGATTTCACAAAAATGGAAACACGATATGATCTGATCCTCGCTGTGAATGGGAATCATTCTTTGGGAGAATACAAAAGTTCTTTGAAGGAGAATGGACGTTTTGTACTAATCGGTGGAAAGTTTTGGCATATTATTAAATCCTTATTTCTCGTTAAATTACTGTCATTCGGTTCTAAAAAAATGCATGTTCTAATGGCTAAAGTGACTCCAAAAGATTTAAAAATTATATCTAGACTTGCTCAATCTGGTAAAATAAAGCCCATAATAGAAAAAGTCTATCCTCTGGAGCAAACTTGGGAAGCTATGCAATATGTAGCCCAGGGCCATGCCAAAGGTAAGGTTGTAATTAAAGTTAAATGATGATTAAGAATAAATATTGTTTTATCAAATAGACTAAGGAGAATCCATGGATCCAAACTTTTGGCATAGTCGATGGGAATCTGATCAAATCGGTTTTCATATAAATCAAGCGAACCCTTTGCTTGTAGAGTTTTTTCCTACACTTTCTTTAAAGAAATCAAGTAGAGTATTTCTTCCTCTTTGTGGAAAGACTTTAGATATACATTGGCTTCTAGACCAAGGCTTTCAAGTAGTAGGTGTTGAACTTAGCAAAAAGGCAATTACCCAACTTTTCCAAGAGCTCGGAATTGAACCAGAAATAAGAACCTTAGATAAATTGGAACATTTTTCAGCAGAGGGTATAGATATTTTTGTCGGTAATCTATTTGATTTAAGCAAAGCTCATATTGGGAAGATAGATGCTATCTATGATAGAGCCGCCCTAGTTGCGCTGCCTCTGGATATGAGAATTTCATACACAAATCATTTAACTCAAATTGCAGAAAATGCGCCTCAACTTCTGATTTGTTTTGAGTATGATCCATCTTCAATGGAAGGACCTCCTTTTTCAATCGAGCGGGAAGAAGTTCTATCGCATTACAATAAGTATTATAAAATAAATCAATTGAAGAGTATATCTGTGAAAGGAGGGATGAGGAATGGAATTCCCGTTCAAGAAAAAGTCTGGCATTTAGAGAAGAATTTATAGAATGTTTGTTTAGATTTAAAATTAATTTTTTAAGTTAAGTTGACAATTTTGTTGAATAAAAATAATAATTTACTCTGAGTTATTTTCTGACTTGGAGAGTTTCGATTTTGAAAATTTTTAAATGCAAAATATATTTTATACTTCTTTGTAATTCTTTTTTCTTTGTTAATTGTATTATTCATAAAACATATTATAGCCAAAATACAAATGTTAATAATTTCAATCAAAGGAATCAGCAGGATTATCTTCCTGCTGTCCCAGTCAAAATCAAAACCAATCATATACCATTCCAAGAATTTAAAACGAAAATACAATTTGTAAATTATGATGAGTATTATAACATTTCAGCTTATTTGACTGCGGATGAAATTCGTAAATCTCGATCCTTCAAATCCAAACCAGATGCAAATATCGAATTAGAAGTTACTTCAGAAATTATTGATAAAGAGAACAATGCTTTATCATTATTGGGATTTTTTCTAACCTTAGGTATACTCCCAGGAAAAGAAGAATCAACTTATCGATTGAATGTTAAATTTCATAACAAAGATAAAAACGAAATTATACTAGAAAAGGACTATTTTGCCCAAGATCATATATATGTTTCTTTTTTATCAATGATAGTAGGGCCCATCTACCAACTTTTTGATGAAAATGTTAAATATAGTTTAACTCTTGAAAATAAAAAAATAATTCAAGGAATGATTTCTAATTTAGAGAAAGATATAATTACAGAATTTCGAAGGAATGAACTTTTAAAGAAGAATTTTACCATAAAAAATAAATCCTATGCTGTGGTTCCCTATAGATTCAAAGATGAAAGACTTCGAAGAATTGGAAAATTTTTTACAATGTACTTTACTACTTTATTTAAAACAGATATTGCTCTAAGTAAAGAGAACAGAAATGATATCTTCAATTTAGATCAGAAGATTGATAAAATTAGCCCTATGACATATAACTGGACACCTTTTTAGCTTAAAAACAGCAAGAGGTGAATATGAGTAAAAA